>NZ_JQNA01000002.1:4384598-4697784 GCF_000745015.1 Burkholderia sp. 9120 | reverse complement strand
CTTCCGCTTCAAGGCGCGTCAGCGTCTGTTCGACCGATGCCGCCGGCAAAGTGAGCGCTTGCGCGATCGCTTCGACGGGCAGCGGGCCGAAGCCGGTCAGGCGCGCGCGCAGGACGTCGAGCAGGGCGTCGTCGGCGGTCAAGGTTTCGGCGTAGCCTTTGGGCGCGACGAGCGGCGGCGCGTAGCGAGCGGCCGGGACGTCAGGGTAGAGCGCCTGGAAGCCGGTGAGGCGTTCGGCGGGCAGCCACAGCGCGACTTTTTCGCTGACCTGCAGGCGTGTCGCGCGGCCCGACCCGGCCAGCGCGGCGAGCCATGCGGGCCAGTCTTCGTGCGCCTGCGCTTCGGCCTCGGTGATGCAGGCGAGGCCCGTCAGCGCTTCGTGCATCTCGTCGGCGTTGCGCGCCTGCGGCCAGGCTTCGTCGCGCACGCTGTCGATCGCGTCGGCGTCGAGTGCGCCAAGGTCGTCGGCGCTGGCGGGATCGGTCCAGCGGCGATTCATCACCGCCTGCGTGCGGCGTTCCTCGATCGGCGCGTCGTCCAGATAGGCGTACGGTTTCGCGGTCAGGATTTCGGCGGCCAGCGGCGATGGCGCCGGCAAATCACGCGCCACCAGTTGCACGTCTCCCTGTTCGATACGGCGCAGCAGCGCCAGCCAGGTGTCACTATCCATCGCGTCGTGCAGACAGTCGTCGACGGTCTGGTCGACTAGCGGATGACGCGGCAATTCGCGCTCGCCGACGACGTTCTCCAGACACGCCGCCTGCTCCGGAAACACGCTTGTGAGGAGGTCTTCGCTGCGCATGCGCTGCAGTTGCGGCGCGGTTTTGCGGCCACCGGTGTAACGCGGCAAACCGAGCGCGGTGGTCGCGTTCCAGCGCCAGCGCACGCCGAACAGCGGCGCGTCGAGCAGCGCCTGGATCAGCAGATGTTCGGCGCTGTTCGAATGCAGATAGCGCCACACTTCGTCGAGCACGAACGAGTGGCTGCCGGTCAGCGACAGGACGATCGCGTCCTCGGTAGCGGCGGCTTGCAGTTCGAAGTTGAAGGTCCGGCAAAAACGCTTGCGCAGCGCGAGTCCCCACGCGCGGTTCACGCGGCTGCCGAACGGCGCGTGAATCACGAGTTGGGTGCCACCGGATTCGTCGAAGAAACGCTCCATGACCAGCGTGTTTTGCGTCGGCAGCACGCCGAGCGCGGCGCGGGCGCGGGCGAGATAGTCGACGATCTGGCGCGCAGCGGCTTCGTCGAGACCGAGGGTGTCGATGAGCCAGTCGATCGCGTGGTCGAGGTGGGCGGGGTGCGTTTCGGTTTCGGTTTGCGCTTCGAGCAAATGCCCGATCTGCTCTCTTAAGCGCGCCACGCCGAACGACAGTTCGTCGCTGCGTCCCGGCGCTTCGCCGAGCCAGAACGGAATATTCGGCGGCTGGCCTTGCGCGTCCTCGACCCGCACGCGGCCGCTCTCGATCCGCAGAATCCGGTACGACGCATTGCCGAGCTGGAACACGTCGCCGGCCAGACTTTCGACCGCGAAGTCTTCGTTGACGGTGCCGATGTTGATCGCCTGCGGTTCGAGCACGACGGCGTAGTCGGCGTTCTCGGGAATCGTGCCGCCCGAGGTCACGGCCACCAGCTTGCCGCCGCGCCGGCCGCGCAGCGTGCCGCTCACCACGTCGCGGTGGATATACGCGCCGCGCGGACCGTTGCGGCTCGTGTAGCCTTCGGCAAGCATGCGCAGCACGGCGTCGTACTGCTCGCGTTCGAGATCCCCGTAGGGCGCGGCGTGTCGCATCATGTCGAACAGCGCGTCTTCGTCCCACTCGGCGCTGGAGACTTCGGCGACGATCTGCTGCGCGAGCACGTCGAGCGGCGCGCGCGGAATCCGCAGCGCATCGAGTTCGCCGCGCTGCACGCAATCGAGCAGCGCCGCGCATTCGATCAGATCGTCGCGCGAGGCGGGAAACAGCCGCCCTTTGGGCATGCCGCCGACCTGATGGCCCGAGCGTCCGACGCGTTGCAGGAACGGCGCGATCGCGCGCGGCGAACCCATCTGGCAGACCAGTTCGACATCGCCGATATCGATGCCGAGTTCCAGCGATGCCGTCGCGATCAACACGCGCAATTCACCGCGTTTGAGGCGCTGTTCGGCGTCGAAACGATGTTCTTTCGCGAGGCTGCCGTGATGTGCGGCGACCGCGTTCTTGCCCAGCCGCTCGGTCAGATGACGCGCGGCGCGTTCGGCCATGCGGCGCGTGTTGACGAACACCAGCGTGGTGCGGTGCATCGCCACCAGTTCGGCGAGGCGGTCGTAGACGCGTTCCCACACTTCGTTCGACATGACCGCTTCGAGCGGCACCGGCGGGATTTCCAGCGCGAGATCGCGGGCGCGGATATGGCCGACGTCGATGATCGCGCAGTCGGCGGGCTCGCTGCTCGCGAGACTTGCGCCGCCCACCAGAAAGCGTGCGACCGCGCTGACCGGCTTTTGCGTGGCCGACAGGCCGATACGCGGCAAGCGACGCTGGCACAACGCGTCGAGCCGTTCGAGGCTGAGCGCGAGATGACTGCCGCGCTTGCTGCCCGCGAGCGCGTGAATTTCATCGACGATCACCGTGCGCACGGTGGCGAGCATGCGGCGGCCGGAGTCCGAGCCGAGCAGCACGTAGAGCGATTCGGGTGTGGTCACCAGGATGTGCGGCGCGCGTTTTTTTAGCGCGTTGCGCTCTTGCTGGGTGGTGTCGCCGGTGCGCACGGCGGTGCGGATATCGAGCGGCGGCAGGCCGAGCGCGGCGAGTTCTTCGGCGATGCCTTGCAATGGAGATTGCAGGTTGATGCGGATGTCGTTGGAAAGGGCTTTCAGCGGCGAGATGTAGACCACCAGCGTTTCATCGGGCAGGGCGCCGCCGTTGGCGAGGCCTTGCTGGACCAGATCGTCGAGTGCGGAGAGGAAGGCGGTGAGGGTTTTGCCGGAGCCGGTCGGAGCGGCGACCAGCGTGGAGCGGCCGCTGCGGATTTGCGGCCATGCGGCGGTTTGGGCGTCGGTGGGCGCGGGGAATGTTTTTTTGAACCAGTTGGAGACGGCGGGGTGGAAGGGGGTTAGTGCGTTTAGTGCGTTTAGTGCGGTGGACGTGGTTGATTGGGCCGAGGTTGTGCCCGCCGCTTTGCGCGACGCTTTGGAAGGGCGAGCCGCGTTTAGCGCGGCGGTGGGCTTTGTCTTTGCCGAAGTCATGAGGGCTTAGATGGGGGCGTGGGGTGCCATATCTAGAGGCGCGGTTTCGGGTCAGTCTGGCAGGTTTACGCGGGGTTTGCTGGGGGGATTGAAAGGCGGGTGAAATAGGGGCGAGGTGGCGGGTTTGGAGGATTCAACTGCACGCGGCTTCAATCTTGGCAAATTCGTGTCACTCACTTCTTCGTCACTCGCCGCAGTGGCACGAAGCGCGCGCTGTCGTATGCATTCGTTGACGCGCGGCCGTCGCTCTTTCTGATCTTGATGAAGAAAAGCGTGGGTGAAGTGTCAACCATTCCGCCGCATTCCGGTGCATGGTTCTCACGAACCCGGACGTCGAAGCTAGCGCCTTTATCGAACGTGTCGAAGAACAGGCAATCAATCTTGTCCGTGGTCAACTGATACTTGCTAACCAGCCTGGATGCCCATACCGCCGCAGTGCCATCATCCGGCACGGCCAAAGGCCTTGCGTGAGCGAAAGCGCAGCTAGCCAGCAACGCGATTGCAATGGTCCATCGAGTCATCATGGAGGCCTTTATCGACGAGCGGGATTCCGGTAACGACGCACGACGGTGTAGCAGATGAACAGAAGCGCAGCGACCAGTAACGTAGCTATCGTCCAATAGAGGAGCAGTGCGAGCACTTCCATGTCATCGGGATTCGCCAGATCGTTGTGTCGCGTGACGGCCAGGCAAAAGCGGATGAACCTGTCGACGGGGTCCGGCATATTGCCGGGATACACGTCGTCGAAGTAATAGGTCAGTTGCAATCCGCCGAAGATGGAAGTGAGAATCCAGAGGACGCTCAACGACGCTTTTATCAGAATCTGTTTTTTCATCTCTTCATCAAGCCAAGGATCCGCTTCGCCTCGGGAAGACCATCGGAAAGATCAAGGTAGTCAACCACATCTGTAAAAGTCCACTTGCCGACGAAATCGCTAATCGTCGCATGTAGCGTTTGCGCTGCACACACGAAGGCGCAGGCCATCAACGCGATAGCCGCATATGAAAGCTTACGGCCGACCATTGCGCGGCCTGCTGAAAGGGCATGGATTCACGCTAACGGCAGTTTCTCATTACCCCGCTCGCGGCCGCGTCAATTATCGTGGCATTTTTTCGCCCGGATGACCTTCGTCATGCGTTCTGTCTCGTCGGCCTCGCAGGCGGCAATTTCCATCGGAACGATCGAACCGCCGCCGTTTTCCTCCACTGCTGACTTCTTGCAACTTGCATCGCGGCGCTTCTTCCACGCGGTGATTTTCTTTTCGAGTCCTGTCTTGCAGGCAGCGGGTTTCTCGTCCAACGCATCTTGTAGCTCTGCGCGGCCACTACCGATCGCGCCATGCGCAGAAGTTCAGACTGATTTGGTTGGCGTCGCAGTTCGCGAGCATGCCTTGCACTTCACTCGCGGGTAGTCCGCTTTGTTTCGAAATCACGTCAGCTGGGTCTGAAGCCTTGGCGAATGCCGATGAGCATACGAGTGCCAACAGCACGGACGCGCGCTTCATTGCGCACCGTGTTTGAAGGGTTCGGCCTCTTTGCAGCGTCGATTGATGAGTCCGTTCACCTTGCGTGGTGGCCGGCGCCTGCCATGTGCCTGGTCATTCGACAGGCAGATTCGTAATGTACCGGGCGAGCAGCACGCCTGGCACAAGCGTTGCCGCCACGTTTGCAATGTATCGACCGATCCGCTTCACTTTAAGGCTTCGCCAACTCCGCCAGACACGCATCCCTCACGTTTTGCAACGCCGCGTCATGCACGTCGCGCAACGCGGCTTTGGCGCGCCTGATGTACGCCGGAATATCTTTAACCGTGTCTTCGATGAACGGAGCAGAGCAGACGCGACCGACGCCGAGCACCGGCCCGTTATTCGGATCAATGGCCCTGAGTACCGCTTTGGGGTTCTTCGGAAGAGCGTACGCCAACCCGATTCCAAGGTCTTCGGAATTTCCGCCGTCCGTCCCTTCGGCCAGCTTAGGCGCGAGCGCAACCCATGCCGTATTGCCGGAATCGATACGAGTCAGGACGTTGTCCCACTCGGATTCCGACATGCCGCTCACCGTGGCCTTTGCACCTTTGTTATCAAGCTGCTTTGCCAGGACGGACGCGTTTGGTTGAGCCGCAATTGCCGGTGCGGCTGAGCAAGCGAATACGAGTGCCAATGTGAAACCAGAAGCGCGCTTCATTGGATAACCTCCAAGCGTCGGTCGCCGCTTGACCCTATTCGGTGGCGAGTATGAACGCCCATGATGATGCATCCGTCAGATGCCTGTCCCGGATGAGCCGTGCTGTCGCCATGGATTCGGAAAGCGCTTCGCCCGAAGGTATTCGTTCCCACCATGGGCGCGAGGTTGAGCGTGAAGCTTCCGGTGTGTGGAGAGCTGTGAGGCGCACCGATTTGCCAGCTACCGCGTGGGATCGGCCCTACGTTTTGAATTGACTGCATGGCCGGATTGTTTTTACCGGTGGCAGCACCTGAATAACCCGTTTCGACAGATTCGCCATTAAACGAAAGTTTCCCGGTGCTTTGCTGAAATGTCCACGGCATGAGGCTGTCCCAAAGCTAAAAACGGCAATTCTATATGAGGAATAGGGGCGATTTTATGCATCGGGAATCTGATTCTGATGCCGTTGCAAAATTTTACATCCTCACGCTCTGGCGTTAAATCCGCTGCCTGGCCTGATATAAACACGAATCAATTTAGTCCCATACGGAACTCGTATTCATGTCGTCAAACATCTCTGAGCCAGGAATACATCACGACTAATCCCACAGCCCCGCCGTCTGTCAAAATCCCCCACAATCAAAAGCGCCCATGTTCGACGGATCATTGACGTACCGGATGAGCATTGCCGCCCCGCCAGCCGACTTCCCCCAATTGCAGTAACCTCTACGCCTCACCCATCCACCCCTTCACGATGGAGTCTCCGCAATGCGTTACAACCCGTTAGGCCGCACTGGAGTTTTTGTTTCAGAACTATGTCTGGGCACGATGACCTTCGGCGGCGGCGAGGGCATCTGGAAGCAGATCGGCGATCTGCAGCAGGCCGACGCGGAGCGGCTGGTCGGCCGGTCGCTCGACGCCGGCATCAACTTCATCGACACGGCCGACGTCTACGCGGGCGGCCTGTCCGAACAGATCACCGGCCAGGCGCTGAAAAACCTCAAGGTGCCGCGCGACAAAGTCGTCGTGGCGACCAAGGTGTTCGGCCAGACCGACGAGTTTCCGAATGCGCGCGGCGCGTCGCGGTATCACATCATCGACGGTGTGAAGGCAAGCCTGAAACGCCTGCAACTCGATCATGTCGACCTGTATCAGATCCACGGTTTCGATCCGGCCACGCCGATCGAAGAAACCGTGCGCGCGCTCGACACGCTGGTTCAGCACGGCCACGTGCGCTATGTCGGCGTGTCGAACTGGGCCGCGTGGCAGATCGTCAAGGCGCTCGGTATCGCGGAGCGCCTTGGGCTCGCGCGCTTCGAATCGCTGCAGGCGTATTACACGCTGGCGGGGCGCGACCTCGAACGCGAACTCGTGCCGATGCTGCACAGCGAAGGCCTGGGCCTGATGGTGTGGAGTCCGCTCGCGGGCGGTTTGCTGAGCGGCAAATATGGACGTGAGCAGCAGGGCGAGACGGGCAGCCGTCGCACGACGTTCGATTTTCCGCCGGTCAACCGTGAGCGCGCGTACGACTGCATCGACGTGATGCGCGATATCGCGGAGGCCAAGCACGTATCGGTCGCGCAGATCGCGCTCGCGTGGTTGTTGCACCAGCGGGTGGTGACGTCGGTGATCGTCGGCGCGAAGAAGGTCGAGCAGCTCGACGACAACATCGCCGCGACCGCCGTCACGCTGACCGCGGATGAGCTAGCGAAGCTCGATCAGGTCAGCACGCTGCCGGCCGAGTATCCGGGCTGGATGCTGGAGCGCCAGGGTGAGGTGCGTCGCAAGCAGTTGGAAGAGGCGCGGCACGCGGTGTAACTACCGCGCGCAACGAAGCCGGTTGCATGCTCGTGTGCATGTAACCGGCTTTTTTCATGCAGTCGGACGATTACCGACCCGCATCCGCCGCGTCACTCGAATAAGCCGCGACCGCATCCATCGTCCGGGCCGAGTACACCATCGCCGCGCCGGCATTCATCGCCACCGCCACGCCCAGCGCTTCGGCGATTTCATCGCGCGTCGCGCCATGCTTCAGCGCTTCGGCCGTATGCACGGTAATACAACCGTCACAACGCAAGCTCACCGCGACCGCCAGCGAAATCAGCTCACGCGTCTTCGCGCCCAGCAGATCGCTTTTCTGACCCGCGCTCGACATCGTCTGATAGGCCCGGACGGTATCCGGCGACAGTTTGCCGATCTCGCCGATGCGGCCGAACAGTTCTTTGCGGTATTCGATCCAGTTCAACATGGCCATGCTCCTTCGTCTCTATTGCGCGTCGGCGGGTGCCGGCGTCGTGAGACAAAGTATTGCGCTGCGCCGCGATATCCTGAATACTCAATTCGCTCAACTTTTAGCGCGATCGTCTCATGGACATGCTCAGCCGATTGATCGACCTTGCCCGCCCGCAAGCCAGCCTCGATCTGCGTTGCCTTCTCTCGGGCGGCTTCGATATCGATCACGCGCCGATGGAAACGGGTATCGCGCCGTTTCATCTGGTGCTCGGAGGCGCCTGCCTGATCGAAACCACCGGCGGCGGGGAAGTGGCGCTGCGGCCGGGCGATTTCGTGCTGTTTCCGCACGGTGCGGCGCATCGTGTGCGCAATGTGGCGCGAACTAACGCCACGGCGCCGTTGACGCTAAGTCACGACGGCATGCTGCCCGTGCGACGCAACGACGGCCACGACAGCGACGATAGCAACAACGGCGACAACAGCAACGCGCCCGCGGCGCAGCCCGATGTCGATCTCCTCTGCGGCCGCTTCGTTTACTCGCCGGGCTCATCCGCGTTACTGCTGAATGCGCTGCCCGATCCGTTCCACGTGTCGCTCGGCGGCGCGCAGGCACTCGGGCCGTTGCAAACGGTGATCGCGCTGATGCGCGCCGAGGCGGAGCATCGTCAACCGGGCGCGCTGGCCATCGTCACCGCGCTGAGCCACGCGCTCTTCGCGATGGCCTTGCGCGTGCATGGCGAACAGAACGCGTCGACCTCGGGCGTGCTGACGCTGCTCGCTGACGCGCGTCTGGGCGCATCCGTACAAAGCATGTTGAGCGCGCCGGAGCGTGCATGGACGATTGCCGAACTAGGCGACGTCGCCGCGATGTCCCGGGCCACTTACGCGCGCCATTTCAACGAGCGGGCGGGCATGACGGTAATGGATTTCCTCACGCAGATCCGCATGACGATCGCGTGCGACCTGCTGTTGCGCACGCAGCGTAGCGCGGCGGAGATCGGCGAGATGGTGGGCTATCAATCGGAAGCCGCGTTTGGCAAGGCGTTTCAGCAAAGTATCGGCGTGACGCCGGGGCGTTACCGGCGTCGGCCGCAAGAGGATGATGCGGCGCAAGGCTAGCTGCGCTTGCTTGCGGCGAATGCCGCTCTGCGCACCTGGCGATCGTGAGGTTTGCAAATCGTGTGTCAGAAAATACGTACGTTGCTCGGGACATTCAGATTGCATGCCGTGCTTACGTGCGCTTTACCGGTCCGAGGCTGGCTGTATCGAGAATAACTCCTTGAAGTACGGCGTGACGCGAGAGAGTGAAATCACGGAGTGGCTTCAATGATTTATGAGAGAGCCACGTTGATAGTATGGCCGTCCCCGAACGGACATAAAGAATGGTCATATGCCAGTCGCATGCACTTTCATTCTCAACAAGCAGAAAACTTCGATTCTCACATGTCCAGGAACCGCACCTGTACGGCCTTTTCTGGAACTGATCGAGGGCGGGACAATCCGGACGACACGGCTATTCCGAATCTCGGACCGCTACCTAAAGGAGTTTATTATCTGGTCGACCGCCATTCGGGTGGGCGTATGGGAATGATGCGTGACTTGTGGAGCACATACGGCTTTGGCTCCACCGACAGGCAGTACTGGTTCATGTTGTGGAATCCCGTGTCGGGCGATACCACGAACATTAACGGAATCGCCAGGGGAAATTTCCGGTTGCATCCAATGGGGCCGCTCCGACTGAGCCAAGGATGCATTACCGTCGTCAATTCGGGTGCATTTGATGCACTTCAAAAATTCATTCGATCCAGGGGGCTCACGATGCCGGTTCCAGGCACTACGATGAAGGCATACGGAACGGTTGAAGTGAAATGAATAGACAGCTTGCAATGAAAATATTAGCCGTCGTGGTCTTTGTGGTTGTTTCCGTTATAGGAGGATGGTATCTCGCGTGCCTCTTCAGTCTCCTGCCGTTCAACATGCCGGATTTCGTCGACGGCTTCATCCGCTTCGTGCTCTCGGTGACGGGAAACAATGACCTGGCGAACGCCGACGACATGGAAATGCTCGCCTTACTTCTTTACTGGATCGTTTCCACGCTGTTAGTCGGAGGCCTGATCTTCGCCGGCTACCGCACGCTATGGCGCTACCAACGAACGGCTCATCGCTGACCGTCCCTCACGTATTGCGCGGCTTCCCAAACCACCGCTGTTCAACCTTCGACATCAACCACGCCATCAACAACGCGCACACCGTGCCCAGGGTCACCTCACCCAACCGCAGCAGCGCCTTATCCCAGGGCGGCCCCATCCCCGGCACCAGCAGCATGATCGTCGCGGTAATCCCACCCAGCCGCGCCGCGCTGCCCACATTCAGAATCCAGCACACGACAATCGCGACGCCCACCGTCGCCGCATAAGCCGCGAAATACCCGCCGCCAAGCAGCGCGCCCGCCAGCCCGCACACGCCACCCACCATCGCGCCAATAAACTGATCGCGCGACAGATTGCGCGTGTCGATATAGCTATGCTGGCTGACCGCGATCGCGGTGATCGCGGCCCAGAACGCCTGCTCGGTATGCAGCAGGCGGCCGATCTCGAACGCGAGACTCGCGCCGGCCACCGCCTGCACCGCCATGAAACCGCCTTCGATCAGCCGCTCGCCAAGCGGCAACGCCTTCAGAAAGGCAAACAGCGAGTTGGCTGCACTCGCTCGCGCGTTACGTGTCGATTCGTTGGGTAAGGTCATCGAAAGAGGAGGCCTTATTGCAGCATGAAGGTCTCGTATTCTAGCGATTCCAATTTACGATCGAGCAGGTAAAGACTCGCCAGCACGACCACCAGCAGCGCGCCCGCGAAACCATAGCCGTAGAAAGCGGGATTGAGCGCAAGCGTCAACGCCGTGAAAATCACGTTCAACACGACGAACCCCGCCACCAGACACAGCACGATCTTGCGTTTGTCGAGATAGAAGAACACGTTGATCGTGCCCATGAACACGACCTGCATGCTGGCGGCGATCACGTCGATATAAAGCAGCGGCAGATAAAGCGTCGAAATTTTCAGCCACGACAGCAGCACGGTGCCGGCGGCGAACAGCATCATCGCGGCGATGGTCTGCACCTTGATGATCTCCCAGATGCCGTTGCGCAGCGCTTCCACCATCGCGTTGCGCATGCGCTCGATATGCTGCAGCGACGCGCCTTCGCGCACCGCGTCGTAGAAGGCGTCGTAGTACTCCACAAAGTCGGTTTCGATCCGCATCAGAAACACCGCCATGCCCGGAATGATCGCGAGATACGCGAGAAACACGGGAATGTCGTAGATGAGCGACGCCCGCAGCGGCCCGATCACCGGCTGGCCCGTGCCGGGCGAGTACCAGAACATGAACTTGTCGACTCAGATCGCGAGGTTGTACAGCAGACCGGTGAGCATCAACGACGGGTAACGGTACTGTTTCCAGAACACTTCGAACGAGATGAAATGATCGCTGCGGTAATCGCGGTAGATCAGCGCGAGCAGGCCGACCAGCAAGATAGTCTGGCCGGTCACGAAGCCCGATAGCAGCCCGGTCAGGCCGAAGCGGTTGAGCGCGAGCGCCGCACCGGTGGTGAAGGTATAGCCGATAAAGAACACCACGATGATCGACACATACTGCTTCATGCCCGACAGAAAAATCGTCGCGATCCAGATGTTGCACATCACGACGAAGCCGGCCAGCATGAGCAGCCGGTACGCGACGGTCTGCTGCGGAAACAGCAGCACGATCGCCAGCGTGCCGAGCACCGCGGATGCCGCCGTCACGACGAACGCCACCGCGTGATAGTTCGGCAGCACCAGGTCGTCGCGCTTTTCGAACAGACGGTCGGAGGTAAAGCGCGTGTAGGCAAGTTGCAACGGGCCGGTGAGAATCAGCGACAACGAGATCAGATACGTCACCGAGACCTGAAACTGTGTGATGAGCCCGGTGGGCAAGACGAACGGCAGGCTCAGCACACCGATCAGCAGAATGCCGACGATCGACAGCACCCACGGCCCCGCGCCGATCAGCCCGGCGTACGTATAAGCCTGCATCAGCCCCAGCAGCGTATCGCGGCGGAGCATCTTGCGCAGTTCGAACCCGATTCCGGCCATGGCGATCCGTCCCGTTTGCGTTGAGTGGGGAGTGGCTCAGTGCGGCATCCGCGTCGTCTGAGCGCCGCTTCAGGACGACAGCGCCTGCTGCGGCGTCGGCTCCAGATTCGCTAGCGCGGTAAGCCGCGCGTACAACTCGCGATACGAGCGCACCATCTGGTCCTGCGTATAAAACCGCTCGACCCGTGCAATGCCCGCTTTTTGCGCCGCGTGCCAGTTGCGTTCGTCGAGCAGGTCGAGCGCCGCTTCGGCGAGCGCGCGCGGATCGGCGATCTGCACCACGCGGCCCGCCGCACCGAGCGCCGCGTCCTCGCCGTCGAGTCCATAAATCAACTGGCGACACGAGCCGACATCGGTCGTCACCGAGGGCACGCCCGCCGCAAACCCTTCGAGCACCACGAGCGGCAGCGCTTCGGAAATCGAACTCAGCACGAGCACGCCGCATTTCGGCAGCAACTCGTCGATCTTCTGGAAGCCGAGAAACTTGACCTTGTCCTGCAAACCGAGACTCTCGACCAACGCGCGGCATTCGTTCGCGTACGACTCGTCCTCGTCTTCGGGGCCGGCGATCCAGGCTTCGGCCTCCGGCATCTGGCGCACCACGGTCAGCATCGCGCGAATGAAGGTCTTGATGTCCTTGATCGGCACCACGCGGCCGATCAGGCACAGCGTCTTCGGTATCTGCGCGCCGCGTTGCGCGCGCAGCGGCGCGAGCCGCGGCAGGTTCACGCCGTTGGGAATATTGGCGGTCTTGTACTCGGGTGCGCCGTCAACGATCTGACGTCGACGGTTACCCTCGTACAACGCGATGATGTCCTCGGCAGCGTCGTAGCAAACGTGGCCCAGCGTTTCGAAGAAACGCACCCACAGATCGCGGAAATAGCCGATCTGCGACACGTCGCGTTCGAAAATGCTGCGGTTGTCGCGAATCCATTGGCTCTGGAACAGATCGATCTTGCGTTCCTTCGTGTAGATGCCGTGTTCGGACACCAGCAGCGGACGGCCATGCCGGTAGCGCAGCAAAGCGCCCAGAAAACCCGCGTAGCCGGTCGAGACGGTATGGAACATCTTCGCCTTTGGCAGTCCCTCGGCAATGCGGGCCAACTGCCACAGCGGCTTGTGCATGATTCGCACGGTCCAGAAATAATCGACGAACGACGGGTCGGTGCAGAACTGCCGGTATTGATCGGTCAGGTAGGTCCACGATTCCTTCGAATACAGAAACGCTTCTTCGCCGAGCGCGCCGCCGGGACGCAGATCGTCGAGCATGTCCCTGAGCATCCGGCCGGCCGCCTGGCGCATGGCAGGGTTGCGCAGTTTCTCGTGCATCTGGCCGGCCTGCATGAAGGCGGCAGGGTCGCCGGCCTGGTGGCGGATCATCGGCGGCGGCGCGAAGTCGTACAGATAGTGATTCTCCAGATGCACGACGTTATCGGGCAACGCATACGACATCTTCGGATAGTCCTGTGGACGGCTGCCGAGAAAGCACAGCGCGAACGTGTACTCCGGGAACGCGCGGATGATCTGATTGACCCAACTGGAGACGCCGCCGCTCACATAAGGGAACGTGCCTTCGAGCAGCAGCGCGATATCGGCTGAGGCCGCGCGCGGGAGTTTGGCCGCGGCGTGCGGAGTGTGCGGGGTTTGCGCAGCGTGTGCGACGGTAGCGGTGGCGGCTTTGGGAGTGTTCATGTTGGGCGTCTCGGCGGTGCGTCCGGCGCGGACAGGGGGTCGGGCATGGCACGGCGCATGGCGCCGCGAGCCGATGAGTCGGAAGCGTTAGACAAGCTGGATGCGTCGGGTGCGTTGGCGTCGGCGTCGGCCGCGCGCGGGCCACGCGAATCGCGCGGGTCGGCAGCGTTAGTCGCTGTACTCGCTGCACGCGCTTCACGCCCTTGCCAGAACGCCAGCACCGCGTGCAGCGTCGAGCCGCCCGCGTGGCTGTCCATCTCGCGCAGCAAACGGCGCACGCGCGAGAAATCGCGCCGCAAATAGGCGGCTTCGGCGAGATACGGCAGCATCCGTTCGCGCGGAAAACCGCAGTCGATAGCGCGTTGCAGCATCGTGTCGGCGTTGTCGAGTTCGCGGCGGTCGAGCGCGAGGCGGCCGCGCAGACGCCAGAGCGAGGCGTCGTCGGGATCGGCGTCGAGCGCCGCGATGGCGAAACCGTCGGCCTGATCGGCGGCGTTGCGATAGACGTCGCCAGTCACCAGATGCTCGTAGATCAGCTCGCTGTACAACTCGGCGAGGGTCTTGTTGGCGCGTCGCCGGTCGGTGTCGTTCAGCTCCGGATGCAGCTTGCGGTCGAGCTTGGGGCGTTCCACCAGAATCCGCTGCGTGAGGGCTTTCTCGCGATTGTCGAGAATCCCGTACGCCAGCAGGCGGATGTCGTCGAGCGGGTCGGCCAGCATGCCTTGCAGCAACGGAGAAACGGTGCGCGCGGGCATCGATTGCATGGCCAGCAGGGCGGTCATGCGAAACGCGGTGCCGGCGTCGGCGTTCTGCAACTCCGCCTTGAGACGCGCGCCACGGCCATACGACACGTTGCCGATCAGATTGGCGGCGAATTCGGGCTCGTCGATCTGCGTGACCGGCAAGCGTTCAGGCGGACGCGGCAGGATTCGCGCGATGGCCAGCGCACCGAGCGTGCAGGCCACCCCGCCGATCGGCAGCGCGAAGTTCAGGAACCACAGCGCGGCGAGCACGCCTGTGCGCGGCGCGCGGTAACGCGGCGGCAGCGCGCGGGCGATGCCGAGCGAGATCAGCAGGGCGGCCAGCGCCTGCATCAGCAGGCAGAGCAGCAGCGTGTGCGTGTTCAGACGCGCGGCGTCGCTGGCCGGTGCGTCGTCGGGGAGGCCGCCGAGCCATTGCGCGGAGGTGTCCGGCGCGCCGTGGGTGGCGATCAGGAAAACCGCGAGTTGCAACGCGACGCCCGTGAGTCCGGCGAGCAAAGCCAGCGCTGCGGACAACACGCCGGAGCGTGAAGCCGAAGCGGAGCCACGGGGCGACACATAGGCCGACTCGGAGGCTGCCCGCACCGAATCCGCGTCAGGCTCGTGCATCGCAACGCTCCAGCAAACGCCGCAATTCATTCACCGGATCCGCGTCGGCGATCAGCATCGCGTGCACGGCAATCCGGGCCGATTCGAAATCGACGCCGTATTGCGCGCGCAGATTGTCTTCGATCCGCAGCAGATAACCATCGATCGAGCCTTCGCCAGACAGCGGCATCAGCGTCAGAATCGCGCGCAGCGGCCCGTTGTTGCGCGCCCATTGCACGTCCAGCGCGCGCCGCGTGCGCAGCACGTGGTCGTACCAGGTGGTGCTGGCCGTGCGCTCGTCGAACACCAGCGCGACCAGCGACGAGCGCACCCGCGTATCGCGATACAGATGCACGAGCCGCGCGTAATCGAGCGCGAAATCGTAGGGACAATCGGGAAACACCTGCAGCAGGTCGCGCGTGACGTCGGCATGCTGCACGCCGTCCGCGTAGTAGTTGCACAGCACCAGCAGGAATTGCAGGTTGTCGCGCGTCAACGCGAGAAACGGCATGCGCTCGATCACCAGCAGGCCGACCGGTTGCTTCAGCGCGTCGATCAACGGCACGCACGCGATATAGCGGCTTTGCGCGGCCTTTTGCTGGGTCGCCGACTCGATATGCACCAGCGTGCGGACTTCGAGTGCTTCGCGCACCAGGGGATCGTCCGCGTCGAGCTCGAAGGTGGTGCCGATCCATGCGGCGGCTTCGTGATGCGGATGGCCGTCGCGCCACGCGTAAAGACGCGCGCCTTCCAATTGGCAAGCCTGCGCCGCGGTATCGAGAAACTGTTGCGCGCCACGCAGATCCACCACGCCGCGTTGCGCGTTACCGGGCTCCTGGGTCAGCGTCACCGCGCGCATACGCGCCAGCGAATCGCGCAACGTGGCGGGACGGCCGAGCAGATCCTGTTCGAGGCGTTCATGCGAAAGCCGCAGCAGAAACTGATTGCGCGTGAGGATCGACAGTCGCTCGGCGAGGTAGTCGTTCGCCATGCGCGCCTGGCCGAGCCGCGTGATCCACACGTCGCCGAATTGTCCGCACAGCAGCGTGAACGCAAAGCCGCCGAAGAAGAAGCCGACCGGAAACGGCTGCGGTTCCATTTGCGGCTCGCCCAGCGCATGCGCGATCGAACCGAGCGACGACGGGTCCGCGCCCGGATACAGCACGTACCAGGCGCCGAGCAGAATCAGCCCGGAGAACGTCCCGGCAATCGACCCGTAGCGCAACGCCAGCACGATCGGCACGCTCCAGATCCACACGAAGCCGACGTGAATCAGCAACGGGTTGAGCGGCCGGAACAGCCAGCACAGGCCGATCGCGAGCAGCGTCGCGAGGACCGATTCGAGCGTGGTGACGGCGCGGCGACGCGCCGAGCCGCGCGGCGGCGCGACCAGCCGCGCCCACCACGAGCCCGCGCCGATGCTTTGCGCCTGGCGACGCTTGAAGCGGGAGCGCGGCGCGAATTGATCCGGAGCACGCGTGTTCATGGCGAGGGCTTCCTGATTTCGGTTGAAAGACCGCTGGCGTGAGCGCCTGGCCCGCACGTTCCGCGTGAACGCTGCGAACGTTGAGATGGCACCGGACGTATCGGCATGATCCCGGCTCAGCGTCAGCGCGCCAGCGGGCTCAGCAACTCGCGCTCGAGCTTCTGCGCCACGCCCGACACCGCGTCGCGGCTCCAGCCAGTGCGGCTGCCGGTGCTGGTCCAGACGACCTTGCCGCTTTGCACGTCGAGCACGTCGAGCGTGATGCCGACGGCCGGCTCGCCATCCACGCCGACCTTGTAGCGCCACTCGTTGACCGCGCCGCTCAGCGCATAGTGCGCATTCTGCTGACGGGCCCAGTTCAGCGCGTTCTGCTGGGCGTCGGGCTTGGCCGGATCGAACAGCGTTTCGTCGTCGGCGCTAGTCGGATAGCGCGTCAGATTGGCGTAGCCATACGCGCTCAACAGGCTTTGCGCGATCGATGCGGCTCGCTGTCCGGCTTGCGGCGTCTCGGTGTTGTTGGCGATCGGCAGGATCACCCACGTATCGCTCTTCGAGAACGCCGGCGCGGTGCTCCGGTCGATCACCGAGCAACCGCCAAGGGCCGCGCCGACTGCGGCGCCGAGCACGATCGACAGCATCGCGGCGCGCACACGGGGCCGCTTCGTTTGAGCTTGTTTTGCTTGGTCCATCTTGCTCTCCAGTCAGACAGGCTTGATTTGCGAGGCAAGCCGCGGCTTGCCGACGTCTTCTAGTACAGCCACTGATACCGCGCGCCGATTTCCTTCACCGAGGTCGAGTGATTCGACGACGCCCCCTGATACAAGCCGTAGATCAGCACCTGATCGCCGCCGAACAGGCTGCCCACGAGGCCGGCCATCACCTGGCCCGACCAGCCCGCGCGCGAGTCGCGCAACGGACCGGCGGAGAACATCGGCCGCCAGCCTTTCGAGTAGTTCTCCGGCAGGTCGTCGCCGAAAGAAAACAGCAGGCCGCCCTGCGTGAAGGTTTGCGGCATGAAGGCCTGCGCGTTGAACGGAGTGCCGGCCGGCAGCAGGTTCTGCAGCGCCGCGCCCGGTGTGCCGTTGGCGCTGTACTGGCCGTGCGAGAACACCGCGCGGATCGTGTAGTCGGGATAGTCGGCCTTGATCTTGTAGCCGGCGTTCAATTCGACGAGATGGCCGTCGCCGAGCGACGAGCGGTCCTGGCCGTGAAAACGGTCGTACTCGTAACGGCCGCCGCCGAACCAGTGCGAATCGAGCCGGTAGTTGAAGCCGACCGACGCCATGTCTTTCACGCCGGCCACGGTCAGTTGCGTGGTTTCGGTGGCGGACTGGTTGTAGCCGGCGGCATAGGTGAGCGTGAGTTTCGGGTTCACCGCGTAGGTGCCTTCCACGCGCGCGGTCACGAAATCCTTCAACGCTTCGCGGCGGCCGACGATCACGTGTTCTTCGTCGTATTGCCCCTTGTGCGAGTAGACGCCTTCGAGCAAGCGGTCGTGATTCGGCGCGTTGGGCAGCGACCCGGCGTCAGTGCTCTGGTCGCGTTGCCGGTAGCGCAATTGCAGCGCCTGCGACGGCGTCAACCGCACGCCGCCCGTGACCGATTCCTCGCTGAAGCGCAACGGCCCCTGGTCGCTGTAACGCACCGACGGCGAGACCGCCTGCGCGTTGCTGAGCAGCCGGTCGTGCAACTGGCCGTGCATCACGCTGTCGTTGGGCAGGCTCGTGAGCGACTCGAACGCGGTGGTTTGCGCATCGGCGTTGCGGCCGGTCAGCGTTTGCGCATCGACCCTGTTTTGCCGGGGAATCAGATCGGGCAGGGTGTCGAGCAGCCGCGACAGTTCGTTGACGTCGCCCTCGTTGATCGCCAGTTGCGCCTCGGCGTACACCGGCCGCGTGCTGCGTTGAATGTATTGCTTTTCCAGCCACGCGCGTTCCATGTCGGACGCGTCCTGCACCTGGGCCCACGAAATTGCCGCCTCGCGCGCGATAGCCGTATAAACGCGCCGCTCTTTGCGGATCGCGTCCTGTTGCGCGGGCGGCAGCAGGCCGATGTCGCCGAGTTCGGAGGTCTGCGTCGACTGCGCGTCAGCCTGACTCGCCTGGTCCGCGCGCAGCATCTCGATCAGCACGGCGCGCGAGCGGTCGCCGTTGTCGAACAGCGTGGTCAGCGCGACATAGCGGCCGCGCAAATCGTCCTGCTCGGCGGCGGGCAGCGCGTTGGCCTGCGCCGGATCGCGACGGCGCCGCGCGAGTTCGAGCCACACGCTGCGGCGCAATTGCCAGGCTTCGTCGATGCGACTGTTCAGCTCCAGCGCGTCCGCATAGGTCAGCCGCCACAGCGGACTCTGCGCGGCCTGCGCCGACTGCTTGTGCAGATAGTGCAGCGCCGCGCGGCCGTCGCCGAGACGCATCGACGCCGCGGCGTAGGGCGCCCACAGTTGCGGGTCGTTTTCGGCGTCGCCGGCCTCGTTGCGCATGGCATTGCGCAGCTCGGCGTCGGTGCCGCGGTCGGTCAGCATCCACAGATACGCGGCGCGCGCTTCGACGTTGTCGGGCGCGAGGCGCGCGGCGCGTTTGATGTCGCGCTCGGCGTCTTCCACCGAGCCGGTTTGCCGTTCGTATTCGGCGCGCGCCAGCAGGAAGGTGGCGGACTGTTCGGCGGCGCCGCGTTCCTCGGGCGAGAGGGATGCAAGCAATACGCGAATCCGGCCCCAGGCCCGCGCGCGCTGATAGTTATACAGCGCTTGCGAGAGCGCGCGCGGCGGCCCGCCATGGCGGTACGCGTATTCGGCGAGGCGGCCGGCGTCGAGCGGCGAATCGTTGTAGAAACCGGTCATCGCTTCGTAGTCGTCGGCGTCGGCCTTGCCGCCGGCAATCAGCGCGCGATAGCCCTGGTTCGCCTCGTGCGGATGCTGAACCGTGTTGGCGAGCAGCGCGTAGAAGCGCCAGAAGTCGCCATCGGTGTTCGGCGCGGCGGGCTTGGCTTCGTTCATCGCGGCGAGCGCGGCGTCGAACTGGGTGCGCGTGTAGAGCAGCGTGGCGATTTTCAGGCCATAGGCGCTGTTCGGGCCGAACTCGCGTTCGAGGTCGCGCCAGGTGCGCAGCGCGAGATCGTCGTCGCCTTTGCGCTCGGCGATCAGCGCGTAACGCTCCATCACCGCGCGACGCTGCGCGCCGTGCATGCGCGCTTGCAGAAAGCGCAGCGCGCTGTCCGGGTCGGCGAGTTGTTCGTACGAGAACACCACGGCGTCGATCAGCTTCAGATTGTCCGGTTGCTGCTCCGACTGATGCAAGGTGACGGCCAGCACGGCGGCGTTGTCGTTCAGGCCGGGCGCGAGGCGCGCGACCTGCTGCCAGGCGTTGGCGTCGCCATTGGCCTGCGCCTGCGCGAGGTAGTTACGCAGCGCCACCTGCGGTTGATGATTCCATTCCGCGACCTGCGCGAGACGGCCGCGCCACAGCGCGGATTGCGGGTCTTTGTCGAGCGCGGCCTGAGCAATGCGCTGCGCGTTGGCGACGTCGCCATTGGCGAGGAACACGCGGTAGGCGAGTTCGTTGTCGGATTCGGCGGCGCTCGTGGGCACGGTTGCGGGGGGTGGCGCGCCGGTTGCGGGCGCCGCACTGGCGGCGACTTTAAGGAAGCCGCCGTGGTGGTTGTTCGGCGCGTCAGCACGAACCACACGCGCGGGCCGATACCACGCGGCGCGTAACCAGACGCCCTGAGCATTGCGATAGTCAGCAGGCGCACGATCGGCAAGCGCTGCGGGCCGCACTGAGCGCATCTCGCGCGGCATCACCGCCGATATCTTGAGCAGCCGCTTCACATACTGCTCGGCCAGATCAGGCCGGCCAGCCGCGAGCGCCAGATTGGCGAGATAGCGCAACGTATCGGGATCGTCGGCGAGATCGCCGAGATGCGCGTTCGCCGCCTGAATCGCCGCGAGCGGATCGTTGCCTGCCTGCAGCGCCTTCACGCCCGCGATGAAACGCGCGCGCCGCTGGTCCCGATCGTCGGCATGCCGTTGCGCCTCGAACCACGCATTCGCCGCCGCTGCATAGCGGCCGTTGCCGAGTTCGGTTTGCGCGAGGTCGACCAGCCAGCCGCTCGCATGCGCGGGATCGCGCTGGATCAACTGACGGTAATAACGCGCCGCAAGATCGCTGTCGTTCAATCCGCGCGCCTGACGCGCCAGCAACGCAAGCTGCTCGTTGTCCCACGTGTACGCGGCGGCCTCGTGCAGCAACGCGTCGAGTTCGCGCAGTCGCGCCGCCCGCGCGGGATCGTCGGTCTTCAGCAGGTACAGCCGCTGCTGCGCGATCGACACGCGAATCGCCAGCGCGCCTTGCCGCGCGGCCGGATCGTGCGACTGCTGCAAGCGGTCGAGCACGCGCGACGCCTCCGCAATCCGCTGTCCCTTCAGATACTCGCGGGTGAGTTCGGACAGCACGTCGGGATTGTCGGGATCGATCCGCAGCCACGCTTCCAGATACGCGATCGTCAAGCCGTCCGCGTTGGCGCCGCGCAGTAGCCGTGCTTCCAGCTTGTCGCGCGGATAGGCGAGCACCAGCATCAGCGCGGTGAGCGCGCCGAGCACGAGGATGACGGCCGGCGAAAACAGCCGTTGCCGTTCAGGTGTCGCAGGCGACGTCGACATGCAATTGATGGGCGTCGTTGGAAAGAGGTCGGCGGCTCACGCGGCAGGCGCCCGCATTCGCGAGGCGCCATTGCGGCGCGATCCGCGAGCGCAGATCGAACGAGAAGCCGCCCGACGTGCGTTCGAAATGGTCGATGCGGCCGTTCGCGTCGGCGAGATACGGCACGCGCGGCGCGCTGGCCGCATCGATTACCGTGAAGCTCGCCTCACCGCCGGTGAGATGGACATAGGTGCCGCCCGGACCGGGCAGATAGCCGGCCACGCCGGTCGCGCTCGCCATGTCCGGCACCCGGCCGGGCGGCAGCCGCACGGTGCGCAGTTGACCGGCGTCGCGCACCACCCAGCGCGCGCCGTCGCGGGCAATGCTCATGTCGAGAAAATCCAGCACCTTGCGGGCGTAGTCAGAGGAGAACACCGGATTCACCGGTTGCCGCAACACGGTGTCGAAAATCTGCTGCAGCGCCTGCACGGACGCGAACTTGGTGCCGGAGAACATGTGGTAGTAAATGTCCATCGGCTTGAAACGGATCGGCTGGTCGGTCATCGCGAAGGTTTCGAGCACGCGGGTGAAACCGTAGTACGGTCCATGCCACAGGTCGGTGTACAACTCTTCGTTCTGGTTCGGCGCGAACACCTGGAAGTAGCCGTCTTTCATCACGCCGAGCGGCGCGATCGCAGTCCAGCTCGGATAGCTTTTCGTGATCAGCGTGTCGCCGCCGTTCATGTTCAGCACGCCGGCGTCATACGCGGCCTTCAGCACCGGCGCGGGCACCTGGCAGTCGCCGCTCCACAGCACCATGCGTACCGGCTTGGTGAGCGGCGTGATCTGTTTGTCGATATAGCTGATCGACCCGCCGATCTCGCGGTCGATGTTGAAGCGGTAGCCGGGAATGTCGATCGACAGGCCGGTGCTGTTGGTCTGGCTGCCGCCTTCGGTCGGCACGTCCTTGTCGTTGGAAATGCCGAGTCCGGTGACGCGCATCCATTGCAACGGATGCGTGTAAGTGTGGGTCGCGACTTCCACGTTAGGCAGTTCGAAGATGCGCCGGCCGAGCAGGCGCAAATGCGCGGCGAAGGCCTTATACGGCCCGTCGTCGCTGACTTCGCCTTCGATCAGCGAGACGGTGGTCGGCATGCCCGAGTCGCGCAACAGCCGGAATAGCACGTCGCCGGAATATTGCGGCGACGCGTCGGTGTTCGGCATACCGTGGTCGCTGAATTCCGCGCGTGACGCGAAACCGTCGCCGTCGATATGCGACATCAGCAGACGGCGGCCGTTCTCCGTGGTGGTGTCGGGCACCGGCATGTCGGCGGGCAAGCGCAGCGCCGCTTGCAGAAAGGCGATGGGCTGCGTGACCCAGCGCGCCTGATTGACCGCGCCCAGATCGAACACGCCGAACGGCCGCATCGCGTAGCCGCCCCACGGCGTGAGCGCCGCGCCGTCGATCACGAAGTTGCCCGAGCGCAGCCGCAGCAATGAGCGGCTATGCGGGCCGACGCGCACGGCGGTGTAATCGTGCGGGTCCGGGCGCGGCTTCATTTCGAAACCCATCAGCTTCGGATCGAACGATTCGACCTCGAGTTTGCCGTTCGACGGCTGGCCCGGCACGACCTGCAAGTCGAGCTTTTGCGCGAGCGCCGGATCGAGTTGTGCGCCGAACGACGTGAACACCGCGATCGGCAAGCCCGCATCGATTTGCGCCGACAGCCACGCGCGATAGTCGGTGGCGCGCGGCACGTCGTTGTTCATCCACAGCACGATACCGGCGTAGCGGTCGCGCAGATCGCCTGGCGGCAACGGCTCGCGCGCGTCGGCGTAATCGATCCGGTAGCCCAGATAGTTCAGCGGCATGGCCAGAAAACGCACACCCGGCGACACGTTCAGATCGGTGCGCGCCGGTGGGTCCTGGATCACGAGAATGCGACGCCGCAGCGGTTCGACCGCGCCCGCGCCCACGGTGACAAGCCCGCCGTCGGTCACGTACGGCACGACGCCTTGCGCGCGGATTTGGCTGACGGCGTTCTGCGCGCAGACGCGATCGGAGGGCGCGCAATAGTCGATCGAAATCACCGGCAGATGGTATTGCTCGCGGATCGTCTTCGCCTCGCCCAGCAGCCAGTCTCGATCGGCTTGCGGGACTTCGGTATAGCGCTGCTGCGCCTGATTCCAGCCGCGATATAAAGACTCGAATGCGACCGCATAAGCGAGATCGTGAATTTGCGGCAGAATTTCGAAGCCGCGATTCAGGATCAGTTTCGCATTGGGATAGCGCTGTTTGATGGCGCGAATGACTGCCACCAATCCGGCCTGTTGAGCGGCGCGATCGGCATCCGTTTTGGCGACTAATTGCCATGAATCCAGCGTGTCGAGAAAAAAGCCGCGATAGCCTTTATCCCAGAGCGGCGTAATGACCTGTTCCACATACCACGCGGGCCAGCCCGGCTGACTTTGATCGACCACGCGCGAGGCCCAGGCTTCGTTGTGGCCCGCGAGCCAGGCTTTAGGCAGCGCCGCGTAGTAGCTGCGCGAAGGGAGCACTTCGCCGACGCTCGCGTAAGCGAACCAGGTGGTGTGCGGCAGCGCGTGAGCCAGCGGGTTGAAACCGCTGTCGGGTTCGACTACGGCGGCATCGTAGGCGGACAGCAGCTCGACGGGCGGGTTCTTGCCGTAATACAGCGCGAACGAAGGCTGGCGCGGGGTTGCGGCTGGGACATTCGCGGAGGATGAGGTCTGGGACGCAAACGCGCCTGGCGCTATCGCGGTGCTGGTATCCGTCGCGGCGTTTGCGGCGCCGCCATGCAGCCAGATTGAAACGGTAACCAGCGCGAATAATCCAAACCGCAACGCGAGCCGCACGACGTGCGACGCCGCGCGCTCAGGCCGCGCGGACATCGGCTCACGTGCTGCCGGCCGAAGCCAAACCCTGGGCGAGTAACGCGAGCCACATTGCGTCATTTATACGTGGCATTCGCCTGGAACGGCAAAATTGACCCGGTACTTTCGCATCGATGTCGTCGCGCTCTCAGCAATGAGTTAGCGGCTATCTTAGTTAACAATGCTTAAAGCGACTAGACTCGATTTTGGGTTTTTCGCTTTCCTCCAATGTCTATTGGCGCTAATTATTTTCAAAAAATGCATGACGCATCGGTATTCGAATCGAGCGCGAATGTTTCAGTCATTTGTTTGAAATGCCGCGTGTAATCGGCAGAGGCTTTACCGGCCGCTATGCATGCCGTTTGCATGGCGGCCGGTGCATGTTCGTTTCGGTGGCCAGCGTGCTGCGCTGATCAGGTTTCGCGGCTGCGCAAGCGGTGATACCAGTTCATCAACGGCGTAGCCGATACACCATGAATGACGACAGAGGCGGCAATCACCGCGAGCGTCAGCGGCACGAGTCGCGTGACGTCGGCGGGGGCGCCGTTTTCGAGCGCATATGCGAGGTAGTAAAACGAGCCGATGCCGCGAATGCCGAACCAGCTCATCAGCCGCCGTTGCGTAGGCGTCGCGCTCGAGCCGAGCAGTGAGAGTTCGACAGCAGCCGGCCGTACGATCACGAACAGCGCGGCGCACAGCGCAACCGTCTGCCATGTGAAGAGTTGGCCCGGCAGGTTGGCGAGCACGTTGCCGACCATCGCCATGACGGCCACTTCGGCAATGCGTTCGAGTTCGATCGTGAAACCGAGCACCGACTCCGTCATATACGCGTGCGCTTTGTCGGGATGCGCGGCGGTGGCTTCGACGTCTTCGGAATCGACCGTGCCGATCGCTTGGCGTGGCGAGACGCCGCCGCTCGCGCGATGTTCGACGCGGCGCATCGCGACGCCCGCGGCGAACACGGCCAGGAACCCGTACGTATTCGCGAGTTGCGCGGCGCCGAACGACAACACGATCAGCCCCAGTGCGAAAAAGCCTTCCAGCCCTAGCGCCTGCGCGTGACGCGTGCGCAGCCAGGCGACCGCATGCGTGGTGACCCAACCGAGCCCGCCGCCGATCAGGATCGCGCCCGCCACGCCCCACACCATGCCGCCGACGAGGGCGAGGTTCAGCAAGCTGGCCGCGTGACCGGCCGGCGTGGCGCAGAGCGCGAGGCCGAGCGCCGCGAAGGGCAGGGCAATGCCGTCGTTCAAACCGCCTTCGCCGGAGAGCGCGAAGCGCAAGAGGTCGTGATCGCCGGGATTGTGGACTTGCACGTCGTGCGCGAGCACGGGATCGGTCGGCGCGAGAATCGCGGCGAGCAGCAAGGCCGGCCCCCAGGTTAATTGCAGAACGTACACGCCGAATAGCGTCAGCAGCGGAATGGTCGCCAGCATCGCGACGAAGCCGAGCCGTAGCGGCACGGTCCAGAGTTTGTCGAATACGCCGAGCCGCAGGCGCAGACCGATGGCGAACAGCGAAACAAGCAGCGCGATTTCGGTGACGACACGCAGCACATGCGCGTCGGCGACCATATCGAGGCGCAACAGATCGAAGCCGGGCGGCCCGAGCAGGTAGCCGATCAGCAGATAAAACATCGCGGCGCTGACGGGCAGCCGCCGCAGTGTCGTCGCCGCCACGCCCATGAAAACCAGCACGGCGCCGACGATAAGAAACCACAGTGTTTCGTGCATGAGCATCCGGTTAAGGTCGGCATGCGGGGAATGCATGCCGACCGGTTGAAGAGCAGCGTGAAGCCGGACGCGTTACGCCAGAGTTTGCTGGCGCGGCCTTAGAGCTTCAACCCGCCCGCTTCGGGCGCGTCCGACGATCCCGCCGGGATATCGCCGACGCCCAGGTCGTCGCGTGTGTCGTATGCACCGCGGCCCCAATACGGTTCGCTGCCGTAGTACTGATGCACGGAGGTGGCCCAGGTCTGGTCCGCCATGGCCGGCCAATGATCCTTGTCGAATCCCGGCGCGTTCTTGACGCGCTCGGCGGTCATGTTCAGCATGAAGCACTTCTGCTCGGTATCGAGCGTCAGCGCGTGCCAGGGAATGGCCATCAGCTTGTCGCCGATACCGAGAAAACCGCCGCTCGACAGCACCGCGTACGCCACCCGGCCCGAGCCGACGTCAAGCATGATGTCCTTGATTTTGCCGATGTCTTCGCCGTCGCTGCTGAGCACCTTGTTGCCGTCGAGGGTGGCCGCGGCCATCACGTCCGGACCGGGACCTTCCGCGGTTGCGCTGCCTTTGCCGACGATGCGGGCGCCCTGGCCCTGGCTCATGCCGGCTTGCGTCTGTGACTGGTTGAGCATGATGTGACTCCTCTACAGGTTGGATGTACGCAAGCTGCAGCAACCGGCGTTCCCTGGCGTCTCGCCTTGCGCACCACACGCGATTTCTTCAGCAAACTCGTCAACGTATCGTCGACGCTCTCCGCTACCGCCGCCTCGCGCGTCTTGCGTCCCTTCGCGCCGGCCTGACGTGCCAAACTGGCCGCGCGTTTCTCCGCATGCGCGAGCAACGCGGCAAACGCGACTTCATCCACCCGCAAGCCCCGGCGCGTCTGACCCGGCGGTAGCGTTTGCAACTCATCGGCTTCAAACGCGCCGATCACCGCCGGATGAATGTAGCAACGCCGGCACACCGCGGGCGTATTGCGCAATAACGCCGCCACGTCCTTGACGGTCGCCACCAGATGGTGGCGCGCTTCCGCCGCGCTGCCGCAGATCAAGCGCCGCAACGCGGCCAGCGCATAGACACTGCCGGCCCACGTCCGATAGTCCTTGGCGGTGAAATCCGCACCGCTCGCACTGCGCAGGTAGTCGTTGATATCGGCCGAGCCGACCGTGTGGCGCGAGCCGTCGTCGTCGAGATACTGGAACAGGTCGTGACCCGGCAGTTCCGCGCAGCGCCGCACGATCCGCTTGATGCGCGGATTGTTTACCGTGACGTCGTGCTCGATGCCGCTCTTGCCGCGAAACCTGAAACGTAATTGCCCGGCTTCGATTTTCATGTGCTTCTTGCGCAGCGTCGTCAAACCGTACGACTGGTTATCGCGCGCGTATTCAACACTGCCGATGCGGATCAGCGTCGTATCCAGCAACTGCACGATCGCGGCGATCACCTTGTCGCACGGCATGCCCGGCAGCTTCAGATCGCGCGCCACGCGGGCGCGGATCTTCGGCAGCGCGCGGCCGAACTCGGCCATGCGCTCGTATTTGTCGGCATCGCGTGTTTCGCGCCAGCGCGGGTGATAGCGGTATTGCTTGCGGCCTCGCGCGTCACGGCCGGTGGCCTGGATGTGGCCGCGCCTGTCGGGGCAGATCCACACGTCTTCATAAGCCGGTGGAATCGCGAGTGCGTTGATGCGTTTGATCTCGTCTTCGTCGTCGATGAGCTTGCCCGCCGCGTCGAAGTAGGTGAAGCCGTTCTTATCGCTATCGCGCTTGCGGGTGTAGCCGGGTTTGGTGTCGTCGGCGTGGCGCAGACCTGGCGGCATGGCCGGCGGCGCGGCTGGCGTCGCGCTTTGAGCTGCGCTGTCGCCGGGACGTTCCGCGCGGCGCGGGTTCGGAATGGACGTGTCGGTCATGGTCGCAGGTAGAAGTTTCAAGCATGGGGCGCCGATGGGGCACTACGTCGCCGATGCCTGCGCATCAAGCAAAGGCAGTGCCCGGCGCATGCTGCAGCGCACTGCGCAAACACGGGCGGAACGGTCCTTGCGCCAGCTCTACTACCGACCTCAATACACGAAGGAGCCAGCCATGAGCAGCACGCTAAACCCCGATGAAGAGCCGCAACAGGTGGTCAAACAAACGGCGGGCACGACCGGCGCGCTCGGTCCGAGCGATTCGTCCGACAGCGGCAGCGACATTGCCGGCGCGAAACGCCATGCGTTCGACGTCGATTCGGAACTGGACAACCACGCGCTCGAAACCGGCGACAGCGAACTCGGTAGCGATACGGATCGCGCGGGCACGGGCGAGCGCGCCGCAGCCGACGGCGACTCGACGCTCACGCCGGACCGCGATATCGAACCGGACCGCGTGATCGACCCGATCGACCCGATCTACCCTTTAGCCCGCGACGACGACGGTCTCGACGACGATCCGCACGGACTTTGATGCGCGACGGTGGCATAGGCGTACCGACATAGGCACACCTTTTGCTGCTATCCCCACAACGAAGGGACCTCGCCGCGTGACGCGCCCGGTCCCAGCACTCATCTAAAGATGGAGAGCACGAATGAGCAACACGCTGAATGGCTGCAAGATCGCGGTCCTCGCCATGGACGGTTTCGAGCAGGCGGAACTGATCGAGCCGAAACGCGCGCTCGCCGATGCGGGCGCCACCGTACACGTTATTTCGTCGAAGCCCGGCAAGATCCAGGGCTTCAAACATGTCGACAAGGGCGACACGGTCGACGTCGATATCACCTTCGACAAAGTCACCGCGTCCGACTACGACGCCGTGGTGCTGCCTGGCGGCGTGGTGAACGGCGACGCGATCCGTCTGCTGCCGCAGGCTCAGGCCTTCGTCAAAGCCGCCGACAGCGCGAAGAAGCCGATCGCGGTGATCTGCCACGGCACATGGCTGCCGGTGTCGGCCGGGATCATCAAGGGCCGCACGGTGACGAGCTGGCCGAGCTTGCAGGACGATATTCGCAATGCGGGCGGGACGTGGGTCGATCAGGAGGTCGTCGAGGACGGCAACCTGATTACGAGCCGCAAACCCGACGATCTGCCCGCATTCAACAAAACGCTGATTGCGCAACTATCCAGGCGCAAGGCGGCATAAGCGCGAGCGATGAACGCGGCGCGCCGGACCACAAACCCGGCGGCGTCGTGTGGCAACGCAGTGCGTCGGTGAACCCGTCGACAGGGAGAAAATGCATGAAACTCCGGTATTCCCTACAAGTGATGACGACCGCGCTGGGGCTGGGCGTGGCGTCGATCGGCGCGGTGTACGCGCAAGCCAGCGACGCCCCGGCCAGCGATGCGCCGGTTAGCGGCACGCAACTCTCGCCGGCCGACCAGCAGTTCGTGCAGGACGCGTCACAAGCCGACGCCACCGAAATCGCCGCCAGCAAGATCGCGCTGAAGAACGCCAGCGATCCGCACGTGAAGAAATTCGCGCAGCAGATGATCGTCGATCACACGAAACTCTCGCATGGCATGGCGGCGCTGGTCGCGAAGAAGGGCTTCACGACGACGCCGTCCGCGGATGCCGCACTGGTCGGCAAACTTCAAACGCTGAAGGGCAACGCGTTCGATCAGGCGTACGTCGAGCAGATCGGACTGGAAGCGCATCAGCGCGCGGTCGACCTGTTCCAGCAGGAAGCGCAGAGCGGCACCGACTCGCAACTGAAGGCCGCTGCCGCGCATGCGTTGCCGACCATCAAACATCATCTCGCGATGGCGCAGCAACTCGCCGGCGCCTTGAAGGGTTCGTCATGAACGCGATCCTGCCGCGTCCGGCCTATGAGGACTCACTGATGCAGATCACTTTTCCCGACGACAAACCGGCCTTCGACGGCGCGAATCTGGTGGTGCGCTTCATGGCGCGCGTGGACGGCGAAGTCGTGTCGTGCGCGATCACCGCCGAAGCGCTGGAAGATCATTTCGGCGCCGAATCCGCGCTCGAATCCGCGTTGATGTCCGCGTTCGACAAAGGCCGCCATCGCATCCGTTCGGTCTGCGCGGAAGCGCTCGACCTGAATGCCGGCGAAGGCGTAGTGTTGCATAGCGGACTGTTCAGAGTGGAAGGCATGGAACCGGATCGCGGCGCCACGGCGTAGTGCCAATGCGGTCGTGTGCTCGCTGTGTGTTTGGTGTGTGCCTGCTTGAACGTCTTGCAGCGCAGCAATGCATGATCGCGCAGTTCGCGAACGTCAATCAACGATGCAAGGAGGCCTTATGTCACTCATCGTCGCAGCACGTTTCACGACTTTTCCGACCGCAGAAGACGCGGCGCAGAAGCTCTTCAACGCAGGTTTCGTCGAAGAAGACGTCACGCTGTTTTTCGTCAATCCGCGCGGCCAGCATGCGCGTTATCCGATTGGCGGCGATACCGGCACCGACGCGAATGCGAAGGACGCGCCGAAGGGCGCCGGTCTCGGCGTCACGATCGGTGCGGTAGCGGGCGCGGTGGTGGGCGTCGGTATTTTTGCGGCGTTTTCGGCGCCGATTATCGTGTCGCTGATCGCGGCCGGTGTTGGCGCTTATATCGGCTCGCTCGCCGGCGCGATGATGCGTACGCGGGGCGGCGGGACGCCGGGTCATCGCTCACCTTTTCACGAGGAAACCCGCGATTCGGGCGTGCTGGTCGCGGTTCATGTATCGCCGGACAATCAGTTCGACGCCGCGCGCGTGCTGCGTGAAGCGGGCGGCGCGGCGGTCGAGCGCGCGACCGGCCGCTGGCAGCAGGGACGCTGGGCGGACTTCGATCCGCTGAAGCAGCCGGAGCCGTTGAACGAGTTCAAGGAAAGACACGCTTGATACAGCGCGCGTGAGGGGCGTCCTGATTCGTTCTGGACGCCTTGAATAGCAAACGGCCCGACGATGTCGGGCCGTTTTTGCGTTGCTTGACTTGCTTGACTCGATGGCTGGGACGCCCCCTTCACACCCAGATTCGCGGCGCGTCATGCGGCGGCACCGGCGCACGATCCACCTGACGATTGTCGCCGGTTGCTTCGCAACCGGCGGGCACCAGACCTTCGTGCATCGCGCCGCAAGTCGCCGACATGTTTTGCATGCTCGCCGGCGGCGTTTCGTGTTGCAGGAGATGTTCGCGAATCTGCATCACGGTCGCTGAGGTGACGATTGCAACCGCAACCAGACATTCCGCGCGCCTGATTTTCATGGTGACACTCCCTGTCGTTTTTGCCTGCCTGTTGTTCTGAATTCCTTCGCACGAGTGGCCGTATGTTGTGTTTGTCGGCGTCGTGCGGGCGCAGCATATAGAGCAACAGTCGTGCCATTCGTGAAAGCGCCGTGCAACAGGGCGCTCAGCGCATGCGTGACGAGTGCGGCGCGCAACATTTACGTGGCTTGGCAAGAATGGCAGCGGCACAGAAGGCTCTTTCGCGCCGAATTCGCCTTATCACCTTTGCCTGCCGGGCACGCGTCATGCGGATATCTCTACGAAGGCCGTCGGCGGGTCGCACTTGCCGGCTGACGGATTCGACGATCAACGAAACCCCTGGAGGTATTGCATGGCTACGAACGTTGTTTCCGTACTGAACGATCTGGTCGAAACGTCGAAGGACGGCGAGAAGGGCTTTCGCAAAGCGTCCGATGACGCGCACGACGCGCAGTTGAAGACGATGTTTCTATCGCGTGCCGAAGACTGCACGCGTGGCGCGCGTGAGTTGCAGGACGCCGTGCAGGCGTTGGGCGGCAAGCCCGACACGGGCGGCAGCATGAGCGGCGCGTTGCATCGCGGTTGGGTCGATCTGAAGTCGGCCGTCACGGACCGCAGCGACCACGACATTCTGGCCGACTGTGAAAAGGGCGAAGACGTCGCGAAGAAGCACTATCACGACGCGCTCGAAAAGGATTTGCCGGTGGACGTTCGCGCGATCGTCGAACGGCAGTATCAGGGCGTGCTGCAGAACCATGACCGCGTGCGCGATCTGCGCGATCAGTATGCGGCGGCGAAGCGTTGATAGTGGGCGAATCTGCGGCCGCGTTGTTAGTGGCCGCATGAGGTCGTTGCTTGAGTAGGTTGGCGGCCTGGTGCTTGTAAAAGCGCCAGGCCGTTTCGCATTAAGCGTGGCGCTGCGCGATGCTCGCCACAGCGATCGCACTGCGCATCGCTGTGAACGTCGCAGTGAACATCGCGCCCATAAAAAAAGCCGCTCCACAGAGCGGCTTCAATACGAACGGGCACACGGGCCGCCGCGAGATCAGTCGTCCAGCAGCGACAGATCGCGCACTGCGCCCTTATCGGCCGACATCACCAGCTTGGCGTACGCCTTCAGCGCCGCGGACACTTTGCGCGGACGCGGATTCGCAGGCTTCCAGCCCTTCGCGTTCTGTTCTTCGCGACGGCGCGCGAGTTCCTCATCGGACACCAGTACGTTGATCGTGCGGTTCGGAATGTCGATGCGGATCTTGTCGCCGTTACGCACCAGGCCGATCGCGCCGCCGGCTGCCGCCTCAGGCGAGCAGTGGCCGATCGACAGGCCCGAGGTGCCGCCCGAGAAGCGGCCGTCGGTCAGCAGCGCGCAGGCTTTGCCCAGACCCTTCGACTTGATGTAGCTCGTCGGGTAGAGCATTTCCTGCATGCCGGGGCCGCCCTTGGGGCCTTCGTAGCGCACGATCACCACGTCGCCGGCCTTGACCTTGTCGTTGAGAATATCTTCGACCGCTTCGTCCTGCGACTCGGTCACATGGGCCGTGCCTTCGAACACGTGAATGCTCTCGTCGACGCCCGCGGTCTTCACGACGCAACCGTCGAGCGCGATGTTGCCGGTCAGCACGCCGAGGCCGCCTTCTTTCGAGAACGCGTGTTCGTACGAACGGATGCAACCTTCGGCGCGGTCCAGATCCAGGCTTGGCCAACGCGTGTTCTGGCTGAACGCGATCTGCGTCGGCACACCGGCGGGGCCTGCCATGTAGAAGGTGCGCACGGCCTCGTCTTGCGTACGGACGATATCCCACTGGTCCAGCGCATCTTTCAGCGTGGCGGTGTGGACCGTAGGCACGTCGGTGTGCAGCTTGCCGGCGCGGTCCAGTTCGCCCAGGATCGCCATGATGCCGCCCGCGCGATGCACGTCTTCGATGTGGTACTTGTTGGTGTTCGGCGCCACCTTGCACAACTGCGGCACGATACGCGACAGGCGGTCGATGTCGGTCATCGTGAAGTCGATCTCCGCTTCGCGGGCAATCGCCAGCAAGTGCAGGATCGTGTTGGTCGAACCGCCCATGGCGATGTCCAGCGTCATGGCGTTTTCGAACGCCTTGAAGCCCACCGCGCGCGGCAGGATCGACGCGTTTTCTTCTTCGTAATACTGGCGAGCCAGTTCCACCACCTGGCGGCCGGCGCGCTTGAACAACTGCTCGCGGTCCGCGTGGGTGGCCACCACCGTGCCGTTACCCGGCAGCGACAGACCGAGCGCTTCGGTCAGGCAGTTCATCGAATTGGCCGTGAACATGCCCGAGCACGAACCGCAGGTCGGGCAGGCGGAGCGCTCCACTTCGGCGACATCGGCGTCGGAATAGCTCGGGTCGGCGGCGATCACCATGGCGTCCACCAGGTCGAGCTTCTTGAACTCGATGGTGCCGGTCTTGGGATTCGCGAGGCGCGTCTTGCCGGCTTCCATCGGGCCGCCCGACACGAAGATCACCGGAATGTTGAGCCGCATGGCGGCCATCAGCATGCCCGGGGTGATCTTGTCGCAGTTCGAGATGCAGACCATGGCGTCGGCGCAGTGCGCATTGACCATGTATTCGACCGAGTCCGCGATGATGTCGCGGCTGGGCAGCGAATACAGCATGCCGTCGTGGCCCATGGCAATGCCGTCGTCGACGGCAATGGTGTTGAATTCTTTGGCGACGCCACCCGCGGCTTCGATTTCGCGCGCGACGAGCTGGCCCAGGTCTTTCAGATGCACGTGGCCGGGCACGAACTGCGTGAACGAATTGACGACCGCGATGATCGGCTTGGAAAAGTCTTCGTCTTTCATGCCGGTGGCGCGCCACAGCGAGCGCGCCCCTGCCATGTTGCGGCCGGCGGTGGAGGTTTTGGAACGGTATGCGGGCATGGTGGTGGTTGAAAAGTAACGCGGAAAGGGTAGCGGGCCACGGGAGTAAAGGCCCCTCACGCGCCCGTGCGAACAACCTTTTGAGCCGCGCTTCGGGCAAACTTTGTGATTATCCCATACCGGTCGAAGGCGTGCGGCTCAAGGGTTCCGGGCGAGCGGGACCAGGCGGAGCCAGGCGGGGCGAATGCGCCGGACGCACCTCACGCAGCGCGAACACACGGCAGAAGCGGCAAAAACTCCAGGAACGGCGCGGCAAAGAAAAAGCCGTTCGCGCAGGGCGAACGGCTTTGCTGTATTCCGCAGAGGCGCCGCGGGAAGGGACCGGTGCTGACCGGCCCCACCCGTCGGCTTGCCCGAGCTTATTCGGCGGCGATCTTCAGATGGTTCTTCACGCTCGACACACCCTTGACGGCTTCGACCACTTCGCCGGCCGCGGCCTTGTCGTCGGACGAAGGCACCGAACCCGTGAGCCACACCACGCCCTTGCGGGTCTTCACGTGGATATGGGTCGACTTGACGTTCTTGGCCGCGAGCAGATCGGCCTTGGCCTTGGTGGTGATGGAGCCGTCGTCAACGTGCTGACCGATGGTTTCCGACGCGGCCGACGGCGCCGAAGCGCTCGTTTGCGCCGTAGCGTTCAGTGCGAATGCGACACAAGCAATGCTACCTGCTGCCTTGAGAAATTGGATCGTCTTCATGGTTTCTCCTTCGGGTGTTGATGAAAATGGCGGTCTTGTTGCCTGCGAACGATCGCGGCCGAAGCCGCTGATGACTCGCGTGGGGTCGTTGCCGCTACGGTTCCGTCACGGCCCGTTATCGACACCGGACGAGGGTGCTTGCTGCGCTTCGCGGCGTTGCTGCCGTGCTGCGTTGCCGCGCTGACTGCCGCTGCAAAAACCCGCGTCCGTCCACATAGTGCTCATCCGCAAGGGGTGTGCCCGGCTGAGGGTCGAGTCGTCCCACGAACCCGCCAAGCCGTTACGGGGCGGACATTTCGCCTGAGGAATAGCGGGGAATAGCGGCGCGACGCGGCGCCAGGCGGCTTGCGCCGACGGGGTCCGGAATTTGCCGGGTGTTTGTAAAAAAGGCCGCGCGGCTCCTGCGCAATTGGCGGGCCTGAAAACGCAAACCATATAAAAAACAGTGTGTTGCGCGAGCTGGTACGACAGTTGCTCTATTGAGGTCACGAACCATCTTTCGGCTACTAACGGGACCTCACTACAATGCCTTCCATCGAACTTCGCACAAGGCAGTCTCTCGCACTCACGCCGCGTCTTCAGCAATCGGTGCGTCTGTTGCAGTTGTCGTCTCTCGAGTTTCAACAGGAGTTGCGCACGGCGCTCGACACCAACCCGTTCCTCGAGTACGACTCGTCGGAAACGGAAGACGTTGCGCTGGCAACCACCTCGTCGGGCGAAGACGCCGGCGCGTTGCCCTCGACCGATACCGTCGCGAGCGCCGAACCCGAGGCCATGCCCGCCGAAGCAGCCAGCGGCGACTCGATGGAAAGCTCGGGCCAGGACGACATGCCGGGCGACTTCGGCGGCGAGTTCTCGGGCGACTACGGCAGCCGTAGCTCGTCGCGTCAGAACGGCGATTCCGACAGCAGCGATCCCGCCGAATGGGCGCGTTCGCAACCTACGTTGCGCGAGCAACTGCACGATTCGCTGCGCCTGTATCGCCTCGACGATCGCGATCGCGCGGTGGCCCGTTTCATTATCGAAGCGCTCGACGACGACGGCTATCTGCGTCAGGACCTCGCGGATCTCGCCGACAGCGTCGATCTCGAACCGGAACTGACTGAAGACGAATTGCTGGTGGCGCTGCGTCTCGTGCAATCGCTCGACCGTCCGGGTTTGGGCGCGCGTTCGCTGTCGGAGTGTCTGTCGCTGCAGGTGAATGCGTTGCCGGCCGACACGCCGGGACGTGATGTCGCACGACAGATCGTCGATCATCATCTGGAACGTCTCGCGCGGCGCGAGCAGGCCGAATTGCAGAAGCAGATCGGCTGCAGCGCGGATGAATTGCGCGTGGCCTGCGCGCTGGTGCGCAAGCTCGACCCGAAGCCGGGCAACTGCTACGGCCGTACCGAAGACAACTACGTGGTGCCGGACGTGATCGTGCGTCAGGTGCGCAACAAGTGGGCGGTGGCGATCAATCCGGCGGTGCAGCCGCGTGCCCGCATTCACCGCATGTATGCGGAACTGTTCGCGCAGTCGGCCGGCGCCAGCCGTTCGCCGCTCGCGCAGCAGTTGCAGGAAGCGCGCTGGCTGATCCGTAACGCGCAGCAGCGCTTTGACACGATTCAGCGCGTGGCCGAATGCATCGTCGCGCATCAGAAAGCGTTCTTCCAGTATGGTGAAATCGCGCTCAAGCCGATGGTGCTGCGCGATGTGGCCGACGAACTCGGTCTGCACGAGTCCACGATTTCGCGGGCCACGGGCAACAAATATATGGCCACGCCGCGCGGCATTTTCGAATTCAAGCATTTCTTCCCGCGCGAGTTGGGCACGGAAAGCGGTGGAACCTGTTCGGCTGCCGCGGTGCGGGCGCTGCTCAAGGAAATGATCGCAGCGGAAAACGCGCGCGATCCGCTGTCGGACGTCTCGCTTGCGAAGATGCTCGCCGATCAGGGCGTGCTGGTGGCGCGTCGTACGGTGGCGAAGTACCGGCATCTGATGAAGGTGCCGCCGGCGGAATTGCGTCGGCAGATGTGAGCGTCGGCGTCGCTGCCGGCGTCGTCACCAGGCGGCGCATGCTTGCCGCGAAAAGGCTGCGCTGAACCGATGTCAAAAGTCAAAAGAAGCGCCACGCGAACTGTCCGTTCGCGTGGCGCTTTTTCGTATCTGGACGTTTAGTGTTTGCCCCATTACATTGGCGGGTCCAGTAAAAACGGGGTGAACGCAATGAAGTACTCGAATCTGGTGGAGCGCCTGCAGGGCAGACGCACGTCGGCGTGGGAAATTCATCGCGCCGCGCAACAGGCGCTGGCCAGCGGCGAAGATGTCATCGTGCTGAGCGTGGGCGACCCCGATTTCGCGACGCCCGCGCCAATTGTCGAGCGCGCGGTCGAGGCATTGCGCGGCGGCGACACACACTACAGCGCGGTGTCCGGCCGCGAACCCGTGCGTGTGGCGATCGCCGAAGAGCACACGCGCATGACCGGCTGCGCCACCCGCGCGGCCAACGTGATCCTGACCGCCGGCGCGCAGAATGGCGTATTCGCCGCGTCGCTGTGCCTGCTGCAAGCCGGCGACGAAGTGATCGTCCCCGAGCCGATGTATCTGACTTACGAGGCCTGCGTGCGCGCGGCGGGCGCCACGCTGGTGGCCGTGCCGGTCGACGCCGCGCGCGCCTTTCATATCGACTGCGACGTGCTCGAAGCGGCGATCACGCCGCGCACCCGGGCCATTTTCTTTGCGACGCCGTGCAATCCCACCGGCGTGGTGATGCCGCGTGTCGATCTGGAACGCATCGCACGGCTCGCTTGCGAGCATGATCTGTGGGTGCTGTCCGACGAGGTGTATGCAGAGCTCACGTTCGAACGCGAGCATGTGAGCATCGGGGCGTTGCCCGGCATGGCGGAGCGCACGGTGACGCTCGGCAGTCTGTCGAAATCGCATGCCATGGCGGGCTGGCGCGTCGGTTGGGCGATTGGCCCGACAGAGTTGATCGAGCATTGGGGGCGGCTCGCGCTCGCCATGCTCTATGGTTTGCCGGGCTTTATCCAGGAGGCCGCGTTGACGGCGTTGCAGCATAAGGCGCACATCGCCGCTGAAATGCGCGAGATCTATCGGCGTCGCCGCGACGTGGTGTTCGAGCGCCTGCATCGCGTGCCGGGTTTGCGCTGTCTGCTGCCCGAAGCGGGCATGTTCATGATGGTCGACGTGAGCGGCACCGGCCTCGATACGGTCGATTTCACGTGGCAACTGTTTCGCGCGAAAGGCGTGTCGCTGCTCGACGCGAGCGCGTTCGGCGATACCGCGAATGGCTTCGTGCGGCTCGGTTTCGTGGTCGATGAAGCGCAACTGATCGACGCGTGCGAGCGGATCGCGGCGTTTGTCGGCGGATTGAAGGCGGCGCGGGTATCGGCGTAGATCGGCGTAGATCGACGACTGGCGATTCTTCATCGGGGACATCATGGGCGTTCGTTTTGATTGTTCGTTGCGGGGGTCAGGAGCGGCGCGGTCAATGATGTCCGCTCGCGTGGCGGCGGGGGTTTTTACCGCGATGATCGCATTCGGTCAGCCATCCGCGGCAGCCGAAACCGATGTTGGGCCCGATTCGCCCACGAGCATGAGTCCTGGCACGAGCACGAACGCCGCAACAGCCGCTTCGGGGTCAAGCGTGCCGTCGGCGCAGGCGTCTGCGTCCAGCCGGCACATCGACGCAAATAGCCCGCCGAGCAACGACACGCCGCAGCGTTTGTCCGCCGCCACGCGCAGCGGCACACCCAACGCTTCTTCGCGCGATCCGACGAAGCCCGAAGCCGCCGCGATCCCCGTGCCGCCGGAAACCGCCGCGGTCACCCAGCACACGATCCGCCTCGACGGCCGCAAGCTCGACTACACCGCGACCGCCGGCAATCTGCTGCTGCGCGACAAAAGCGGCCAGGCCAACGCGAGCGTTTTCTACGTGGCGTACACGGTAGCCAGCAAATCGCCCGGCACGCGCCCGGTCACGTTCCTGTTCAACGGCGGCCCAGGCGCCGGCAGCGTGTTCCTGATGATGGGCTCGTTCGGACCGAAGCGGGCGCATACGGCGAGCCCCGCGATCACGCCGCCCGCGCCGTACGTACTCGACGACAACCCCGACAGCCTGCTCGCCAGCACCGACCTGGTCTTTATCGACGCCGTCGGCGCGGGCTTTTCGCGGGTCGTCGGGCACGGCACGGGCAAGGACTTCTGGGGCGTCGACAAGGATCTCGACGCGTTCTCGCAATTCATCGACCGTTATCTGACGGTGAACCAGCGCTGGAATTCGCCGAAGTATCTACTCGGCGAGTCGTACGGCACCGCGCGCGCCGCGATGCTGGCGTATCGCTTGGGCCAGGACAATATCGGGCTCAACGGCGTGATCCTGATGTCGTCGGTGCTCGATTCCGCCGACTTTTCACCGGGCTCCGATTTCCAGAGCGAAAGCTATCTGCCGAGCTTCGCCGCGATTGCGTGGTATCACGACAAGATCGTGCCGAAGCCGGCCAGCCTGCCGGCTTTTCTCGACGAGGCCCGCGCGTTCGCTCGCGGACCGTACGCGCAAGCACTGGCTCAGGGCGACGCGCTGCCCGACGCCGAGCGCGATGCGATCGCGGCACGCGTTGCACAGTTCACCGGACTCGACGTCGGCTATGTGAAGCGCAGCCGGTTGCGCTTGTATCCGTCGCGTTTTCGCAGTGAACTGCTGCGCGATCAGGGGCGCAGCGTCGGCCGTTACGACGCGCGTTTCGAAGGGCTCGAATTCGACGGCGTGTCCGAGCGCCCGGATTACGACGCGTCGGTGACCAGCGTGTCGAGCGCGTTCGACGCTGCACTGCATCAGCACCTCGCGCAAGACCTGCATTTCACGCCGACCGACCGTTACCGCGTTTTCAACGACGATGCGTTGACGCAATGGGACTGGAAGCATCGCGAATGGTGGGGCGAACATTTGCCGGTGCCGTACGCGGCGGGCGATCTGGCCGAGGCGATGCGGCAGAATCCGCAATTGCGCGTGATGTCGCTGAACGGCTATTTCGATCTCGCCACGCCGTTCTACGCGACCGAATACGCGCTCGCGCATCTCGGCGTGGACGCGCCGCTGCGCGCCAACGTGCGGCTCGCCTACTATCCGACCGGCCACATGATCTATCTCGACGACGCGGCGTTGCATGCGCTCAAGCGCGATCTGACGAGCTTTTATGCGGGGGCGGCGGCGCATTAGGCCTTGAAGGCGGGATCGGCGCGAACCGTGGACCGGTATAATTCAATGCTTCAACGCACTCGCATCAGGCCTCGCTCGCGCGGCGGCCGAGTGCGTTGAATCCCGCCTCATCAACCCGGCTCTCACCACTGTTCCAGCGCTGCCCATGCCATTTCGCCCGATCCAGTCTTTCACGCGCAAACGGCTTTCCGACGTGGTGTCCGACCAGATCAAGCAACTGATCTCGGACGGCACGCTGATGCCCGGCGACCGCTTGCCGGCCGAACGCGATCTGGCCACGCAACTCGGCGTATCGCGGCCTTCGCTGCGCGAAGCGCTGATCCGGCTCGAAGCGGACGGTTACATCGAAACCTCGGGGCGGGGCGGCTTCACGGTGGTCGACGTCACCGCGCCGATCATCTCCAAGCCGCTGGCCGAACTGCTCACGCAGAATCCGCGCACCAGTGCCGATATTCTGGAGCTGCGCCAGGGGCTCGAAGCGATTTCCACGGTGTATGCGGCGGAGCGCGCCACGGCCGCCGATCAGCAAAAGATCACTCACGCGTTCGAGGCATTGAAGGCCGGTTCGCAGTCGCAAGACCGCGTGAATCTCGCGGAACTGGACGCCGCGTTTCATCTCGCGATCGCGGATTCCACGCACAACATCGCGCTGGCGCATGTGATGCACGGCATCCATACGCTGATTCGCGAGGGCATGCGCCAGTACCATCGGCTGATCGATTACGACAACGCGATGGAAAAGCAGTTGATGACCCAGCATCAGGCGATCTACGACGCCGTGATGACGCGCGACGCGCAAAAGGCGCGCAAGGCGGCCGAACGTCATCTGACTTTTGTCCGCGAAATCTACAAGGACGACGCCGCGAATCCCGCGGCGAATGTCGTTTCGTAATCGCCGTTGACGTAAGGCGACCACGCCTTACGCGCTGAGAGCGCACGCCGCCTCACCCCCTTCCAGGCCCATTCGCGGATTGACACCGCCCGGCGACTTCCTTATATTTCGTGGTCAGACCAACATTACCACGCTGACCGATTGGGCAAAACCCGCGGTCCGGCTCATCGGCATGATTCCGCAGTAAAGTAGGTGAATCGTCGGCTGCCGATTTTCTTTCAAAAAGCTTATGAAAGTCGCTCTGTTTATCCCGTGCTTTATCGACGCGTTCTATCCCGAAGTGGGCATCGCCACGCTCGAATTGCTCGAACGCTTTGGCATCGAGGTCGACTATCCGCAGGAGCAGACCTGCTGCGGGCAGCCCATGGCCAACAGCGGCGCGCACTCCGACGCGGCCGGCGCCGAACGCGTGTTCGCGCGCAATTTCGCGGGCTACGACTACATCGTCGGACCGTCGGCGAGCTGCATCCACCATGTGCGCGAACATCTGACCGCGCTCGAACAGACCGACGAAGTGAAACAGGTCCGCGCCAACGCGTACGAACTCGTCGAGTTTCTGCACGACGTGGTCGGCGCGCGCGAGTTTCCGTGGGCCGAATTTCCGCATCGCGTGGGTCTGCACAATAGCTGCAGCGCGTTGCGGCATCTGAAAGAAGCGTCCATTTCCGAAGTGTCGGGCACGCCGTTCTCGAAGCCGCGCACGCTGCTGGAAGGCGTGAAGGGCATCGAGTTCGTCAAGCCGGCGCGGCCCGACGAATGCTGCGGTTTCGGCGGCACGTTCTCGGTGACCGAGGAACCGGTGTCGGTGCGCATGGGGCAGGACAAGGTCCGCGATCATCTGCAGGCAGGCGCCGAATACATCGTTTCGGGCGACATGTCGTGCCTGATGCATCAGCAAGGCTGCGCGGAGCGCATGAAGGCCGAGGCGCGCTTCATCCACATCGCGCAGGTGCTCAACGGAGCGCGCACATGAGCCGCATCGATCACGCGAAAGCCGCCGGCGCTTTCATCAAGAAGACCGAGCACGTGGCGTTCCACGACAAGCGGTTGTGGGATTTGCGTGAGAAGCGCGACGCGCAGGCGCACGGCATTGCCGAATGGGAGACGATGCGCGAGCTGGCGTCGGGCATCAAGGAACACACGCTGTCGCATCTGTCCGGATATCTGGAGCAGTTCGCTGCCACAGCCGAGGCGAACGGCGTGACCGTACATTGGGCGTCGACGGCCGAAGAACACAACGCGCTGGTGCACCAGATCATGTCCGAGCGCGGCATGACCACGCTCGTCAAAAGCAAGTCGATGCTCACCGACGAATGCAAGATGCGCGAGTATCTGGAACCGCGCGGCATCACGGTGATGGAAACGGACCTGGGCGAGCGCATCCAGCAGCTCGATCATCAGGACCCGAGTCATATGGTGGTGCCGGCGGTGCACAAGCTGCGCGCCGACGTTGCCGAACTGTTCGGCCGCACTATCGGCACCGATCCGAAGAACAGCGACATCCACTATCTCGCGGAGAGCCAGCGGATGAACACGCGGCCGTACTTCGTGCGCGAAAAAACGGCGGGCATGACCGGCTGCAATTTCGCGGTGGCGGAAACGGGCACCGTGGTGGTGTGTACGAACGAAGGCAATGCGGATCTCTCGGCGAACGTGCCGCCGCTCCATATCGCGTCGATCGGGATCGAAAAGCTGATTCCGAAAGTGGCCGATCTCGGCGTGTTTATCCGCATGCTGTCGCGCAGCGCGCTGGGTTCGCCGATCACGCAGTACACGTCGCATTTCCGCGCGCCGCGTCCGGGCACGGAGATGCATTTCATCCTCGTCGATCACGGCCGTTCGGAACGGCTCGCGATGGAAGACTTCTGGTACTCGCTCAAGTGCATTCGCTGCGGCGCCTGCATGAACACCTGTCCGGTGTACCGGCGCAGCGGCGGGCTCTCTTATGGCGGCACGTACTCGGGGCCGATCGGCGCGATTATCAATCCCACCTACGATCTGAAGCGCTATAGCGCGTTGCCGTTCGCGTCGACGTTGAACGGCAGTTGCACGAACGTGTGTCCGGTGAAGATCAATATTCACGAGCAGATCTACAAGTGGCGCACGGTGATCGCCGAGCATCATGAAGTGCCGTTCGTGAAGCAGGAAGTGCTGAAAATGGCGGGGCGCTTGCTCGCGAGTCCGACCTTGTATCGCGCGACGGTGTCGTCGATGGGTAGCGCGTTGCGCGGGCTGCCGAATTTCATGTTGTACAACCCGCTGAATATCTGGGGCAAGCAACGGGAGTTGCCGGAGGCGCCTAAGCTGACCTTCCACGCCTGGTACAAGAAGAATCGTGGAGTTAAAGATGGCAACGCGTGAGGCGTTTCTGGAGAAGGTGCGGCAAGCGCAACCGGCTGCGCGGCCACGGCCCGACGTGCCGTTGTTCGACGCGGTGGGCGGCGATCTGCGTGCGCGTTTTACGGCTGCGTTACAGGCAATGGGCGGGACTTGCGTCGAAGTTGCCTCGGCTGCCGACGTGAGCGCGCTGATCCGCGAGCGCTTCGGCGACGCGGCGTCGGTGGCGTCGGCTACGCCGGAAGTCGCGGGCACTCGTGCGCTGACAGCGGATACCGAACCGGCGTCGTTGCAGGATATCGATGTCGGTGTGGTGCGAGCGCGCTTCGGTGTCGCCGAAACCGGCTCGGTGTGGTTCAGCGAACGTGAGTATGTGGTCAACGCGCTGGGCTACATCGTGCAGCATCTGATCGTGTTGCTCGATCCGGCCGAGTTGATGGACGGCTTGCAGGACGTCTACCGGCGCGACGATTTCCGCGGCGCGCGTTATGCGGCGCTGGTCACCGGACCGTCGGCGACGGCGGATATCGAAGGCGTGCTGATTCGCGGCGCGCAAGGGGTGCGCTCGCTGATGGTGGTGTGGGTGGCCGCGCGATAGCACACGGCAAACGCGTAGTCAGGCATCCGGCAACGTGGACTTCTTTCTGCTGCGACGCGGTTTCGGCTCGACGCCGATTCGCGGATCGCGCGCGAGTACCAGCGCGGTCATGCTGTCGGCGACGGCTTCGAATGCCGGGTCGTCCTGCGCGATATAAAGCCATTTCCCCAGCACCGGATGCGGTTGCAAAGCGGGAAACTCTTCGATCAACGCCGCGTGACGATCGTGCGATGTGCAGATCAGCAGGCCATTCCATGGCCTGGTGCGATCGGCGGCGATCAGACACAGCAGGCCGTCGAGATACGCGGCGTCGCTGCCGAACATCCGCTTGGTGATGTAGGTCGGATCGCGCTCGAAGGCATCGAAAATCCAGACCAGCGAGTTGCGAACGGAAGAGGGCATGGCAGTGAGTTCCCTGTCGATGAGTCCGGTGCGTATTTCAAGTCACAACAGTATCGGTATTGCTGGCGGACCGCGCAAACCGGCCCAAGCGGCCCAAGCGGCCTCGGTTCACTCCTCTCAAACCCACAACCGGTACAGCCAGAACGATTCATCCTCGGCAAAACGCTGCGCGAATTCGCCCGGCGAAAAACCGGTGATGCGTTTGGCCGTGCGGCTCAAATGAGCCTGATCGGCGAACCCTTCGTCGAAGGCCACTGCGGCCCAATCGACGGATTCGCCCGCGTCGTAGCGGTCCCGCGCGTTGAAGAACACGCCTTCGGTTTTGACGAGCCATTGCCATTCACGCAGCGACCGTCCGCTATGCGCCTTGATCCGGCGTTCGACCTGACGCGCGCTGTGCGTATTGCGCCATTCATGCGCCTGCAGACCGAGACGTTCGACCCAATGACGGCCGATCTGCCGCAACGACGGCGTGGCCGACGCGCGGCCCTGCAACGCTTGCCAGCGCGCGGCCAGATGTTGCTGCAAGGCGGCGAACGTGGCCGCATCGTCGGGGGCGTCGAGCAGCGCTTGCAGTAGCGGCTGCCAGACCTCGCCGAGCACCGTTTGCGCGGGGACGAAGCGGTCCTGCACGGCTGCCGGATCGAGCCCGAACAGCGACCGCGCGGTATCCGCCGTGAAGCAGATCATGCAGCCACGGCCACCCGTAGGCGACCAGCTGACGGTTGGCTGGGACTGGCTGCCCGACAGCATCACGGACGCACTGAATGGCTGCCAGCGCGGCCCGTCGGGAGTGCGGTCCACGAGTCCGCCGTTCATGTGCTGAAACGCCGACAGACTCACCAGCGGCGACGCCGGAAAATGCGTCAGACGTTGCGCGTCGTTCAGTGCCAGGCCGCGCGTGTCGCGAGTGATCACCGCGACGATCGCGCCTTGCAATACGGCGGGCGCAAGATGAATCCGCCCATGCGCGGTGTCGCTCTCACGGGAGAGTCGCGTGGCGCGCGCGAGCGGATCGGGGCAGCACGCCTGTTGCGGAAGCAAGTCGAGTGTCATGGCGGCAGAGTTTAAGTAAAACCGGTGCGGGTGTCAGCAAGCTTCGAGCGTCACGGCGGAGCATTGATGCCGACAACGGCACGATGTCGTTTGCGTTCAAGACGAGGGCGGCGCGCTGGCCAACAATGCGCGACATGACCACCTCACCTTCCTCCCAGTGCCCCTTCCACGCGGATGAGCCGCCTCCGCCTGTCCCTCACGCTGCCGGCGTCTGGCCGCCCGGGCCGTCCGTCGGCCTGACCGGCTGGGGCGCGTTGAGACGCATGTCGCACGATCTGCTGGCGACGGTGGCCGAGTGGCAGCAAGCTTTCGGCGACGTCGTCTATCTGCGGATCTGGCCGGAGCATCAGCTTGTCGTCAGCGATCCGCAGTTAGTGCGTGAGCTGCTGGTCAATCGCCATGACGAGTTGATCCGCTGGGAGCACGGCATGCGCGTGTTCGGCGAAGTGCACGGACACAGTGTGCTGATCGCCGAGGGCGATGCGTGGAAAGACAAGCGGCACACGTTGCAGCCGGGCTTCTCGCGGGCGGCGGTGCATGCGTTCGTGCCGACCATGGTCGCGGCGGCCGGCGCGGCGTTCGCGGGTTGGCCGCAGAAGGAGGAGGCGTGGCCGATCGAGAGCGCGATCACGTCGCTGGCCATGGACGTGATCATGCGGATGATGTTCTCGAGCGAGATCGGCAGCGATGCGCGCATGGCCGAGCAAGCCGCGCATACGTTGATCGTGTCGACTTATACCGGCCTCTACTGGCCGATGAGCTCACCGCGCTGGGTGCCGTGGAAGCGTGCCACGCGGCGGGCGCAGGCGATGCTGGACGGCTTGATCGAACGTCATCTGCAAACGAGATTGCGGCTGGCGCGCGACGCGTGGCCGGACGATCTGCTGTCGCGTCTGCTGAAGCTGCATCTGTCCGACCCCGCGGCATGGCCGCTGCAGGCCGTCCACGACGAGTGCATGACGACCTTCCTCGCGGGCCATGACACCAGCGCCGCTACGCTGATCTGGTGGGCATGGTGCATGGCCGCCAATCCGGCCGCGCAGACGGCCGCGCGCGACGAAGTCCGGCGGGTGCTGCAAGGCGCCGAACCCGACGCGGACGCGTTGGCGTCCTTGCCGTATCTGACGCAGACATTGCAGGAAACGTTGCGGCTTTACCCGGCCGTGCCGGTGCTCAGCAGCCGCCGGTCGACGCAGCCGTTCACGCTGGGCCCCTGGCAATTGCCCGCCGGGACGATGTTCATGGTGCCGGTGCAATTGATGCATCACGACCCGCGCTGGTTTCCCGAGCCGATGACGTTTCGGCCCGAGCGCTTCTCTTCGGACGCGCCGAAGTTGCCGCGCGGCGCGTATATGCCGTTCGGCGCGGGGCCGCGTGTGTGCCTCGGACAGCACCTGGCGATGACCGAGCTGACCGTGATCGCGGCCGTGCTATTGCAGCGCTTCGAGCTAAGCGTGCCGCAAGGGATGAAAGCGCCGCGGCCCGTGCTGAACGTGTCGCTCAGGCCCGAAGCGCTGCTGCGCTTGCGGCTCAGCCAGATCGCCGGCTAACACGCAGGTAGTGAAACCGCCGTGGACTTTGCTATGATCACTGTATAAACATACAGGTATCGTGAAAGCACCTTGGCAACCGGCGCCCGGTCAGATCTGCGGTCTGACGTCCCTTACTATCTGCTGAACTTCGAGCGTGCGCTGGCGTGGCTGGCCGAGCGCTACGACGACCTGCTCGACACCGAGGAACAGGCGTTTCTGCGCGCTTTCGCGGGCTTGCCGCAGGCGTCGCGCGCGCTGCTGGTGCGCATGCTGATGCGCCAGGGCACGCTGTTCCGCGCGAGCCGGCTCACTTACGACGAGGTCGGCTGCCCGTTGCTCGCGGCCGCGCCGATGACGGCGCTCGGCTGGATCGATACCGAACCCGGTCTCACGCTTGAGAACCTGTTCGCGCTGACTACGCGGCCGGCGTTGCTGGAGATTTTTGCGGAGGCGATTGCGCTGATTCCTGGCGCGAGGGCGTTGCGTAAGGCCGATTTGCTGGAAACGTTGCGGCCGTTTTATGAGGGTGAGGGCGGTAGCGGCCTTGAAGGCGACGCTGAAAACCCGACCGAACGTCCCCTTTCCTCGTGGCACAGCGCCACGTCCGATCGCATTCTCCACGTCGCGATCGCGCCGCTCTGCGAGCGTCTGCGGCTGATGTTCTTCGGCAATTTGCAGCAGGACTGGTCGGAGTTCGTGCTCGCCGATCTCGGCGTGTTCCAGTATGAAACGGTGCCGTTCGCGCCGTCGTCGCGCGCATTCCAGCAGCGGGCCGACGTCGATGTCTATCTCGCGCTGCATGCGTGCCGTGAAGCGCTGGACTGGCTGCCGGACGACGACGCGGAGCCGGCGGCAATCGACACGCTGATCGCTACCATCCGCGAGATTGCAACGTCGAACGCGTGGCTCGAAACGCGTCGCGCGAAACTGCTGTTCCGGATCGGACAGCATTGCGAACGCCGGCAGAACTGGGCCGCCGCGCTCGCCGTTTACGCGGCTTGCGCATGGCCCGGCGCGCGTCATCGGCGCGTGCGCGTGCTTGAACGCAGTGAGCGTTTCGGCGAAGCGTTCGCGCTGGCCGGCGAGGCCTGCGCCGCGCCGGAAAGCGAAGAAGAAGCGCAGCGTGTCGCGCGGATGATGCCGCGTCTGCGGCGCAAGCTCGGCGAGCCGATGGTTCGCGTGGCGGCGGCGCGTCCGGTGGAGCGCAGCACGCTGGTGTTGCCTAAACCTGAAGATGCGCTACCGGTCGAATACGTCACGCGCGACCATCTCACCTGCGAAACCGCGCCGGTGCATTACGTCGAGAACGCGCTGATCAATTCGCTATTCGGCTTGCTGTGTTGGGAACCGGTATTCGCCGCGTTGCCCGGCGCGTTTTTTCATCCGTTCCAGCGCGGTCCGGCCGATCTGCATGCGCCGGATTTTCAGGCGCGTCGCGCGGCGCAATTCGCGGCGTGTCTCGCGCAACTCGACAGCGACGCTTATCGCGAGACGATTTTGCGGCATCTGCAGAGCAAGGCGGGTTTGCAATCGCCGTTCGTGTTCTGGGGAATGCTGACGCCGGAACTGGTTGCGCTCGCACTCGACTGTCTGCCGGCCGCGCATCTGAAGCTGTGGTTCGAGCGCTTGTTGCACGATATTCGAAGCAATCGCTCGGGGTTGCCGGATCTGATCCGTTTCTGGCCAGCCGAACGTCGCTATGAGTTGATCGAAGTGAAAGGACCGGGCGACCGTTTGCAAGACAACCAGATTCGCTGGCTCGCGTACTGCGTGGAGCACGGCATGCCGGTGCGCGTGGTCGACGTGCGCTGGGTGGGGGATGACGCCACCGCCGCCGCCCTCAGCATCCACGCTACCGAGTCGCCCCCATGACCTACGTCGTCGCCGTGCGGGCCATGTGTGAATTCACCGCGAAGCGCGGCGATCTGGATCTGCGCTTCACGCCCGCGCCGACATCGCTCGAAGGTATGGCGGGCCACGTCGCGGTGGCCGGCCGTCGCGCGAGCGGCTACGAAACCGAAATCACGCTGACCGGCACGCATCGCGGCCTGACCGTGCGCGGCCGTGCCGACGGTTTCTATCGGCTGGCGAACCGGCTCGAAGAGATCAAGACGTATCGCGGCGACCTCACGCGCATGCCCGACAATCACCGCACGCTGCACTGGGCGCAGGCGCGCGTTTATGGGCATCTGCTGTGTCGCACGCGCGGGCTTGCCGGGTTGACGGTTGCGCTGGTGTACTTCGACATCGGCACCCAGAAAGAGACGGTGCTGGAGGAGTTTCATACCGCGCGCGATCTGGAGATTTTCTTCGTCGAACAATGCGAGCGCTTTCTCGATTGGGCCGTGCAGGAAGAAGCGCATCGCGCCGCGCGCAATGCCGCGCTCGACGCGCTGCAGTTTCCGCACGGGCAATTTCGCAGCGGGCAGCGCGAGCTGGCGGTGTCGGTCTATCGCGCGGCGCGCGACGCCAAGCCGTTGATGGCGCAAGCGCCCACCGGCATCGGCAAGACGCTTGCGACCATTTTTCCGCTGCTGAAGGCGTGCGCGGCGGATCAGATCGAGCGCATCTTTTTCCTTACCGCGAAGACGCCGGGCCGCGCGCTCGCGCTCGATGCAATCGACACGCTTCACCGCAGCGCTGCGGCGGCCGGCTCGGCCAGTTCAGCGCTGCCCTTGCGAACCCTCGAACTGGTCGCGCGCGACAAAGCCTGCGAGCATCCCGACAAAGCCTGCAACGGCGAGTCGTGCCCACTCGCGCTCGACTTCTACGACCGGCTCGACGCGGCGCGCAGCGCGGCGCTGGCCGGCCCGAAGCTCGATCGCGCGACGGTGCGTGACGTCGCGCTCGCGCACGAGGTCTGTCCGTACTATCTGGCGCAGGAGCTGGCGCGCTGGGCTGACGTGGTGGTCGGCGACTACAACTACTACTACGACAGCAGCGCGATGCTGTACGCGCTCACGCAGATCAATCAGTGGCGCGTCGGCGTGCTGGTGGACGAGGCCCATAATCTGCTCGACCGCGCGCGCCGCATGTACAGCGCGTCGCTCGATCAGGCGGCGCTGCGGCTTGCACGCAAAACCGCGCCGGCCACGTTGCGCAAACCGCTCGAGCGCTTGCAGCGCGAGTGGAACGCGCTCAAACGTGCGCAGAGCGAAACGTACCAGGTGTACGACGACGTCCCCAGCAAACTGCTGTTCGCCGCGCAAAAGCTGATCGGCGAAGTGACCGATCAACTCGCCGATGCGCCGCTTTCCATCGACGAAGCCTCGCTGCGGTTTTTCTTCGACGCCATGCATTTCGTCGCGCTGGCCGAGCAGTTCGGCGAGCATTCGATTTTCGACATCACGCTCAGCGCCGATCGTTTCGCACCGCGCGATAAAACCGCCGCCACGCTGTGCGTGCGCAACGTGATTCCCGCGCCGTTTCTTGCGCCGCGCTACGCCGCCGCACGCACGACCGTGATGTTCTCCGGCACGCTGAATCCGTATCACTTCTATCGCGATACGCTGGGCTTGCCCGAGTCGACGTCATGGCTCGATGTCGAGGGACCGTTTCGCGCGGAGCAATTGCAGGTGCGCGTGGCCGGCAACGTGTCGACCCGCTGGCGCGACCGCGAGCGTTCGCTGATGCCGATCGTCGATCTGATCGCGCGGCAATACGCGGCGCAGCCGGGCAATTATCTGGGTTTTCTGAGCAGCTTCGACTGTCTGCAACGTGTGGTCGAGCTGATGCGCGAACGGCATCCCGACGTGCCGGTCTGGGCTCAGGAACCCGGCATGGACGAAGCCGCGCGCGACGCGTTCCTCGCGCGCTTTCGCACGCATCACCAGGGCGTCGGCTTCGCGGTGCTGGGCGGCGCGTTTTCCGAAGGTGTCGATCTGGTCGGCCAGCAGTTGATCGGCGCGTTTATCGCGACGCTCGGCTTGCCGCAAATCAACGACGTCAACGAGCAGATGCGCCGCACGATGGACGCGAAGTTCGGCAGCGGCTACGACTACATGTATCTGTATCCGGGCTTGCAGAAGGTGGTGCAGGCGGCGGGGCGCGTGATTCGCACGGAGCAGGATCAGGGCGTGGTGCATCTGATCGACGACCGCTACCGGCGAGCGGAGGTGCGGCGCTTACTGCCGCGCTGGTGGCAGGTGGATTGAGCCCGCGACGCGATAACACCGGAGCCGTCTCGCCAACTCATTCCGAAGCCGATTTCTTTACCTCCCACGTAATCGACCCGCGTACGGCCGCCCGGCACAGTGACGCCATCGCATCACGAATTCCACCTACGGACCCAGAGGCCGCCATGAATGCCACCGCCCCGCATCTCGCCGACGAACCCAACACCATCCGCGCGGCCGACAACACGCGTCTGTTCTACCGCGACTGGGGCCAAGGCACGCCGATCGTGTTTCTGTCAGGCTGGACGCTGAATTCGGACATGTGGGCGTATCAGATGGAACCGCTGGCGCGGCTGAACTGCCGCTGCATCGCGTACGACCGGCGCGGCCATGGCCGTTCGAGCGACCCGGGCCGCGGCTACGACTTCGATACGCTGGCCGACGATCTGAACAGCGTGTTGAGCACGCTCGATCTGCATGACGTGACGCTGGTTACGCATTCGATCGCCAGCGGCGAAGCGGTGCGTTATCTGACCCGGCACGGCTCGTCGCGGATTGCCCGGATCGCGTTCGTGGCGCCCGCGGCCACGCCGTATCTGCTGAAAACCGCCGACAACCCGAACGGTATCGACGGCGTGTTGTTCGAACAGGGCCGCGCCGCGCTACGTCGCTCGTTTCCCGACTGGATCGAAGCGAATGCGGCGCCGTACTTCGGCGCAGGCGTGTCGCGCGCGCCGTGCGACTGGACGATCCGGATGATGCTGCAGACCTCGCATCAGGCCGTGCTGGAACTCGCGCACTTGCAGACCATTACCGATTTCCGCGAGGAGTTGAAGCGGGTCGACGTGCCGTCGCTGGTGGTGCATGGCGAGCGCGATGTGTCGGCGCCGCTCGAACTGACCGGGCGGCCCACGGCGCGGCTGATCCCCGGCGCGTCACTCTACGTCTATGAGGACGCCGCCCACGGTCTTTACTTCACGCATGCGGAGAGGTTGAACCAGGATTTGCTGGCGTTCCTGGACCGCCGGCCGGCTTAGGGTCGACGGGCAACTGATCGTCCACGGGCGCATCGCCTTTGCGCGTCGTGGCATCAGCATCGGAGGCCCTCGCGGCTTCAGCGGCTTCCGCAGCGGACGGCGGGTTTGAAGGCGGCTCATCCTGCCGCGCCGTCTTCGCTGCATCGCCCGCTTCAACCTGCGCGGGCACGCTCTCCGGGTCCCACGTCAGCAGATGCCGCTGCGGATTCGCGATCGCGATACCCAGTTCGCTGAAGCGGTTCAGAATGCGCCGGTTGAATTCGCGCTGCACGCCCCAGCGCGCGCTGTCGCGGCACTGGATCTGGCCGGCCAGCGTGACCGCCGACCCATCCAGGCCATCGACGCCCCAGAAGCTGAAGTCGGACAGAATACCGTCCTTGAATTTCTCGTCTTCACGCAGCGCGGCGCCGATTGCCTTGAGCGTGTCGATCGCCAGATCCACGTCCTCGCCGAACACGATATTGACCTTCACCGCCGCGTTGCCGAGCCCGCGGTTGGTGTTGTTCACCGTCGACACCGAACTGAACGGCACGGTGTACAGCGAGCCGTCGCCGCCGCGCAGCCGCACGGTGCGGATCGACAGATATTCGACGGTGCCGGACACGCCCGCGAGCGTGACCCAGTCGCCGACCTGCATTGCGTTTTCCATCAACAGAAAAATGCCGGTGATGAAATCCTGCACCAGCTTCTGCGAGCCGAAGCCGAGCGCCACGCCGAAGATGCTGGCGCCCGCGAGCAACGGCCCGATGTTCACGCCGAGTTCGCTGAGGCCGGTGAGCACCACCACCAGCGCGATCACGCAGAACAGCGCGCTACGCAGCATCGGCAGCAAGGTGCGCAGGCGCGCGGCGCGCACCAGGTCGCCGCTGGTGGTCCAGCGCTCCAGCCGCTGTTCGACCGACACGTTGACGCCTTCCCACACCAGCAGCGCGACGACCGCCGCGACGCCGATCGTGACCAGCGCCGACGCCAGCCGGTGGCCGATCGAGCCGGCGCGGAACAGATCGATCACGTCGACGCCCCACACCTGCAGCAGCGCCAGCGCGGTGACCACGCCGATGATCCACGACACCACGCGCCGCAGCAGCGGGTAATAGCGGTAAGCGTGCCGATGCACGAGCGATTTGTCGGCGTCGTCCTGCACGTTGAAGAGCCGCGCCAACGCGCCGAAGATCACGATCGACGCCACCCGCGCGCCGACCAGCACCGCCAGCGAAATACCGCCGAGATGCAGCAACTCGTGATAGCCGTTGCGCACGTCGAGCGCCCAGATGAACCACAGCGCCATCACGACGAACACGGAGAGCCACGCCCACAGGTCCGCCAGCGCGTTGCCGAACATCGCGAGCGATTCGCGCGCGGCAAAGCGCTTGCGGATCAGTTCGCCGACCGGCGTCGCGCATTGCAGGATCAGGATCGAGATCATCACGTGGCCGGCGAGCGCGACCACCTTCATCAGCGCGAGATGCGCCGCGTCGTTCAGGCCGAGCGACTGTGCGATCTCCGCGATCGCCGAACCGGCGGCCACCACGCTGACGATCCGGACGATCCAGTGCTGCATGAACGCGGCCCACGCATCGCTCATGCGCAACAGACGCAGACGCGGCGCGCCCGGCTGCAGGAAAAAGCCGCTGACGATCACGATCACGCGGCTGAGTACGTAGAGGTCGATCAGCGAATCGAGCGCGCGGTCTTGCGGCGTGCCGTCGTCGGTGACGATCGACATCAGTCCGCTGGCCGCGCCGACGAACACCGCGAGCGGGATGAAGCGCAGCACCAGCGTCAACAGTCCGCGCGGCAGACGCTGCAGCAAGGTCCAGTGATGCGCGGCGCGTTGTTTGCCTTGCGCTTCGTCGAGCTTGCCTTTGGCGGCTGGCGCGCTGGCGGGGCTTGCCGTCGCGGCCGCCGCGCCGGCTGTTGCCTCGTCGTTCGATACCGGCATGACCGGCAGCGGCGGCGCGGCGTTCGGGGCGTCGGCGGGTTGCGGCGTCACGTCGACCGGCAGGCCGGCTTGCGGCGAGTCGTCTTCCGTGCCGAGTTCGCGGCGCGCGGCGAGCGCTCTATAAGCGCGGCGCAACAGACGTCGCGCGAGCCATTCGATCACCAGCGCCGGCACCAGCGCCGCCAGCAGCGACCACGCGACGTGACCCAGCACGGCGCGCGCTTGCGGGCTGGTCAGTTGCCAGTTCCACCATGCGCGCACCGACGTCGTATCGAGCAGCGCAGCCACTGACGCGCGTAATGATTCGCCGAGATGGATCGCCCAATGCGCGCCCTGGCGAGCCAGTTGCGACGCGAGTCCGTTGGACTGGAACGCGGCTGGGACGAGGGCGGCGGCGCTGGCCGCGGCTGGGGCCGAGGCGGCCGATGCGGCGGACGCCGCGGGGGGTGCGCTGAGCGCGCCGGCGGCGGCGATGGCTTGCAGCGTGTCGGCAACCTGCGCGCGGCGTTTGGGATCGTTGAGGACGGCGAGCGCCTGGCGGGCCTGCTCGGGCGTCAGCGTGACGCCGGCGCCGGAGGCCGACGAGGCGGGCGCGGCTTGCGCCGCAGCGGCGAAGGCCGGCGACGCGCCGACGGTGAAAAGGAGGACCAACCAGACGAGTAGTAATTTGCGCATAGGGTGTAAGGCGGGGTTCCAGGTGCGGACGGCTGGGCCGGGACGCGTGGACCGGTTCGGCGGCGTGACCTTGAACCGACACGGCTCAGGTCATACAAGTTCCTCGCGGCGGGGTCGGCGGCCGCCTCGGGCAAGCTGGGCGGGCTTCGACGCCGGGCGGGCGACAAGCGGCAGCCGACAGGCTAGCACGGGCAGCAAAAAACCGGCCTGTCGGACGGCGCTGGGGTGGTCGGCGGTCTGGGGGCTTTGGTTCGCAGATGGGCGCGCGCGATATGCGGGACGGTGCGCGCCGTCTCCGCATATCGCGCCTGGCCGGTTGTCGTCTTTACTGCGGCGCGACCTCGAACGTGCCGTCGACGACTTCGGTGAAAGTCCGCTCTTCACGCAGAATGAAGCGCCGGGTTTGCGCGAACTGGAAATTGTCGCGCGCTTCGGAATCGGTGCGCAGCCTGGCGCGGTAGGTCTCGTAGGCGGCGAGGCTGTCGAACGCGATCAAGCCCCACGCGATGTCGTTGGTGCCCTCGTGCGGCAGGAAATAGCCGACCAGATGACCGCCGCAGCGCGGAATTATGCGGCCCCAGTTGCGCGCGTAGTCGTCGAAAGCGTCGCGTTGGAACGGATCGATCTGGTAACGGATGAAGCAGGTGATCGTCATGGAGAAGCTCCCGGTGGAGTGAGGGCGTTTGCACTGCCATGACGTGAGTATGGAGATCGGCGGGCGGGGACGTTTCAGGGTGTTGTGAAGTGTCGGAAGCGGGGAGCTTGCGGCGGGTTGGTAAGTGCTATGGCGCTGCGTTGCGCCGGCCAACGAGCACTATGCCGAGGCCAGTGTCACGGACGTGCTATGGCTTGCGCTCCGCGCGCTGGATGGTCGTCGCCGCCAGTGCCGCGCCGATCAGTGCGCACAACGCCGACATCAGTGCCACGGCTCGTAATGCGGCGCCTAGCGAGTCGGCTTGCGCAGCAGCAATTGCCGCTTGCGTAGCTGCGCCCGGCGCGGACGCTTGCAGCCCTGAGTCCGAAGAAGCGTTGCCCTTCGCAGGCACAGACCCGGACGGCTCATCGCCGCCATCGACCGCCTCGCCACCACTGCGCGCAAGACTGGCCGCCTCGCGCTCCGCTCGCGGCACATGCAACGCGTCGAGCCGAGCATCGAGCGCCGCATCATGCGACCAGACGAACACGATCCCCAGCACCGCGATTGCCAGCAAGCTCGCGACCCGCGCCACCGCGTTGTTGATCCCCGACGCGACGCCCGTGCGTGCCGCCGGGACCGAGGTCATCACGGTCGTCGTCAACGGTGCGACGGTGATCGTCATGCCGAGTCCAAGCACCGTCAGCGCGGGGAAAAACCCACGCCAGTATTCGCCACGCACCCACGGCAATGCAATCATCGCGAAGCCGGCCGCCGCGATCACCGGACCCGCGGTCAACAAGGCGCGCGCGCCATAGCGGCTCGTCAGACCGCCGGTAAAGCGCGACAACAGGCCGATCGTCACCGGCACCGGCAGCAATGCCGCGCCGGCCTGGGTCGCGCTGTAGCCATAAGCGCGGATCAGCGTGAACGGCAGGAAAAACAGCGCGCCGCCGAGCCCGAAGTAAACCAGCAGCGTGACAAGGTTGGCGCCGACGAAATCGCGTGAACGGAACACGTCGAGCGGCATCATCGGATTCGGCGTTCTCGCTTCAAGCGCGATGAATGCGCCCATTACCAGCAAGCCGCCGACTATCGCGGCCAGCACCCAGCGGTCGCCGAAACCGTGCGCCGACGCGAGCGTCAGGCCATACGTCAGCGCGGCAAGCCCGACGGTCGCGGTGGCCGCGCCCAGCCAGTCGAGTTTCACTGGCGTGGAGGGTTGAACCCGCGCTCCGCTGCCCGCCGGTTCCTCCGCGGCGACATCGTCCAGTCGGCTGTCCGGCACGGCGATCACCGCCAACGCAACCGTCGCGCAGGCAATCGGCACGTTGAGAAAAAAGATCGCCCGCCACGAAAACGCGTCCACCAGCCAGCCGCCCGAGACCGGTCCAAGCGCCGACGTGATCGCGCCGACGCCCGCCCACGTGCCGATCGCCTGACCGCGTTCGCGGTCGTCGAACACCGTGCCGATGATCGCCAGGCTGCTCGGCACCAGCAGCGCCGCGCCGACGCCTTGCACGGCGCGCGCCGCGATCAGCGCGGCGGCGCCAGGCGCGAGGCCGCAACCGATCGACGCCAGCGTGAACAGCACGATGCCGGCGATAAACACGGTGCGCCGGCCGAGCTTGTCGCCGAGCGAACCGCCCACCAGCACCAGCGCGCCGAGAAACAGCAGATACGCATCGACGACCCATTGAATCGCCGCCACGCTCGCGCCCAGTTCGGTCTGGATCGACGGTAACGCGACGTTGACCACGGAACCATCGATGAACGCCATGCTGGAGCCGAGGATGGTCGCGGCCAGCGCGAGTTTCTTACGTCGGCAGGGCGAGCCGGCGCTGAGCGACTGCGCGCGGATGGTCAGCGCGTCGCACGGACTGGCTTGCGCGGGAAGCGTGGAGGAGGGACGGCGCTCGAGCGCCGGAATCTGCTGATCAGCCAAGTCCGCTCCGGGTGGGATGAACGGCTTTCAGCATAGCAACGGCGGCGGGCATCCGAAAGGCGCGAATGACAAGCAGACGAGACGGCAAGCACACGGCAGCCGTCAATCAAAAAAAGCGGGCCTTCACGGCCCGCCCGCACTCAAACCATCGAACTTGCCTGCCGCTCGGCCTCGTCGTCGGCATCCGCACCGCTCGCACCCGACGCACGCCCGGCCGCCGGTTCCTGATGCAGCCGGTTCGCATGCATCAGCCGATACAGCGTGGCCCGCGAAATGCCGAGTTCGGCCGCCGCTTCCGACAGCTTGTAGCCATGCCGCTGCAGCGCATGTTCGATCGCGTCTTTCTCGGCCTTGCTGCGGATTTCGGCGAGCGTCACCGCCGGGCCGTTGTCCGCTTCCGGCAGGCCGAGATCGCTGGCCGTGATAAAGCGGCCTTCGCTCATCACGACCGCGCGGCGCACGCAATTGATCAGCTCGCGCACGTTGCCCGGCCACGGATAGTTCGACATCGCGACGATCGCGTCGCTGGAGAGCCCGCGCAGTTTGCGCGCGCCGTCCTGCTTGTACATGCTGAGCGCGTAATTGGCGAGCAGCTTGATGTCGCCGCCGCGCTCGCGTAACGGCGGTTCGATCAGACGCAGCACGCATAAGCGGTGATACAGGTCGGAGCGGAAACGGCCGTCTTCGACTGCTTTGTCGAGATCCACGTGGGTCGCCGAAATGACCCGCACGTCGACATGAATCGGACCATTGCCGCCCAGCCGCTCAATCGTGCCTTCCTGCAGGAAGCGCAACAGCACCGCCTGGCATTCATGCGGCATGTCGCCGATTTCGTCGAGAAACAGGGTGCCTTCGTGCGCGCCTTCGATCCGGCCGATCTTGCGCTGCAAGGCGCCGGTGAACGCGCCGCGCTCGTGGCCGAACAGTTCGGCCTGCAGCAGGCTCGGCGGAATCGCCGCGCAATTGATCGCGACGAACGCGCGGCCCACGCGAGGCGAGCGCTCATGAATGGCCCGGGCAGTCAGTTCCTTGCCGGTGCCCGATTCGCCGGCCACGAAGACCGGGGCGTCGGTCACGCCGCATTTGTCGATGCGCCGGTACAACTGCTGCATTGCTTCACATTGTCCGACCATGCCGTGCCGGCCGAGCGACGGCTCGGGGGCGACCTGGGTTTGCCGCAGGCTGGAGAGGCCGTGCGCATGGCCGAGCGCGAACACGAGCCGGTCGTTCAGCCACGGCCGGGTCACGAAATCGAAGCAATAGTCGAGGATGAAGCGGCTGACCAGTTCGTTTTCCGCCTGCCCCGGCGCAATCTGGGCGACCCAATTGGTTTCGACGCGCCGCATGCACGAGGCCAGTGCGGACAGATGCTGCGACGTGCAGTCGCCGGGCAGCTCGACGAGCCCGACCTTGATGTTGCCGCGCTCGATCAGCCGTTCGGCGATCGCCGTGCTTTTAGCATGCACAGCTTGCCAGCCGGACGCCGCGAGGAAATCCGCGAGCTTGTGATCCGGCGTAGTGGACACGTACAGAACGGTGCGTTCAGTGTCGACAGGCGTGCAATTGGTAGTCATGTTTCCCCCGGTTCGATGCTGCTCTCAGGACTGCAGTTCAACGTACTGGACAGACCGGCAACACGCACCGGTCTTCGGCCAACTGAGCCAGCCGGTTCGTTTTCACGAACTCGACCTGCGTTTCGCCGCCGCTTGCGGTTTCTCTAACCGAGTAACCGGGCGATGACGGATTCACGATGGCGGCAACGGCGGGGGCATGAACAGGCGGCGCGAGCCGCGAGGTGCTACATATCGGACAGATGGCAGAGCAGCAGTTCACTGCTGAAACCCGCCAGACGTTTTCATCCCCGAACGACAACCGTTTGTTACCTCGTTGGCCTGATACCAGCGCTCTAGGTGGCGCATGGCTTAACCATAAGCGAAACCGCCTGGGAGCGCCATACAAACAAATCTGGATTCAGAGCCTCACCCACACGGCGCGCGCCGCGCTGGCCGTTCAAAAATCATCGGTCAATCCCGGCAATGCGGGGAATCCCACATACCGGTGTATTCCGCCATTTCGTCATCCTGAAACACACGCGACGTAGGTCATGCGTCGCGTCTCAAGCTTGCGACAACTTGGGCAAGCCGTGAGACGCGTCGCTTTATGCCGCTTGGTGCCCTTTCATGCCCCGAAGCACCGGCACATTTGACCGGCACCCGGCGTAATCCCTTGGCTGCAAAGGCGTCCCTGTGGACGGTCGGTAAGACTGGCCGCCGGACCCGCTTTCCGGAGCGGTCGGTGGCCGGTTGCGGCGCGTCTCGAATCCGAATCAACCCATGCGCTCAGGTGGGGGTAATACGGTGCAATGCAGCAAAAAACACGATGCCATCGGGGTTTGAGGGCACATGGCATAGCCATTGCAATAGATGACTCATACAGAAAGAATGCGTTGCCGCCCGGTTCGCAACGGGGAAGCAGAGTCCACAAGAGACCGGCGGCAAACACAGACTTCGTAAGCACGGCAGTGGAATCGAATGTGACTTACGAGGGTACGGCGGGGCCAAAAGAAGCGGATGTCAAAAAAACGGCGCGAATGACCGGTACGGGGTATCGGTCATTCGCTGACCGGACAACGTGACGCGTTGACCTCGCCACTTTTTCCGTCCGGGATGACGGAATCGAAGCGCAGGCAACGACGACACGTACCGAGTTCGCGCAGTCGGCGAACCAGCGACGCAAGGAAGTAGCGACGGGGAAAGCAGCGCACGGTCAGGATCAGTCGGCGCGACGAAGCGGGGAGCCAGGGCCCGAGTCTCCATAGAGAGACCACAGTACGAGGTGAGCTGGGCGCCGTGTTCGCGTGGTGGCGGACACGGCTCTTGGTGAAGATCAACCAGCAGTCGCGAAGCAGCAGTCGTGAAGTGGATCATCACTCGGGGGTTGTCATGAAAACACAGACTAGCAAGCCGGTCGCCGCAGCGCGGCTCGATCGTGGAATCAACGGACGGGCCGACGCCTTGTCATGGCGGCGGCTGCAGGACGCGCCGCGTGCGCTGTTCGCCGCGCCGCCGCCCGATCTGTTGACGCTCGTGATCGCGGACCAGATCAAGCGCCGGGCGCAGGCGGAAATTCAGCGCGACGCGTTGCGCGAAGCGCTCTACGACATGCCGGTGCGACCGGAGCGGCACGAAGAACGTGGCACGGACGTCTATCCATCCGACGCCGACGAAGAATAAACCCGAACCGAACGTCGATCGTGATCGACACGGCCTCGCCGGCCGAACGGCCCAAGAACGGCGGAGACTCGACATGATCGACATTTTGCTGATTTCCTCCAGCGCGCAACGCGCGTCGCAGATTGCCGCGCGCCTTGAAGAAAGCTCCGTGCCGCATCGGCTGCGGATTATTTACGGCACCGCGCGGCAATTGCTGACGCACGTACGCGCCTTCCGGAGCGCGGACCTGCTGATCGTCGACGACATCGATCTGAATGCCCGCGAGCTGGACGGCGTGGAAGAGGCGCTGGCCTGCACGCCGGCGCTGCATTGCATGCTGGTAACGCCGGAGCCGTCGACCGCGCTGCTCGGCGCGGCGATGCGGGTGGGCGTACGGCATGTGTTCGCATGGCCGCTCGAAACCGGCGAGATCACCGGCGCGCTCGCCCAGATTCATGCCCGCAAGACCGCCCGCAGCCGCCGTGCCGGACGGATCGTTTCGCTCGCGTCGTCCAAGGGCGGCAGCGGCACGACGCTGATTGCCGTGAATCTCGCCTATTCGCTGGCCGCCGCGCGCAACCGGCGCGTGCTGCTGATCGACCTGAGCCAGCAATTCGCCGACGCGAGCCTGCTGCTCGCCGATAAACCGCCGCCTACCACGCTCGCCGATCTGTGTTCGCAGATCGGCCGGCTGGACGCGGCCCTGCTCGAATCCTGCCTGATGCACGTGCATGCGAATCTCGACGTGCTGGCGGGCGCCGGCGATCCGTTGAAAGCGGCCGAATTGTTGCCCTCGCAACTGGAGCGGATTCTTCTGCTGGTGCGCGAGCGTTACGACGCGGTGCTGATCGACGTCGGCCAAAGTCTCAATCCGCTGACGATCCATGCGCTCAATCGCAGCGACTCGATCTGCATGGTGGTGCGGCAAAATCCGCTGTACCTGCATGGCGGACGCCGCATGCTCGATATTTTCCGCGAGCTGGGTTATCCGGCGAGCAAGGTGCGGGTGGTCGTGAACCAGTACGACAAGAACGCGCAGATCAATCTGCCGACCCTCGAAAAAACGCTCGGCGCGAAGGTCGCGCATCAGCTTCCGCGCGACGAACAGTTGACCAACGAGGCGCTGAGTCGTGGCGTTCCAGTGGTGACGTCGGCGCGCGATAGTGCGCTGGCGCAAGGCATCCGGTTGCTGGCCGACATGCTGTGGCCGCCGCTCGTCGAGCGTCGCAAGGGGGTGCTTGGGCGGTTGTTTTCGAGCCGGCCGAGTATTCCGCCGCAGTTGAAGCCGGGGCATTGAGCGGCGTTGTCGTAGCGAGGGCTCCCAGCGATTCCGTACGAGGTGTCGCGGCGGTGTATGGTAAAAAGACCACCACCCGCCCGATCACTCTCGAGAGCGCCTTCGGGCGCCGCATCGTCCATGCACAACGTTAGCCACGGTCTCAACGACATCGCGTCGATCCTGTCGAATCCGATCCTCAACACGGATTCGTACAAGGCCTCGCATTACCTGCAATATCCGCCCGAAGCGTCGGCGATGTTCTCGTACATCGAGTCGCGCGGCGGACGCTATGGGCGCACGCTGTTCTTCGGCTTGCAGATGCTGATCAAGGAGTATCTGTGCCGGCCCATCACCCCGGCGATGATCGATCAGGCCAAGGCGTTCTTCACCGCGCACGGCGAGCCGTTCAACGAAGCCGGCTGGCGCTATATCGTCGAGCAGTTCGGCGGCTATCTGCCGGTGCGGATTCGCGCGGTGCCGGAAGGATCGGTCGTGCCGACTCACAACGTGCTGGTCACGGTGGAATGCGACGATCCGCGGGTGTTCTGGCTGGCCTCGTATCTGGAGACCATGCTGCTGCGCGTCTGGTATCCGATCACGGTGGCAACGCAAAGCTGGCATGTGCGCCAGACGATTCGCGGCGCGCTGGAACAGAGCAGCGACGACCTCACGCAATTGCCGTTCAAGCTGCACGATTTCGGCGCGCGCGGCGTGTCGAGCGCGGAGTCGGCGGCGATTGGCGGCGCGGCGCATCTGGTCAGTTTCATGGGCTCGGATACGGTGCTGGGCGTGGTCGCGGCGAACCACTATTACAACGAAACCATGGCGGCGTTTTCGGTGCCGGCGGCGGAGCACAGCACGATCACGTCATGGGGGCGCGAGCGGGAAACCGACGCGTTCCGCAACATGCTCGCGCAGTTCGGCAAGCCGGGCGCGATCGTTTCGGTGGTGTCCGATTCCTACGATCTGTTCGCCGCGCTCGACGTGTGGGGCACGGAGTTGAAGCAGGCAGTGCTCGATTCCGGCGGTATGCTGGTGATCCGGCCGGACTCCGGCGATCCGCAGACTATCGTGTTGCAAACCTTGCGCGCGCTCGACACGTCGTTCGGTTCGACACTGAACGGCAAGGGCAGGCGCGTGCTCAACAACGTACGCGTGATTCAGGGCGACGGCGTGAATCCGGAATCCATCGCGGCAATTCTTGCGGCGATGGACGAAGCCGGTTTCGCGGCGGACAACATCGTGTTCGGCATGGGTGGCGCGTTGTTGCAGCAGATCAATCGCGACACCCAGCGCTTCGCGATGAAGTGCTCGGCGATCCGCCTCGGCGACGAATGGCACGACGTGCTCAAGGATCCGGTCACGGATGCCGGCAAGCGCTCGATGAAAGGCCGCCTCACGCTGCTGCGAAATCGCCACACCGGCGAGTATCGAACGACGACGCTGCCGGTCGAGTGGGACGAGCGCACGGTTGAAAGCGAGTGGGACGACGCGCTGGTGACGGTATTCGATTCCGGCAAGCTGCTGATCGACGTCTCGCTCACCGACATTCGCAACCGCGCTCACGCGCACGAAGGCTAATCAATCGGCGGCGCCTGGCAGCCAAACCGTCACGCCTGCCGCCCGCACGTCGATCCGGCAGGGCGCGCCTTCGCGCAGTTGCGCATCTTCGCTGGCCAGGTCGAAATGAACGCCGCCGAGATTCACGCGGAGATAGCGCTCGCCGCGTCGCAACTCGACCGACTCGACCACGCCGTTATGCTCACCGTCCGGTGAAATCGTCACCGCGTGCGACGAGACGCGCCACATCACGTGTTGTCCCGTTTGCAGATCCTGTTCGCTTGCGACTGTGCCGATCGTCAGCGAGAAGCCCGGCGCGATTTCGACCTGCGCGGGACCCGTCATCATGCCTTCGCCGACATTGTGCAAACCGAGCAGGCCGGCTACCCGCATCGAGGCCGGCCGTTCGAACACGGCATCGATAAAACCGGATTGCAGCACGCGCCCCTGTTCGACCACTAGCACTTCATCGGCCAGCAACGCGGCTTCGTCCGGATCATGCGTGACGATGATCGTCACCGCGGCGATCTCGCGCTGCAACGCGCGCAACGATTGCTGCAGACGGCGCCGCCGTGGCGTGTCCAGCGCGGCGAACGGTTCGTCGAACAGCAGTAGTTCGCTATGCCGCGTCAGCGCTCGCGCCAGCGCAACCCGTTGGCGCTGGCCGAACGACAACTGATGCGGCAAACGCGCGACCAGTTGCGCGAGACCCAGATGCTCCAGCCAGTAACGCGCGCTCGCGGCGTCGGCATCGACGGGAAAGCTCAGTTGCCGCGCCACGCTCATGTGCGGAAACAGGCCGTAGTCTTGCGGCATGTAGCCGATCTGACGACGCTCGGGCGGCAGCGTGTGTAGCTGTTTCTCGCCGAGTTGCACGGTGCTCGTTGCGTTGGTGTCGAGTCCCGCGATCAGTCGCAACGCGAGCGATTTCCCCGAACCCGATGGCCCGATGATGGCGAGTCGGCGCGTGGCGGGTGTCCACGCAATGTCGAGATCGAACGCGCCGAGTTGGCGCCGCAGATGAAACGCGAGGCGCCGGTCTTCAGCCTCGCCACGACTCGCCGTCGCCTGCCCGGCGATGGGATCGAGCGCGTCGTCGCCATTTTCGGTTTGTTCCAACGCCGCTTTTTGCCGAAGGCTGTAAATCGACAAGGCCGCGCACAGAATCGCGATGGCCAGCGTGGGCAGCAGCAACGGCATCATCGCGGGCAGCCCCTGGCCGCCGAACACCACGTACGTGTAGACCGGCAACGAATACGGGTGATAGGCGACCATCACGGTCGCGCCGAATTCGCCGAACGCGCGCAGCCATGCGAGCGCGAGCCCGGCGCGGATGGCCGGCCACGCGACCGGCAACATGACACGGAAGAAACGGCTGCCGGCGCGATGACCCAGCGTCGCGGCGACGTCGTCGAGGACCGGATCGACGGCGGCGAACGCGGATTTCGCGGCGATGATCAGGAAGGGCGCCGCGACGAAGGTTTCCGCCAGCACGATGCCGGTGAACGAGTCCGTCAGCATGCCGCCGGTGAAGCGGCCGACGAAGCTATACGGCCCCAGCAGAAACAGCAGCAACACGCCGCTGGTGAGCGGCGGCAGCGCCAGCGGCAACTGCACGACGAAGCCGAGCAGCGCCACCTTGCGTGCGTTCGAACGCGCCAGAAAATAGCCGAGCGGCACGCCGCCCAGCAAAATCACGAGCGATGCCACGCTGGCGCTCGCCGCCGACACGCCGACCGCCGACCACGTGGCCGCCCAGTCGACGTTCGCCCAATCGGCCGCGCCAAGCTGCGGCACGCTCGCGATAAACGGCGCGCACAGATAGACGGCCAGCAGCGCCGCCAGCCACAGCAGCGGCCGCGCGCTAGAACGGCTCACCGCGTTACGGCGCGTTGGCGTCGATCACGGCTTGCACCGAAGGCGGCATGGCTTGCACATTGCCGCTCACGGTCGGTTTGACGACGTCCACGCCACGTTGCTTGAGCAGCGCACGGCCTTTCTCGCTCAGCAGGAAGTCGACGAAGCTGCTCGCGCCGTTACGGTTCGGCGCGTCATTGAGAATGGTCAGCGTGTAGCTGGCCTTGGCCTGCAATTCGGGCGCCGGACGGATCGCCGGAATCTTCAGGTCGGACGTCTCGGTCGAATAGAAAAAGCCGGCGTCGAGCTGGCCCGATTGCAGGCGGCCCACCAGCGTTTCCTCAGGCAAAACCTGGGCGGGATTTTCCGCCGCGCCGAGCGTCTTCTCGACTAGGTCCGGCTGATGGTAGAGCTCGGCGGCCTTCGTCACCATCTCGACGGTGAACGCGCCCTTCGGATCGAGCTTCGGATCGGTCCGGCCAATGCGGATGCCCGGCTCCTGCAGCACCTGGTCCCAACGCTTGCTCTTGAACTGCGCCGCGAACTTGCTCTGCGGGTTGTAGCCGATCATCAGCGGCGATTCGGCGAAATTCACGTACCACGTGACGTGATCGCCGTTCGCTTCGCCCATCAGGCTCGCGTTCACCTTCGGGCTCGCGCTGATGAAGACGTCGCCGCGACGCAGCTTGCCCTTGATTTCGTTGGCGATCTTGTTCGAGCCCGCCGCATAGCCGCGGAACTGCTGGCCGGTGGCTTTCTCGAACGCGGGGCCGATGCTGCGCTCCATCAGATTGACGAGCGAACCGGCGTACAGCACGTTGACCGTGTTGCTGTCGTCGGCGAAGGCGGGCGCGGCCGTCACGATGCCGGTGACCACGACGAGTGGAGCGACGAGAGAAGCGAGCAGCTTGCGAATCATGCGATAACCCCGATACGTTATTAAGAGCGCTATATTACGACGCCATCGTGTCGTGTTGCACGGATGGCGTCATCCAGCGCAACGTCAGTTCAGCGGAAAAGTGCGGACGTAGCTGGTGCCGCCGCTGGCGGTCGCGCGGTCGATCGCGTACAGCAGGCCGCGTGGCGCGTCCACGGCGAGGCCGCGAGCATCCTGAAAGTCGTTTGCAAGCACGCTCATCGTGCCGTCCGGCGCGATCCGGCACAGGCCTGTGGTGTTGCACTTGGTGTACAGCGTGCCGCGCGCGTCGACGCTCATCAGGTCAGGGCTGTTGATCTGCACGAACGCGCCGCTGGCCGCCACCGCTTGCGAACTGGCGAGCAACGCGCTGAGGCTGGTTTTGACGATGTCGTTATTCGCCTGGTCCGAGACGTACACGTTGTCGCCCGACACGGCGATGCCGACCGGCTTGCCGAGTCCCGTCAGCAGATCGCGTTCAACCGCGGTGTGGACGTTCGGATCGTAGGTGATCAGGCTTAACGCGCCTTGCGGCGGATTGCTGCCGCTCTTGATGAACCAGGTGGACAGCAGACGGTTCGAGCCGATCGAAATCAGGCCGAGGCGGCGGCGCGTCGGATCGGGACCGGTCAGCGCCGCGATCGTATCGGCGCCGGTGATGCTGAACACCGCGCTTGCCGTGCCGAAGCCGAAGCGTTCGATCATCAGCGCGCCCGCGTCGGCGAAGCTCAGCTGGCTCAGGCTGTTCGCCTGGCCCGTGACGGTCGGCACGCTGGCGTAATGCGCGAACGCGTGGGCGTCGGGTGAGGAGAGCACGCTGCTGGTCTGGTCGTCGGTAATGAAAACCGTGCCGTCGGCGGCGCGCACCGCGATGCCGTTCGGCGCGGCGCTCACGGCGAAGCGTTGCGGCGAGGCGGTGACGTTGTCGCCGCCGCAACCGGCCAGCGCGGCGATCAGGCCGACGGTGACGAGCGCGAGACGGGTGCTGCGGTGCAGGGTGGAAGCGAGGCGCATGAGATCTCCTGGAGTGGCGAGCGTGTGCGTTGGCCATGGGCCAGCGCAAGACGGTGCGCCGTTCATTGTTGTTGGTTGTTTTGCGTCAGGGTGCTGCCGCCGGTCGGCTGATATGCCCGGCGATATAGTGCCCATCGACGAAGTTTCGGCGCGGTTTTATGCGCAAGCCATCGTCGCCGCGTAATATACACACGGACATAACGAATGAACAAGCCGCCAGGCTGCCGATGCTGGAGATAAGCGCGAATGGATAGTGTGAACGTGATTGCCGCGCCGGCTGTGGACGGCGCGCTGGTTTTGACCGGACGATTCCAGCGTCCGCTACGGTTCAGTATCGAGCAACTGCGGCAGTACGAGAGCGTGCTGGCCACGCCGTTCGATCTGCGCTGCTATACGACGAACCGCTTTATTCGCAGCGTCGAGCCGTATCGTGGCGTGCGTCTGACGACGCTGATCAACGAGGCGGGTTTGCCGGATGCGGTGCCGGGCGAGTTCAAGCGCACGGTGTTTGTCGCGGTCGGGCAGGACGGGTATGTCGTGACGTTTTCGTGGCACGAGCTGTTTAACACGCCGGTTGGCGAGACCGTGCTGGTGGCTTACGAATGCGGCGGCCGCGCGCTGGATGCCGGGGAGGGCGCGCCGATTCTGTTTTCGGGCTCGGATATCTTGCCGGCGCCGCGGCATGTCAAGAGGCTTGCGCGGATCGAGGCGCAGGTTTTGACGGCTTCGGCTTCGGCTTCGGTTTAGGTTTAGGTTTGGGTTTGGGGTTGGCTTCGGGTTTGCGTGGTTTGAGTTGTCTGGGCGAAGGCGGGCGATCAGTAGCACGCTGCAGGCGTAACATGGTCCGCTCTTCTTCCGCGTGTCGATGCCATGTCTGACAATCCGCTTGCTGGTGTTGCCGCACCTGATTCGCTCGACGCGCACGTCGCCGCACGCACGGCCGCCTGGCTTTCAGTCGCCACCAGCGCCGCCTCGCCCGACACGCAACTCCTCGCCAGGCTGATCGCCGCGCGCGACGCGCGCAGCGAACTCGCGCTGCTCGGTCTGCACCAGCCGGCATGGCGTGCGCTTCTGGCAAGACACTTCACGCGCGCATCGGCCTCGGCGCCGCCGCCTCTGGTCAATGCGATCGACCAGATCGACTTCGTCCGCACGCTTCACACTTTGTTGCTCGCGCACGCAGACGCGTCGGTCGATCCGGCCGACGCCGATTGCCTCGCGACGATCATCGCGCATGCGTGTTTGCGTCCGGATCACCTGTGGCGCGACCTGGGCCTGCGCGGCCGCGACGACGTCACGTGGATGCTGACGCGTTACTTCCCGACACTGGTCGAACGCAACGTCGCGAACCTGCGATGGAAGAAATTCCTCGCTGAACAACGTGCGCTTTCGTTGGGGTTGACGCCCGGCCCCGCGCCCGGTTGCCCAGGCTGCGAAGACTACGGCCATTGCTTTCCAAACCTCGGTTAGGCACCGTCTCGCGTGGGTGGCAGTGCGAGGCGGTTCGTGTATGCTTTCGCGCATGGCCGACATTGCAAAAACCAAACCAGCATCCGCGAAAAAATCCGCTAAGGTGCGCCCCGAAGTGCGCTTCAGAATGCGTATCCGTACCGGAGACACCGTGGCGCTCGGACCGGGCAAAGTCGAACTGCTCGAAGCCGTGCGCGAGTTCGGTTCGATCTCGGCGGCGGCGCGCAGTCTCGACATGTCGTACCGGCGTGCGTGGCTGCTCATCGACGAACTGAACCGCTCGCTGAAATCGCCTGCCACGCATTCGGAGCAGGGCGGCCAAAGCGGCGGCGGCTGCACGCTGACGCCGGTCGGCGAGACGATCATCCGTTTGTATCGGGACGTCGAAGTGGAAGCGGAGCGAAGCTGCGCAAAGCAGATTGCCGAGTTGACGCGGTTGATTCGTTCGTGAGCTGAGGGTGCGCGAACGGCGGACCTCCGCCCGTCCAAACTCTGCCCTCAACCATGCCGCAAGCAAAACGCCGAAGGCGGCGGGTTGCCCAGTTGCGCAACCTGCTCAGGATGCAGCCGCGCCATCAACTCCACGAAGCTCGCCACGCTCGCCGTGCGCAACGGGTGATAGTCGATCTGATGACGCTCGCAGACGCGTTTGAGCGTGTTCATCGAATCATGATCGATGCAGTCCACCGGAAACACTACGATATCCGCGCCCGGCAAAGCGGCCGCAAGCAGCCCCTTGCGATCTTCCAGGCCGCCGTCATGCACCAGCAGTTCGCCGCCAGCCGCGTCCACCAGACGCTTTAGCGCGGCGTTCGAGCCGGGCCTGCCGCCCACATAAACGATCCGCTTGCCTTGCACGCTGTCGAGACTCGCCCGGCGCGCGCCGGCGCCATGCGTAGCATCGGCGGCGTCGACGGTTGCGCGTTCCAGCGCGTCGCATTCGCTTTGCACCAGTTTGAGTAGCGCGAGCGCCTGGTCGTGGCTCCTGCGCAGCGCCTGTGCGGCGTCCTGTTCCTGCAGCACGCGTTGCTCGGCGACTTCGCGGCGGCTGGTGTGCAAGGCCACGCGCTGATCGGCGTCGCTCAGCCGTTCGCGTAAGTGCTGCGCTTCGGCGGCGAGATCGGCGGCGTCGGCGGAAATCTGACGGGCGACGCTCGCGCTGAGTTGCGCGATCTGCTCGTTCAACGCGGCGATCGAGGCATCGCGCTGTGCGCCCAATTCGTTCAGCCGGCTCTGCTGGCGCTCGATTTTCTCTTTCAGCGCGGCGTTTTCTTCTTCCAGCGCGACCAGCCGGCGAATATCCGCACGGTTCGCCGCGCCGACCAGATGCGACAACATGTGCAGGTCGCCGAATGCTTTCTGGCGTGCGGGCAGGGTTGCGTGCCGATGCGTCATCAACGCCCAGTACGCCGGCGGAATGTCGCCGTTTTTCAACGCCTCGTCCCACAGTTTCAGCAACTCGATGTCGTCGCTGGCCTGGTCGAAGCGGCGGATCGCCGCCGCATAGTGTTCGTCGAGCGACTTGTGCAGCGCCTTGGCGCAGGCACCGCCTTCAATCGCCAGTTCCACCGCGGCGTGATGGATCTCGAGGTCGCTGGCGTCGCGGCGATCGAGGTTCGTGAATTTGGGGACCAGCTTGCGCAGTTCCTGCGTGCTCAGACAGGTGCCGATGATCGAGCAATGCAGATGACCGTCGAGTTCGGCGAGGCGCGCGCGCCGTTGGGCGCCCGGCCGGGACTGCGGCGCGTTGCCCGGCGTGCAGCATGCGTCGGCGGCGGCATGCATGCCGGCGTTGGCAAGATCGTCGCCGGACAGTTTCAGACGCGAGGGCTGGGCGAGGCGAAACGGGGGCGTGTGCATGAGGTCCTCGAATCCGGTTCGGGGTCAGTCTTGCTCGACGTGAACGTGACACGCGCGCGGCAGGTTTTCCGCGCACGCCGAAGCGACGGTGTATTCGCGAAGATATAGCGGTAAGCGAAAGGGAGCGTTCATGTTCGTTACGGTCGAATCAGTCGTTGGAGCCGACGAGGCTGGGTTCGGCGTGCGCATCGCGCTGAACCGCCGTAGCGGCGCGGCTGCGGCGGCCCGTGGCGCGCGTGCCGGCGCTCGATGCAAAGTTAGTCGTGACAGGCCCGTGCTGCTCGAGAACATGCCCGACGCACAGGCCGATAAAAACGGTATCGAGCCGTTCAAGCTGCGCCACGACGTTGCGCAATGCGGCCAGATCGTTGCTGAACGCATCCGAGAAAATCGCGTCGCGCAACTGTTCGGCCGACCGGGCTTCCTCGATCGTCGCCTTCAGGTCGTGCAGACGCGCGAATCCCGCCGCCCGGGCCCGTTCGGCGAGAATCGACAGCAACTGGTTCAGCGAATGCGAGCCCGACGTGCCGACCGACGCGAAGTTGAACTGGTCGTGGGTCAGCATCAGCACGAAGCGCTGCACGCTGCCGTACAGGCGCCGGTAAGCATCCACGACGTCGCGGATCGATTCGGCGCGGCCGCGCTCGGACGCCGATTTCACCGCGACGATCGTCGACGAAATCTCGTTCGCAAAGCGTTGGCGGCTACTTGCCGGGTCGGACGGAGTGGATCGGCTGCGCACCGCTAAAGGCTCCTGCTGGCTGGTTGGGCTTCAAGGGTCGGCGAGGCGATGGACAAGGCTGGAGGACCAGCCGCCACGCGGCATAAAGCCGACCGTGATATTCGACAGGATATAACGAAAGGCCGCCAGGGTGTTGATCCAAACGAGCGTTCGGTTTGGGTTTGTCCTGGGGTGATGCCTGGCTTGTGGCCTGGTTGCGCTACCTCTATCCCTTGCGCGCGAAGTCCAGAAATGCTTTCACCGCCGCCGTTTTTTCATACTTCCGGTAGGCAATCGCGATCTCCGACGCGATCGCTTTACCGGCGATGTCGCGGTACACGACACCGGGCAACGCGACGCATTCGGCCAGCGTCTGCGGCACCACTGCGACCTTGCCGCCCAGCGATACGCAGGCCAGCACCGACGCGAGCGTGCCGGGCCGGGGCCCGAGGCGAGGTGAGAAGCGCCCGCGCCGCGCCACTTCGAAGGTGGGCGCCTCCTGTTCCGGCAGCACGAACCACTGGTCGTGCAGTTGCGCGGGTTTGACGCTTTCCGACGCGGCCAGCGGGGAATCCGCGGGGATGGCCAGCACGAAGCGATCGTGATGCACGGTGGCGGCCTGAATGCCGTCGGCAAGCGGCATCGGCGGACGAACATAGGCGGCGTCGAGCAGACCGTCGTGCAGCATGGCGGCGACGGCGTCCATCGGCACCTCGCGAATCGAAATGTCGACGCCCGGATGCGTGTCGCGAAAGCCGCCGACTGACCGTTGCAGCACGCCCGCATAAACCGCCGACGCCACATAGCCGAGTTCGATCCGCCCCAGTTCTCCGCGCTCGGCGAGCAGCGCGCGCTCTTCGCCACGGGCGAGGTGGTCGAGCGCGGTGAGCGCTTCGGCGAGGTAAGCGCTGCCGGCGGCGCTGAGCGCCACCGAGCGTTTGGTGCGATGAAAGAGGCACACGCCGAGCAGGCGTTCGGCTTCCTGAATCAGCTTGGTCAGCGACGGCGCGGCGATGCCCAGTTCGTCGGCGGCACGCGAGAAATGCAGTTGTTTCGCGACGCAAACGAAGGCATGGATATGACGGAGTTCGAGCTGGCGCATGGGTGTCTGTATTTCATCTGAGGCTAATTATTTTGCGATTCTATGCCAATGACAGGAAATACCAGCGTCGCTACGATGAGGTGACTCCGCTCCTCGTTAGTTAGACACCGCGCCCATGCCACCTGACTCTGCTCACGCCACAACGCCCACGCCCAAGCCGGCCCCCAACCCCGCGTTCATCCTCGCCACCGCCTCCGCGACCTGCGCGCTGATCGTGCTCGACACCAACGTCGTCGCCGTCTCGCTGCCATCAATCGCGCGTTCGTTCCACGCGAGTTTCGCCGACGTCGAATGGGTCGTCAGCGCCTACATGGTCGCGTTCGCCTCGTGTCTGCTGCCCGCGGGCGGTCTGGCCGACCGCGTCGGTCGCAAGAAGATGCTGTTGCTCGGCCTCGCGGTGTTCTTTCTGGCGTCGCTCGGTTGCGGGGCGGCGCCGTCCGCGCTGTTCCTGAACGTCGCGCGCGCGGTTAAAGGCGTGGGCGCCGCGATGCTGCTGACCGCGGCGCTCGCGGTGATCGCGAACACCTTCCACGAAGGCCCGGCGCGGGTGCGCGCATGGGCGGTGTGGGGCACTTGCATGGGACTGGCGACCACCATCGCGCCGCTGGTCGGCGGCGTCATCACGCAGTGGCTCGGCTGGCGCTGGATCTTTCTGCTGAATCTGCCGGTGTGCGCGGTGCTGGCGTGGTGCGCGTCGCGCACGATCGTCGAATCGCGCAATCCGCAGCGCGGTCCACTCGACGTCGCCGGCGGCGTCCTGTTCGGGCTGGCGTTGTCGCTCGGCATCTGGGCCTTGATCGAAGTGCCCGCCGACGGCCTCGCGAGCTGGCCCACGGCCGCCAGGCTCGCGGGCGGCGCGCTGCTGCTCGGCTGGTTCGTCCAGTTGCAACGCGCGCGGACGCACGCCATGGTCGATCTCGCGCTGTTCCGCCAGCCGCGTTTCGTCGCCGCCGTGCTCGCGATGTTCGGTTACGCCGCCTGCGCGCAGGTCATGATGACGTTCCTGCCGCTGTATCTGCAGAACGCGTTCGGGTTGTCGGCGGTGGCGGCGGGCGTCGGCATGCTGCCGTTCGCGCTGGCGATGGTGGTCGGGCCGTACATCGGCGCGGCGCTCGGCAGGCGCTTTTCGGCGATGGCGCTGCTGTCGGCCGGTTTGCTGCTGATCGCGCTGGGCAATCTGCTGACGGCGCTGGTGGCCGGCGACGAGCGCTATGCGCTGGTCGCGCTCGGCATGATCGTGACGGGATTGGGCGCCGGCATTCTGAACGGCGATACCCAGAAAGCGATCATGGCGTGCGTGCCGCCGGACCGCACCGGCATGGCGTCCGGCATCAGCACGACCACGCGTTTCACCGCGATCGTGACCTCGGTCGGCGTGCTCGGCGCGGTGCTCGCGGCCCGCACCCACACGGCTTTCATCGCCAATACGCCGCTCACGCCCGAAGTCAAAGCCGCGCTCGACGCCGGTTTCCTGTCCCACGTGCTGTCAGGCGACACGGCGCAAGCGACCGCGCCTATGTCGTCGGCGCTGCGGCAGACGCTGATGTCGGCCGCGCATGCGAGCTTTGCCAGCGGCTTTGCCGCCGCGCTGGGCTTGGCCGGGCTCGCCGCTGCGGCGATCGCTGCCGGCGTCTGGCTGCTGGGCGGCCGCGCCGAAGCGGCGCGGGTACGTGGGGTGATGTCGAACGGCTAGAGCGCGGCCAGGCTATCCAGCCCGCGCGGTTTTCCGATATTGTGTGCTGCGTGCTCGCGCCCGAATGACCGCGCGGCACTTCCGGACCCAGGTTTCTTCGCTAATCCCGGCAACGCACAATACGAAAAAAAATGAGCCAAACCCACAACGCATTGATCGAGCGGTTTTACACGGCGTTCCAGCAGCGCGACGCTGAAGCCATGGCCGCCTGCTATGCCGACGACGTGGTCTTCAGCGATCCCGTGTTCGGCGAATTGCGCGGCGACGAAGCGCGTGACATGTGGCGCATGCTGGTGGCGCGTGCGCAGAACTTCTCGCTGAGCTTCGACAACGTCGACTCGGACGAGCGTAACGGCCGCGCCCACTGGGTCGCCCGCTACCTGTTCAGCCAAACGGGCCGCGAGGTGGTCAACCGGATCGACGCGCGTTTCGTGTTTCGCGACGGCCTTATCGTCGAGCATCGCGACAGTTTCGATGTGTGGCTCTGGTCGCGTCAGGCGTTGGGCGTCAAGGGGATGCTGCTCGGCTGGTCGCCGCTGGTGAAGCGCGCCATCCGCGCACAAGCGAAAAAAGGCCTGGCGCTTTATCGCGGCCGACAGTTGCAGGGCTGACCGCCCGCCGTCGCCCATCCCTCCCGCCGCTTGCCATGTGCCGGCGAGTTGATAGTATTTCGTCACGCCGACGAAACGAGGGGATGTCATGCCAGTAGTGGATTCCGCCTGGGAAGAGTGGCTCAGCAGCAATGTGGCGCGCGGCTGCAGCGTGGATTCGATGATCGACTCGATGGTGCAGGCCGGTTTCGCCGCCGACGCCGCGCGCTCGGCCGTCCACAAAGCGTTCGGCCAGGAAGCGCAGGACGCCGGAGCGGCGTCGCTCGCCGCGACCGAAGCCGTGCTCGCCAAAACCGCGCCGCGCACGTATCACTACGACGAGTCGCCGGTCGCCGCCGGCAACGTGATCCGCGCCCATGACCGCGACGTGCGCGTGCTGATGCGCTGCGAACGGCCGCAAGTGATCGTGTTCGCCGACGTGCTGTCGCCCGAAGAATGCGAGGAGATGATCGAGCGTTCGCGGCATCGGCTGAAACGTTCCACGATCGTCAATCCGGACACCGGTAAGGAGGACGTGATCCGCAACCGCACAAGCGAGGGCATCTGGTATCAGCGCGGCGAGGACGCGTTCATCGAGAAGATGGACCGCCGCATCTCCAGCCTGATGAACTGGCCGGTCGAAAACGGCGAAGGGCTGCAGATTCTGCATTACGGCGTGACCGGCGAATACCGTCCGCATTTCGACTACTTCCCACCCGATCAACCCGGCAGCGCCGTGCATACCGCGCAGGGCGGCCAGCGCGTCTCGACCTTGGTGATCTATCTGAACGATGTGCCCGACGGCGGCGAAACGATCTTCCCGGAAGCGGGTTTATCGGTCGCGGCGAACCAGGGCGGCGCGGTGTATTTCCGCTATATGAACGGCCAGCGTCAGCTCGATCCGCTGACCTTGCACGGCGGCTCGCCCGTGCTTGGCGGCGACAAATGGATCATGACGAAGTGGATGCGCGAACGCGCCTACGGCTGACGCCGCGCTATTCGACGCGGCGTTATTTGACTCGCTATTCGACCGTCTGGCCCACCGTGATGGTGGCGGCGTCGGTCGAGCCGGCGAGCAGTTGCTTCAACGCGGTGCGTCCGCTCGTGTAACCCATCCGCAGAATCATCAGGCCGATCGCGGCGCCGGCCACGTGGTCGAGCACCGGTACGCCGGCCAGACTGCCGGCCAGTCCCAACGTCGCGACCAGCGCCGACACCGCATCCACGCGAGCGTGATAGGCGCTCGCCAGTAGCATTGCCGAACCGGTGCGGCGGGCTTCGGCGCGCATGTAGCGAAACAGCGTTTCTTTGGCGATCGTGACGAAGCCGCTGATGGCGAGCGCGCCGATATGCATGGCGGTGCTGTCGGTCAGCGTCGAGGTCTGCGCGATGCTGTTCCACAACATTTCGATCGCCGTGACGCACAGCACGGCGGCGATGAAGAGCGACGCCAGCGCCTGCTCGATGCCGTTGCCGGCGGCGCGCGGGGCGGTGCCGCGCTGTCGCGTGGTGAGGTAGAGCACGACCAGCACGACGCTGTCGGCGGCCAGATCGCTCAGCGTGTGGATGCCGTCGGCAAACAGTCCGTCCGAATGCGCCATCACGCCGATGGCAATTTGCATCGCGCAGAGGAAAGCGTTGAGCAGCGCGCTCGCGGAGGCGGCCTTAAACAAGGTGCCCGCCGAAAAGGGCATGGTTGCGGCAGTCGCGCTCGAAAAGCTGGGACATTGGGTGGGGACCGTTTTTCTGTTGTCGCAGCAAAGTACCGGGCGAACGTGGCACGGCGATGACAGCGGTCCGATGGTGCTCAGTCTGTCTCGTAGATAGCCGGGTTATGCAATTCCATATAACGCTCCGGATTCGCCAGCCCGGTGAAACCATGCGGCGCGTACACGTGATGTGCGTCGCTCGTGACCAGCACGATGCGTCGCAAACCGGTGAGCGAGGGACTCGCGAAAACGTGCTTCAGCAACGCGGACGCGACGCCCTTGCCGCGATAGTCCGGCAACACGAAAACGTCGCACAGGTACGCGAAAGTGGCTTCGTCCGTGACGAGACGCACGAACGCGATCTGCTTGCCGTCGAGATAGCCGCCGAAACATAGCGACCCCGCCACGGCGCGCTCGAAGGTGTCGCGCGGCATGCCCTTGGCCCACGGGGTGTGTTGCGTCAGGAAGGTGTAAATCATCTCGATGTCGAGATCGGCCTTGTTGCTCGAGATGGTCAAATCGCTGGCTTGCACCGCGTGTCTCCTCCGGTTTGTCGATGCCTCAAAAGAATACGGCGGTGCTGCATTTCGCGCACCGCCGTATCAGGTCACTGTCTCAGGTCGCGGTCTCACGCCGTGACGTGTCACGCGTTCGCCGTCAACTTTTCGCGGGATCTTCCGTGCCGCGCGAGCCGCCGCCAATGCTTTGTCCCGCATTATGCGGCAGACCCCAGTAGCCGATCACGGACACCAGCGTCAGCACACCGGCGAACAGAAACGCCAGGCGGAAATCGTCGAGCGTAAACACGCGGCCCGTCGTCTCGCCGTTGAAGAACGCCGCCGCGCGCAGCGACACCGCGCCGAACGCGATACCCAGACCGATCGTCATCTGCGCCGCGGCGCTCCACAGCGTGCTGGCCGCGCTCATCTGCGGTTGCGCGACGTCGGCGTAGGCGAGGGTGGCGAGCGTGGAGAATTGCATGGAGCGCGCCACGCCGTAGACGAACACGACGATCAGCACCAGCGCGAGCGGCACGTTCGGCGTCAGCAGCCCGCAGGCGACGATGAACAGGCCCGCCACCGTCACATCGACGATCGACACCATGCGGAAGCCGTAGCGCTGCAGAATGCGCGTGGTCAGCGCCTTCATGCCGAGATTGCCGAGCGCGCTCGCGAGCAGCAACAGCCCCGACTTGAACGCGGACAACCCGAAGCCGACCTGGAACAGCAGCGGCATCAGATACGGCACCGCGCCGATACCGATCCGCGTGAACGAGCCGGTCACCACCGTCACGGAAAAAGTCGGAATCTTCAGCGTGGACACGTCGATCAGCGGATGCGGATGACGCTTCGCATGCTGGAACGCCACGATGCCCATCAACAAGCCGAACAGCACCACCGCGCCGGCGACCCATGGGTTCTCGCCGGGCTGGCTCGCCAGTTCCGCGCCGTACAGAATCGCGGTGAGCGTCGTGCCGCTGAGCAGCAGGCCGACCACGTCGAGCGGCTTGCGCTCCGTGCCGCGCAGGTTCGGTACCAACGCGAGCGCCACCGCCATGACCGCGATGCCGAACGGCACGTTGAGCAGAAAGATCCAGCGCCACGACGCGTAGGTCGTGATGAAACCGCCGACCGGCGGTCCGATCACCGGCGCGGCGATGGCCGGCCACGTGATGGTGGAAATCGCCTGCATCATGCGGCTTTTTTCGGTGCTGCGGACCACGATCAGACGGCCCACCGGCACCATCATCGCGCCGCCGATGCCTTGCAGCAGACGCGCCGCGGTGAATTCCGTGACGTTCTGCGACAGCCCGCACAACACCGAAGCCACCGTGAACACGCCGATCGCGCTGAAGAATACCGTGCGCGAACCGCAGCGATCGGCGACCCAGCCGCTCACCGGGATAAAGATCGCCAGCGCCAGCATGTAGGCCGTCATGCCGAGACTGAGGCTGTTGGGACCGACGCCGAACGAGCGCGCCATCTGCGGCAGAGCGGTGGCGATCACCGTGGTGTCGAGATACTCCATGAAGAAGGTCGCCGCGACGATATACGGCAGCCAGCCGATGTGCGAATTGCGTGCGCCGCCTGCGGTCATTGCGCGATCCTCATCGACTGCGTGCGGGATACGAAGGCGCGTACGACGCGCGGACGGCTGGCGCGATGCTCAATTGGCTTCATGTTCTTGCAACTACCTTTCGAAAGCGGGTTTCCGGTGTGCGTATGTAGACGAGCAAGGAGATCGCGGCCCACACGGTGACGTACCAGTAGAAATAGGGCTCATGGCCGCTAGCCTTGAATCGTAACGCAACCGACCCGCTTGTATCGCCGGGGATTGCCGTCATAACGGCGGATGGCGGGCCGACCGCAAGCACGCGACGGCCCTCCGTGTCCCCGGTTATCTCTCCGCTTCAGTCCTTCGCGGCGTATTCGCGATCCAGCTTGTCGTACAGCGGCTTGTTGACGAGCCGCTGACGTTCGCTGAACGGCGCGACCAGCGTGGCGTCCTCGTCGAGACGGCCGTTGCTCTTCAACGTGCCGAGCGCGCGCTGCATGCCGAGCACCGCGCCCTGCAGCGCCGCGTTTGCATACAGCACGATGCCGTAACCGAGTTTCGCCAGCGCTTCACGCGACTGCACCGGCGTCTTGCCGCCGATCACGATGTTGATCAGTTGCGGCGTGTCGAACAGCGCCGGCAGTCGTTCGATGTCGGCCAGCGATTCGGTCGCCTCGATAAACAGAATATCGGCGCCGGCTTCGATAAAGCGATGACCGCGCTCGATCGCGTCTTCGATACCATGGACCGCGGCCGCGTCGGTGCGCGCCATGATCTGCAGATTGCCGTCTTCGCGGGCGTCGACGGCCGCGCGGATCTTGCCGACCATCTCGCTCGCGCTGACCACTTCCTTGCCGGCAAAGTGGCCGCACTTCTTCGGCATGATCTGGTCTTCGAACTGGATCACGTCGGCGCCGCTGCGCTCGAGCACGCGCACGGTCTGGCGCACGTTCAGCGCGTTGCCGAAACCGGTGTCGGCGTCGACGATCAGCGGCAGCGCGACCGCGTCGCGAATCCGCGCGGTGTGCTCGGCGACTTCCGCGAGACCGATGAAACCGAGGTCGGGCAGGCCCAGCGACATGTTGGTGACGCCCGCGCCGGTAATGTAGATCGCTTCGAAACCGGCGTCCTCGATGACGCGCGCGCTCATCGCATTGAAAGCGCCGGGCACGAGCAGGCCCTGGCGTTCGTAGACTTTGGCGCGGAACGCGGCGCGGCGGGTGGCGGAAGTGGTCATGACGGTGTGTCTCCAGTTAGGAATAGGTGTAAAGGAAGCTGGACGTAGCTTTGCAGGAAGCATGCCATTGGCCTCGGCTTTGGCTTTGTGCCCAACAATCAGCGACTTAGCTGCGATACAAGGCGCGCGGCGGTTCGTGGCACAATGAGCAGGCTGTTCCATGAAACGTTTCATGGAACGTTTCATATTCGAGGCGGAGTGCCGTGGTGTCCACTTTCACATCGTCCCTGGCGGCGCCTCAGGCGGGCCGTCCGGGCGTTGCACTGGTGAGTATCAGCCGGTTGCAATCGCTTTGCGAGACCGTCGCGCCACGCTACGCCGGGCGTGCGCGATTCTTTTCGGTGCGCGAGGGCTACGGCGCGGCCGTCACGGCCTTGCAGGCCTATGTGGACGCGGGCGCCGTCGACGTCGTGCTTGCTGCCGGGTCGAACGGCGCGTATCTGCGCGACAACCTGAACGTGCCGGTCGTGATGGTCAAGGTGAACGGTTTCGACGTGCTAAGCGCGATTACCCGCGCCACCACCACGTGGCCCGGCGCGCAGATCGGCCTGGTGCTGCACGAGACGATCTCGCATGAACTGGCGGACCTGAGTGCGTGGCTGAAAGTCGGCCTGAAGCAGCGCGCCTACCGGTCGATCGACGAAGTGCGGCTCGCCGTCGCCAATCTGGCCGCCGAAGGCTGCAGCGTGATCATCGGTCCCGGCATGGCCTGCGACGTCGCGCAGCAGGCGGGGCTGGCCAGCGTGTTTCTGTACTCGCTCGGCGCGGTCGAGGAAGCGTTCGAGCGCTCGGTGGAACTGGCGCGCGTGAGCCGGCAAAAAGAAGCGAAGCGCGAGCGGCTGAATACGATCGTCGGCCATCTGCGCGACGGTGTGGCTGCCTTCGACGAAGCCGGCCAGCTCGAAGCGGTCAACCCGGCCATGCTCGATCTGCTGGGCTTCGATGCCCCGAAAGACATGCTGCTGGCCGGCCGCGAACGGGACGTGGCTGCCCAGGTGTCGCAGGCCGTCGGGCCGTTGCTGCGCGAAATGCTCGAACAGGGCCAGCCGATCGAGGAGCGTGTCGAGCAGATCGGCGGCCGGGCGCTGATCGTCAACTGCGTGCCGGTCGTGGAGCAGGGCGTGCGTTCCGGGTCGGTCGTGACGTTGCAGGATGCGTTGGTCGCGCAGCGCATCGACCGTTCGCTGCGCACCAGCCAGCGGCCGAAGCATCTGGTCGCGCGGCATCATCTGGGCGATCTGGTCGGCGATTCGGCGGCGCTCGAGCGGGTGCGGCGGCTGGCCCGCGCGGGCGCGGCGCACGACGCCACCGTGCTGCTCACGGGCGAAAGCGGCACCGGCAAGGAGCTGGTCGCGCAGGGCATTCACAACGCGAGCCGGCGGCGCGGCAATCCGTTCGTCGCGTTCAATTGCGCGGCGTTGCCCGAGGGGCTGATCGAAAGCGAACTGTTTGGGCACGAGGAGGGCGCGTTCACCGGCGCGCGGCGCGGCGGCAAGCCCGGCCTGTTCGAAATCGCGCATACCGGCACCATTTTTCTCGACGAAATCGGTGAAATGCCGGCGGCGCTGCAAAGCCGGCTGCTGCGCGTGCTGCAGGAGCGCGAGGTGATGAAACTCGGCGCCGGGCGCGCCACGCCGGTCGATGTGCGGGTGATTGCCGCGACCCATCGCGATCTGCATGCGCTGGTCGAGCAGGGCGTGTTTCGCGCGGATCTGTACTTTCGGCTGAATCTGCTTCAGATAGAATTGCCGCCGCTGCGCGCTCGGCGCGGCGATGTCGCCCAACTGGCGCGGCACTTGTTAAGCCGCGGCGCGCTCCAATATGGTTTGTCGGACGTCGCGCTGGACCGGGTGCTGGCCTTTCTCGCCCCGTTGTTCGACGGCTACGCGTGGCCCGGCAATGTGCGGGAGCTGGAAAATCTGCTGGCGCGCGCCGCGATTTATCTCGACGACGCCGCTACGGCGGCCACGACGGGCAGCATGGCCGCCTTGGCCACATCGCAAGGCGGCGAGGATTGGCAGGCGGTGTTCCCCGAATTCGGGCGAATGACGCGGGCAGCGGCGGCGGATCTTGTGCAGCGCGATCCTCAACCCAGTGCCGACAAAGCCCGCGCCACGCCAACCCGCGAAGACGTCATGCGCGCCCTCGACGAGTCCGGCGGCAACCGCGCCGCGGCAAGCCGGGCGCTGGGAATCGGCCGAACCACCCTCTGGCGCTTGATGAAAGGCTGATCCGACGCAATAGCCTGCGGCGGCGCAACAAATAGTGTAAAACTATCACAATTATTGAAACACTTCACTTTACCTATTAAGCGTCGTCTGACATACTGACTCCACTTTCCAACCACTCCGAAAGAGGACTCAGTAAATGCCGATCATCAATAGTCAAGTTAAACCGTTCAAGGCACAGGCTTTTCACAATGGCGATTTCAAGACCGTCACGGAAGAAAGTCTGAAGGGCAAGTGGTCGGTGTTCGTTTTCTATCCGGCTGACTTCACGTTTGTTTGCCCGACCGAACTGGGTGACCTGGCCGATCGTTACGACGAATTCAAGAAGCTGGGCGTTGAAATCTACAGCGTGTCGACCGACACGCATTTCACGCACAAGGCATGGCACGACACGTCGGACACGATCCAGAAGATCAAGTACCCGATGATCGCTGACCCGACGCTGGCGATCTCGCGCAACTTCGACGTGCTGATCGAAGAAGAAGGCCTGGCACTGCGCGGCACGTTCGTGATCAACCCGGAAGGCGAGATCAAGCTGTGCGAAGTGCACGACAACGGCATCGGCCGTGACGCAGGCGAACTGCTGCGCAAGGTGCAAGCTGCGCAATACGTCGCGGCTCACCCGGGTGAAGTGTGCCCCGCCAAGTGGACGCCGGGCGCAGAAACGCTGACGCCGTCGCTGGACCTGATCGGCAAGATCTAAGGTCTCCAGACCGCTGGTAGCAACCGCAACAGGCGCCTCACGGCGTGTCAGCGTGCGGACCGTTCAATAGAACGGTTCGCGCGTCCCCGGGCCGCACGTTTCCTCTCCGGATGCGTGCGGCGCCGGGAACCCAATACCCATCGCCACGGAATCGAATCGCCATGCTTGATGCCAATCTCAAGACTCAGTTGAAAACGTACCTCGAAAAGGTTAGTAACCCTATCGAGATCGTCGCGTCGCTCGACGACAGCGCAAAATCGCAAGAGCTGCTGGCATTGCTGAACGATATCGCGACGCTGTCGGAACGCGTCACCGTGATCGAACGTCGCGGCGACAGCGAGCGTAAGCCGTCGTTCTCGATCGGCAACCCCGGCAAGGAAACGGGCATCCGTTTCGCCGGTATTCCGATGGGGCATGAATTCACGTCGCTCGTGCTGGCCTTGCTGCAGGTCGGCGGCCATCCGGTCAAACTCGAGGATTCGGTGATCGAACAGATCCGCAATCTCGACGGCGACTATCAATTCGAAACGTATTTTTCGCTGTCATGCCAGAACTGCCCGGAAGTCGTCCAGGCGCTGAACGTGATGGCGTTGATCAACCCGCGCATTCGCCACGTGGCGATTGACGGCGCGTTGTTCCAGAACGAAGTCGAAGCGCGCCAGATCATGGCGGTACCAACCATGTTCATGAACGGCGAAGTGTTCGGCCAGGGCCGTAGCGGCGTGAAGGAAATTCTCGCCAAGCTCGACACCAACGCCGGTGCGCGGGCCGCCAAGGAACTGGAAAAGAAGCCGGTGTTCGATACGCTGATCGTCGGCGGCGGGCCGGCGGGCGCGGCAGCGGCGATTTACTCGGCGCGCAAGGGTATCGTGACCGGCGTCGTGGCGGAACGCTTCGGCGGCCAGGTGCTCGATACGCTGTCCATCGAAAACTTTGTCTCCGTCACGGAAACCGAAGGGCCGAAGTTCGCCACGGCGCTCGAACAGCACGTCAAGACGTATGAAGTCGACATCATGGACGTGCAGCGCGCCGACGCGCTGATTCCGGGCCGCATCAACGAAGTGCGCCTGGCCAACGGCGCCGTGCTGAAGGCGAAGACCATCATTCTGGCCACCGGTGCGCGCTGGCGCGAAATCAACGTGCCGGGCGAGCGCGAGTATCGCAATCACGGCGTGGCGTACTGCCCGCATTGCGATGGCCCGCTGTTCAAGGGCAAGCGCGTCGCGGTGATCGGCGGCGGTAATTCGGGTGTCGAAGCGGCTATCGACCTTGCGGGGATCGTGCGTGAAGTGACGCTGTTCGAATTCGGCGCCACGCTGCGTGCGGACGAAGTGCTGCAACGCAAGCTGCGCAGCCTGGCCAACGTGACCATCGTCACGCAGGCACAGACTACTGAGATTACCGGCGACGGCAAGAAGGTCAACGGTCTGGTCTATAAAGACCTGCGTTCGGACGAAGTGAAGACGATCGAACTGGAAGGCGTATTCGTGCAGATCGGTCTCGTGCCGAACACCGAGTGGCTCAAGGGCACGGTGGAGTTGTCGAAGCACGGTGAGATCGTTGTCGACGCTCGCGGCGCGACGTCGGTGCCGGGCGTGTTCGCGGCCGGCGACGTCACCACGGTGCCGTTCAAGCAGATCGTGATTGCAGTGGGCGAGGGCGCGAAGGCATCGCTGAGCGCTTTTGATCACCTGATCCGCAACAGCGAAGAGCTTGAGACGGTGAGCGAGGCTGAGGCCGAAGCGACGGTCTGAGGGTGGAGTGTGGTTGGGTAAGTAGTGCGCGGCGGCCTTCGGGTCGCCGTTTTTGTTTGGGGATTGGGTTCGGCTGGCCAAGGACTGATTCGGCGATGGAGTCGCAACTGCCTGACAGCGTCTGTGGAAAATCTGATTGAATGGCGCGAGCGGCGTGCTCATATCAGACGGCTTCAGCGGACGTTAAGAATAACGCCATTCCTATGCCATTCGGCAGCGTTAATTCGGAAAACGAACGACTTTGGCGGACGTAAAATGTGATCGATACAACGACGTCGATTGCCTATGCCGAAGTTTGAAGTACACGTTTTCGAATCTGCCGAATATGCAGCGCATCGCTTTTCACCCATCGTTAATAACGAGACAATTTGGGACCTAAGTCACCTCGATTCCTTTGCATTCAAGTGCGATCCTGGTTTGAGTTGCGCGGTGACCGTGCTCGTGATGTTTTCGTGCCATTGCTTTTCCCGCAGCATTGCTCGGGATGGAAGAGCGCGCGCGGAGATTCCTCACTCGGAACTCTATGACGACGGCCGTGAGCAGCGGGTGCTCGATGCTGAGCGCTATGCGTTATCCAGGGCGCTGCTGCGTGACCTGGCCATGACGCTTGCCGAGCGTCCGATAGTCGTGGCAAATGAGCGGCAGCCTAATTTCATGACACTGCAAAAGACCCGTGCAGACGGTACGTCGTCGCCTTATGCGGTGTTTTTTGAAGTGGAGAAAGACCGGGCGAGAAAACAGCGTCTGATTTTGCGGATTCAGTCCGCATATCTTCTCGAGAACGAACTGTCGAAGCGCCAGCGGCAGGCGAAGAAGGTCAGCTTCAAGACGTTGCTGCGGGCGACCTACGAGGGACGGAAGATTCGGTCCTAGCGACAAAAGCGTTGCCACAAAAACCAACGGCCGCCTTTCGGCAGCCGTCGCATGCGGGATTCTCTATCTGCCTTTCGGCAGAATTTCCACTCCAGGTGGAACCCGGTCGCCCGGGTGGCGCTACGTTTTTCGCACCCGCTCGTACGTAGTTTTGAGGCCTGATTATATGAATTCCGGCAATTGCGGTCAAGCGGGAGGACGGGACAACGCGCCGCATACGCAGCCCATTCCCGCTCCACCCAAACACCCGTTTCATTCACCCGCTCGACCCCGCGCCAACAAGCCTCATCTGCCGCTGCCCTGTTTGGAGACTCCCACCTGGCTCAATTCCTTGGCGATCCCGCGCTCCAGGCCATATAAATCTGGAAGTCGGAAAAAGTCCTACCGACCTATGCGCGGGCCTTCATCGAGCCATGCGCGGATAAGGGCGACATAAAACAAGGAGGGAGACAATGGCAACATCGCAAGTGGCCCCCGCGCGGTGGGTCGACAGCAAACGCTACCTGTGGCTGCTCGGCGCGCTCACGATCACCTTGCCGCTGCATGCCGCGAATCTGGCGTTGCATACCGGTTGGCATATTTTCTGGTGGTTCGGGCCGATATTCGTGTTCGGCATCATCCCGCTGCTCGATTATGTGATCGGCGACGACCCCAGCAACCCGCCCGAAGACGTCGTCCCGACGCTTGAGCGTGAGCGCTATTACCGGCGCGTCGTTTATCTCGCCACGTTCATCGAATACGTGTCGTTCTTCGGCGCGGTGTGGATTGTCGGCACGCATGCCCTGGCGTGGTACGACTATCTTGGCTTCGCGCTGTCGCTGGGCGCGGCGACCGGTGTGTCGATCAACACGGCGCACGAACTCGGCCACAAAACCGATCGTTTCGAGCGCTGGCTCGCCAAGATCACGCTGGCGCCGGTCTGCTATGGGCATTTCTTCGTCGAACATAATCGCGGTCATCACGTGCGGGTGGCGACGCCGCCCGATCCGGCCAGCGCCCGCTACGGCGAATCGTTCTGGGCCTTCCTGCCGCGCACCGTGTTCGGCAGCATCGCGTCCGCGTGGCGGCTCGAAAAGCACCGCCTCGAACGTCTCGGCAAATCGCCATGGACGTGGCGCAATGAAGTCCTGCATGCGTGGGCGATGACGGTGGTGCTGTGGGGCGGCCTGATCGCGCTGTTCGGCAAAACGATCATTCCGTTCCTGCTGATCCAGGCGGTGTACGGTGCGTCGTTGCTCGAAGTGGTCAACTATCTGGAGCACTACGGGCTGGGCCGCAAGCAGCTCGCGAGCGGCCGTTACGAGCGCTGCCAGCCGCAGCACTCGTGGAACAGCAACCGTATCGTGACGAATCTGTTTCTGTACCAGTTGCAGCGTCACGCCGATCATCACGCGAATCCGACGCGCTCGTATCAGGCGCTGCGTCATTTCGACGGCGCGCCGCAATTGCCGTCCGGCTACGCCACGATGATCATGTTCGCGTACGTGCCGCCGTTGTGGTTCCATGTGATGAACCCACGCGTCGTCGCGCACTATCACGGCGACATGGCGCAGTCGAATATTCGTCCTGCTATCCGCGAACGGGTGCTGGCGCAATTCGCGGGTTAATCGGCGCAGACGTGCGAGATGTTGTATCTAGCACGTCAACACCCCACGCTTACCGCCGATCGATCGAATACTTACCCGCGCCGGTCACAGCCAACAACAGCAAGCCACCAATGATGCTGATGTTCTTATAGAAGTGAATCATATTGTCGTACTGCATGGCGCCGGTCATGTTCCAGTAGTGGTGACCGATAATCGCGGTGCCGAGCGTATAAACCGCGAGCAGCAGCGCAAGCGGCCGGGTAAAGAAGCCGACCAGCAGCGCGACACCCACGACGAACTCCATCACCACGGCGATCACCGCCGACAACTCGGGCACCGGCGCGCCGCTCGACGTCATATAAGCGACCGTGCCGGAAAAACCCGTCAACTTCGACCAGCCGAACATCACGAACAGCACCATCAACAGCACACGGGCGACGAGAATAATCCCGTCTTTCTGGTTTTCAAATAGCGTGTAGCGCATGATTTTTTCTCGATCTAAATTTTAAAAGCAGGGAAGTGAGGCAGCTCGCCGCAAACTCTCCGGCGAGCTGCCTTTAACAAAAAGTGATCCGGCTCAAGCCCACAACGCCGACGTTTCGATGTTCCGCAAATCGAACACCAGCACTTCGGCATCGTGACCTTGCGTGAAGGTCAGCGACTTTTCATCGCGCACTCGCGCACCATCGCCTTCGCCGAACTCGACGCCGTTCACCATCACGCTGCCGCGCGCCACCTGAACATACGCATAACGCTCGCTGCCCAATTCGAGCTTTGCCGTTTCGTCGCCGTCGAACAAACCGGCGTAGACCCGCGCATCCTGCTGCAACTCCAGCGAACCATCCGCGCCGTCCGGCGACATCACGAGCCGCAACACCCCGCGCTTATCTTCCGCGCTGAAGTGGCGTTGTTGGTAACGCGGCGCCGCACCGTTCTTCGAGGGCGCGATCCAGATCTGCATGAAGTGCACCGGATCGGTCTTCGAATGGTTGTATTCGCTGTGCGCGACGCCGGTTCCCGCGCTCATCAACTGGATGTCGCCAGGCACGATCACCGAGCCGGTGCCCATCGTGTCCTTGTGTTCCAGCGCGCCTTCCAGCACGTACGAAAAGATCTCCATGTCGCGGTGCGGGTGCTTGCCGAAACCTTGAGCCGGCGCAACGCGGTCGTCGTTGATCACGAGCAGGTCGGAAAAGCCGTTCTGCTTCGGATCGTGGTAGCTCGCAAAGGAAAACGTATGACGCGAACTAAGCCAGCCGTGCTCCGCGCGGCCGCGTTGATTGGCGTGTCTGATATCGAGCATTTTTTTCTCCTTGGGTTGTGCGATCCGGCCAGATGTTGTCCGCGATCCATGAACAGGAGTGTAGGTCAATCTGGATCGTTATAATCATGGTGAAATAGGAAACACTGTCACCATGGAGTGGACAATAAAATGCAACTCGACGACATGCGGATTTTCGTCGCGACAGTGGACGCGCATAACTTCACGGCGGCGGCTCAGCGGCTGTCGCTGTCCAAGCAGTTCGTCAGCCGACGTGTGATGGCGCTGGAGGAAACGCTCGGCGTGCAGTTGCTGATCCGCAATACCCGCAAGCTGGCCGTGACTGAGCTCGGTCAGGAGTTTTACGAGCGCGCCACGCGCATTCTGGGTGAAGTCGACGATGCCGAGCAGGCCATGTCGCGGCAGCGCGCCGGCCCGCGCGGGCTTTTGCGGGTGAGTGCGCCAATGTCGTTCGGCATGATGCATCTGTCGCCGGTGCTGGCGCTGTTTCTGCGTGAGCACGGCGAAGTGCGCTTCGACATGGAACTGAGCGACCGTACCGTCGACGTGGTCGGCGAAGGTTTCGACATGGCGATCCGCATCGGCACGCTGGCCGACTCCACGCTGATCGCGCAGAAACTCGCCGACGTCAGGATGGTGGCGTGCTGCAGTCCGGGCTATGTGCGGCGCCGTGGCGCGCCCGCCGTGCCCGCCGATCTGGCACGGCATTCATGCCTGCTGTACGGCCATGGCGGTACGGTGAGTTGGGAGTTTGCAATAGAGGGCGCGCTGAAAAGCCTCGAAGTGCACGGGCCGCTGCGCGCCAATAACGGCGACCTGATTCGCGATGCGGCGGTGGCCGGGCTCGGCATTGTGCGGCTACCGGACTTTATCGTTGCCGACGCGCTCAAAAGCGGTTTGCTGGTCACCGTGCTCGACGAATTCCTGCCCGCCGCAGCCAGCGTTTATGCCGTGTACCCGCAGCATCGGCAAAGCTCCCTCACGATCCGCACGTTTGTCGAGTTCCTGAGGGAGCATTTGCGCCAGCGCCTCGCGGCGTGAGCTCAGCCGTTGCGGAAGATAAAGCTGTAGCCGTTCAGCGCCGACACACCGCCCAGGTGCGCATACAGCACGCGCGAACCGGCCGGAAACTCGCCGTTGCGGACCATCTCGATCATGCCGTGCATCGATTTGCCCTCATACACCGGATCCGTCAGCACGCCTTCCAGACGCGCGCATAGGCGGATCGCCTCGAGCGTCCCGTCGTTCGGCAGGCCGTATTCCGGGCCGCCGAAACGCTCGTCGAGCACCACGTCGGCCGCGGTGATGTCGCGTTCCAGGCCAACCTGTTCCGCGGTCTGCTTCGCGATCCGGGTGATCTGCTCGCGCGTCTGCACGGGTTTCGCGGAGGCGTCGATGCCGATCACGCGTTCGGCGCGGCCGTCGGCGGCAAAGCCCACGATCATGCCGGCCTGCGTGCTGCCCGTCACCGAGCACACCACGACGTAGTCGAACTTGAAACCCAGTTCGGCCTCCTGCTGCCGGACTTCTTCGGCGAAACCGACAAAACCGAGCCCGCCCAGCGGATGGTCCGAGCAGCCGGCCGGAATCGCATACGGCTTGCCGCCGGCGGCGCGCACGCTCTCGAGCGCGTCTTCCCAGCTCTTGCGAAAGCCGATGTCGAAGCCGTCCGCAACCAGACGCACGTCCGCGCCGAGAATGCGCGACATCTGGATGTTGCCGACGCGGTCGTACACGGCGTCCGAGTAGTTGACCCAGTTCTCCTGCACCAGCACGCACTTCATGCCGAGGTGCGCCGCGACCGCGGCCACCTGGCGGGTCTGGTTCGACTGAATTCCGCCGATCGACACCAGCGTGTCGCATCCCTGCGCGAGCGCTTCGGGAATCAGATATTCGAGCTTGCGCGTCTTGTTGCCGCCGAACGCGAAACCGCTGTTGCAGTCTTCGCGTTTCGCATACAGATGCACTTTGCCGCCGAGGTGGTCGCTCAGCCGTTTGAGCGGTTGAATCGGCGTCGGCCCGAAAGTGAGCGGGTAACGAGGGAATCGTTGCAGGTTCATGGCAGCTCCGTTGTCCGTGGTGTCGAGGCGGCCGGGAACCCGGCGCGTCGAAACACATGGTAGGGAAAACCGTCTGAAATGAGCTTGCGAAATAAATGGCTTAAGCTTACTTTTAAAAATGCATATCGAAAATCGAATTAATAAAAGTCTGCCAACCAACCTATGAGCACAACAAAAGTTCGTCGCACAAACACAGCGGTCGACCCCGCCGCCGTCCAGACCGATCCCCTGCAGGCGCTCGACCGTATCGATCGCGCGATCCTGCGGCAGTTGCAGACCGACGCGTCGATTTCGAACGTCGCGCTCGCGGCCAAAGTGAAGCTGAGCGCGCCGGCCTGCCTGCGGCGAGTCGAGCGGCTCCGGGAGTCGGGGCTGATTCGTGGCGTGGTCGCGCTGATTGACCCGAAGGCGGCGGGCGCGGGGATGCTGGTGATCATCGGCGTGGTGCTGGACCGGTCCACGCCGGAATCCTTCGCCGAGTTCGAGAAAGCGGCGCAGAAGGTGGCCGGTTGCATGGAATGCCACGTCGTGACCGGCGAATTCGACTATTTCATGACGATCCGCACGCGCGACAGCGACAGCTTCAACCGACTGCACGCGGAACAGTTGCTGTATCTGCCGGGCGTCCGGCAAATCCGCTCGTTCATGGTGCTGAAGGAAATTCTCTCGACCACGAAATTTCCGCTGTAAGCGCCGCCTGACAAAAAAGACGAGCATGCTGTCATAAAACCCGATCTCGCACGACCAAGCATCGAGACCACTCGCAGACGGCGCGACCGGCGCCTGACCGGGTGAACGGCACGGACTTTCCGGGGCGAACATCATGACTTGCAACAGACGAACATTCTTCAGGTTTATCGGCGCGGCGTCGCTGGCCGGCGGCACGGCTTCGATGTGGAACGTGACGCGCGCGGCGGACAGCGGCGCGGCGGCGGCCTACGAGGTGTCGCACAGCGACGCCGAATGGCACAAGATGCTGAACGACGCGCAATACCGGATCCTGCGCGATGCGGGCACCGAGCGGCCGTTCAGCAGCCCGCTGAACGATGAGCACCACGCCGGCACGTTCGGCTGCGCGGGCTGCAAACTGTCGCTGTTTTCATCGAAGACCAAGTTCGACAGCGGCACCGGCTGGCCGAGCTTCTACCAGCCGCTCGACCACGCGGTCATCACGCATACGGACAAGTCATTCGGCATGACGCGCGACGAGGTACTGTGCCGTCGCTGCGGCAGCCACCTCGGCCACGTGTTCGACGACGGCCCCAAACCGACCGGTCTGCGTTATTGCATGAACGGTCTTGCGTTGACCTTTACGCCCGCATCGAACGGTGTGAGCTGAGCGGATCAGGACGGACATCATGAACTTCGAGACACGCATCACGAAAGGCCGGCCCGCGCGCTCGCGGCTGACTGCCATTTCGCTCTCGGTCGGCTTTGGCGCGCTGGCTTTGTTGCTGGCGCAACGAATGGCGTTTTCGTCGGAGACGGCGGTCGTGATTGCGCCGCCCGCGCTCGACGAACCGATCTCGGCCGCCACCGCGCACGAGGAAACCGCGGTGTTCGCGGGCGGCTGCTTCTGGGGCGTGCAGGGCGTGTTCCAGCACGTGCGCGGCGTCACCCGGGCGGTGTCGGGTTACTCCGGCGGTCAGCGCGACACCGCGCAGTACGAGACGGTTAGCGGCGGCGAGACGGGTCACGCGGAATCGGTGCAGGTCACCTTCGACCCGAGCAAGGTGACTTACGGCCAGTTGCTGCAGGTGTATTTCTCGGTGATTCAGGACCCGACCGAGTTGAACCGGCAGGGACCCGACAGCGGCACGCAATACCGTTCGGCCGTGTTCCCGCTGAACGACACGCAACGGCGCGTCGCGCAGAGCTATATCGCGCAACTCGACAAGGCCCATGTGTACCCGGCGCCGATCGTCACCCGGACGGAGCAGTTCAAGGGCTTTTATCCGGCCGAGTTCTATCACCAGAACTATCTGACCTTGCACCCGAACTCCGCGTATATCGCGATCAACGATATGCCGAAGGTCGCTAATCTGAAGCGGCTGTTCCCGAATCTCTATCGCGACAAAGCCGTGCTCGTGGAAGCGGCGCAATAGCCTGGAGCGCCCTCACGCAACTCATACAGCTTCAAGCACCTTTCCTGTCCGTCCGGCGCCGCAACGGTGGCGCCGGACGTCTTTTTTGCCATCCCTCTTCATCGCTTCCTGCCTGCTCTTATCCCACTGGAGGCGGCTCTCCACACGCCAGGCCCGCAATTTGCACTAGCGTGTCCATCGGCAAATCTTTCGCACGTCTTTGCTCGTACAAAAGCCCGTTTTACAGGGTTTAATAGAATCGAGCAGCGCGTTTTGCCGGATAGTGCGTGTCGTTAGCTGAAAAAATTACATGCCGCTCGTAGCAACGCGGCGGTCGCCTGAGGTCCACAGGCCACCGCGAACCTCGGGCGAGAACATAACCCTCTTCGCGATACGCGAGAATCGGAGGCTTCTGGTGTTGAACAGCCGTAGAAAGCGGATTGGCAAGTTCCGCAATAAACAAACAAGCATCGCGGCGACGTCTCTGGTGGCCGTGACCCTGGGCGGCATTTCCTTCCTGCCGGGCTCTGCCATGGCACAAACGCCTTCGCCACTCAACGAATGGCAATACTCGGTCGGCATTCCGCTGCAGAAGATGTGGCAGCCGAACATCCCCGACTGGCAGGTGCGCCTCGGTTTGGCCTCCTCGTTCCAGCCGCGCTACGAAGGTTCGGATCGCTACCACGTAATGGGCGGCCCGAGCATCGACGTGCGCTACAAGGACCTGTTCTTCCTTTCGAGCGGCGAAGGCTTCGGGGTTAACTTCGCGCAAGGGCAGAACTGGCGCGCCAGTCTGGCTGCGGTTTACGATCTCGGCCGACGCGCTCACGACGATCCGCAGGAGCTGAACGGCCTCGGCAATATCAACGCGGCGCCGGGCGTCAAACTGGCCGGCGAATACGTGATCTCGAAAGATTTTCCGCTGGTGCTGCGCGCGGACGTGCGGCGCTATTTCGGCGGTTCGAACGGTTGGACCGGCGACTTCGGCGCGTATATGCCCATGCCGGGCAGCACGAAGAAGTTCTTCTGGTTCGCCGGCCCGAACGTGTCGCTGGCGGACTCCACGTATATGAATAGCTGGTTCGGCGTGAATCAGAATCAGGCGGCGAAATCGCAGTACTCGCAATATCACGCGAGCGCCGGCTTCAAGTCGGTGGGCTTCGGCATCAGCGCGGTGTGGCTATTCAACAAGCACTGGTTCGCGACTGCGGACGGTGCGTACGAGCAACTGGTGGGTAGTGCAGGTAATAGTCCGATCACGCACCGCAAAGCGAACGGCGTCGCGGATATCTCGATCAACTATCGCTTCTGACATAGCGTATTCACACGTTTCAACCTGAAGGACGCGGCGGCGTACCGAGCGCCATTGCTTGACGTACGCCGCGTTTTTCGTCCACCCGCCAACGCGACGCCTGCTCGCGGGAATATCCCTTGCTGCCTTCTCTCCATGCGTGAGACCGGATTCCCCCCGGCACGCCCGAACGCAAGGAGCAGATCCCCATGGCTGGTAAAACGAGTACGCACAAGCCCGCACCGAAAAACGCGCCGGCGAGCGATCCGAAATCGCAAGACCTCGAACAGTTTCGAGCGAGTCCGCAAGGCGAGGCGCTGAGAACCAATCAGGGCGTCAAGATCGCCGACAACCAGAACACGCTGCGCGCGGGTCCGCGCGGTCCGTCGTTGCTGGAAGACTTCATCATGCGTGAGAAGATCACGCACTTCGACCACGAGCGTATTCCGGAGCGCATCGTGCACGCGCGCGGCTCGGCGGCGCATGGCGTGTTTCAGGTCTACGAGTCGATGCGCGAATACACCAAGGCCGCATTCCTGCAGGACCCCGGCGTGCAGACGCCGGTGTACGTGCGTTTCTCCACGGTGCAAGGCCCGCGCGGTTCCGCCGACACGGTGCGCGACGTGCGCGGTTTCGCGGTGAAGTTCTACACGCAGGAAGGTAATTACGATCTGGTCGGCAACAACATGCCGGTGTTCTTCATTCAGGACGCCATCAAGTTTCCCGACTTCGTGCACGCGGTGAAACCGGAAGCGCCGAATGAAATGCCGACCGGCGGCTCCGCGCACGACACCTTCTGGGACTTCGTGTCGCTCGTGCCCGAATCCGCGCATATGGTCTTGTGGACCATGTCGGACCGCGCGATTCCACGCAGCCTGCGCACCATGGAAGGCTTCGGCATTCACACGTTCCGTTTCGTCAACGCGCAGGGCAAAGGTCGTTTCGTCAAGTTTCACTGGCGGCCGGTGCTGGGCTCGTACTCATTGCTATGGGACGAAGCGCAGAAACTCGCGGGCAAGGACCCGGATTTTCATCGGCGGGATTTGTGGGAAGCGATCACGCGGGGCGATTTCCCCGAGTTCGAACTCGGCGTGCAGATTGTTGAAGAAGAGGACGAGCACAACTTCGACTTCGATCTGCTCGATCCGACCAAGCTGATTCCCGAAGAGTTGGTGCCGGTGAAGATCGTCGGCAAGATGACCCTCAATCGCAATCCGGATAACTTTTTCGCCGAGACGGAACAGGTGGCGTTTCATCCGGGGCATGTCGTGCCGGGTATCGATTTCTCGAACGACCCGCTATTGCAAGGGCGTTTGTTCTCGTACACGGATACGCAGATCAGCCGGCTGGGTGGGCCGAACTTTCACGAGATTCCGATCAACCGGCCGGTCTGTCCGTTCATCAACAATCAGCGCGACGCGATGCATCGCCAGACGATCAACGTCGGGCAGGCTTCCTACGAACCGAATTCGCTGAGTGGCGGCTGGCCGAAGGAAACCGATCCCGCGCCCAGCGACGGTGGTTTCGAAAGTTATCAGGAGCGCGTGGAGGGCACCAAGATCCGCGTGCGCAGTGAATCGTTCGCCGATCATTTCTCGCAGGCCGCGCTGTTTTATAACAGCATGTCGCAGCCCGAGAAGGACCATATCGCCGCCGCGTATCAGTTCGAACTCGGCAAGGTCAGCAAGCCGGAGATTCGCGCGCGCGTGGTGAACGAGATTCTCGCGAACTTCGACGCGGGGCTCGCGGCGACCGTCGCCGAAGGTCTGGGCTTGCCCGCGCCGAAGAAGGGTACAGCGAGGCTGAGCGGTCCCAAGGATTCCCCGGCCTTGAGTCTGCTGAACCGTGTGAAGCCCGGCATCAAGACGCGCAAGATCGCGTTGCTGGTCGCGCCGGGTTCCGATGGCGCGGCGATCAGGAAACTGCAGCAGGCGCTGCAGGACGAAGGCGCAACGCCCATGCTGATCGCCCCGACGCTCGCGCCGATCGACGGCATGGCGCCCGACGCGACGATTGCCGGCTTGCCGTCGATCATGTTCGACGCCGTGATCGTCCCAGGTGGCGAGGCGGGTGCGAAGCGGCTCGCGCAATCGGGCGACGCGCGGCATTTCGTGCTCGAGGCGTTCAAGCATCTGAAGGCGATTGCGGCGCTCGGCGCGGGGCGTGACGTGCTCGCCGCGGCGCAGTTGCCGGACAACGCCGACGGCGTCGCCACCGGCGACGACAAGCAGGTCGCCGATGTGCTGAAGGCGTTCATCGCGGCGGCGGAACAGCATCGCGTGTGGTCGCGCGCGGCGCTGGCGGAGACCGTGCCGGCGTAGGCGTATTTCAGCTTCCTTCGCATGCTTTGCACGGCTGACTCGCGTCAGCCGTGCAAACTTGCGTGGATCGGCAACAGCCCCGCCCAGCAAGCCTGAGCCGTCGTATAACGCCTCAAAAATGGGCCCCTTCCTGTATGATGACGCGGGTCGTTCAACGACATACCGCTCCGCGCGAAAAATCCGAAAAATATGCCGAATCGACTTGATTCGCTAAGCCGAAGACAGAAAAAATGACCGCATCTCAGGCCGTCGACCAGAATCGTTTTCGCAGCATCATTCGCCGTAACATCGCGCTGCCTTTAGGCGTTGGCCTGGTCACGATGGCGGTGTTCGTCGGGCTGATCGCGTATCTCGTGTCCACCATGAACTGGGCCGAGCACTCCGAACGCGTGATCGGCCAGGCCAACGAAATGCTGCGCCTCGCCGTGGATCGCGAATCGTCCATGCGCGGTTTCCTGATTACGGGCGACGAGAGCTTCCTCGTGCCTTATGAAACCGGTGGGCCGAAGTTCAAGACGCAGATTGAAATGCTGCAGCAGATGGTGTCGGACAATTCGCCGCAGGTCGTCAAGCTCAAGGAGATCGAGGCGATTCAGCAGCGCTGGTCCCGCTACGCCGAAGAGATGATCGACGCGCGCCGCCGCAACCAGAACTATGAAGCCGCGGTGGCGAGCGGTCGCGGCAAAATCGAATTCGACGAAACACGCCGCGAATTCGGCGATTTTCTCGACGTCGAATTGCGCCTGCGCCAGGACCGAGGCGATGCGACCCGGCGCGTTACCACCACGCTGGTGGGCGTATTCCTGCTGTTCAGTCTGAGCGTGAGTGCGCTGCTTGCGTGGATGGGCCGCCGCGAATTGTTGAGCCTGTCTTCGACTTACGACGGCGTCTTGCGGCAGCAGACCGAACAGACCGAGATGTTGCAGGAGCAGGTGTGGTTGCGCTCGGGGCAGCGCTTGCTGGCCGAGAAGGTAGTCGGGCAGACGACCCCGCAACTGGTGGGCCGCGCGGTGCTCGATTTTCTCGCCCAGTATCTGGACGCTGCTGTTGGCGCGCTCTACATTCGCGACCGGCAGCACGGCACGCTGCGCCGTATCGCCGCGTATGGCTTTAGCCGCGAAAGCGAGCAGGGCAGCGCGCGCAATTTCGAAGAGGGCGAAACGCTGATCGGCCAGGCCGCCGCCGCGCGCCGCACGCTGGTTTTGCGCGACCTGCCGGACAATTACGTGCAGGTCGTGTCGGCCACCGGCAAGAGCGCGCCGAAAAATCTTCTCATCATGCCGATCGTCAACGACGGGCAGGTGAACGGCGTCATTGAACTCGGCTTTATTCGCGAGTTGACCGTGCGCGATCAGGAGTTCATGGAGCTGATCGGCAACGCGCTGGGCGACTTCGTCGAAGCCGCGTTGTATCGCGAACGTCTGCAGGATGCGCTGGCCGAAACGCAGCAACTGAACGAAGAATTGCAGGTGCAGCAGGAAGAGTTGCGCGTCTCGAACGAAGGCCTCGAAGAGCGCGGCCGCGCGTTGATGGAATCGCAAGTGCGGCTCGAAGCGCAGCAGGCCGAACTGGAACAGACCAACGTGCAGCTCGAAGAATACGCGCAGCGTCTCGAGCGGCAGAAGTCCGATCTGTTGCGCGCGCAGGACGACCTCGCGGCCAACGCGGAACGCCTCGAACAGTCGAGCCGCTACAAGTCCGAGTTTCTTGCCAACATGTCGCACGAACTGCGCACGCCGCTGAACAGTTCGCTGATTCTTGCCAAGCTGCTGCAGCAGAACCGTACGGGCAACCTGAGCGACGAGCAGGTGCGCTACGCGGAAACGATCCACGCGTCCAATAGCGATCTGCTGGTACTGATCAACGACATTCTCGATCTGTCGAAGGTCGAGGCCGGTCAGGTCACGGTCGAACTCGAAACGGTGTCGATCGACGCGACGCTGCAGTCGCTGGAAGAAATGTTCAAGCCGTTGGCGGCCGCCAAGCATTTGCGGCTTCACTTCGAACGTACGCCGGGTACGCCCGATACCTTTGTCACCGATGGTCAGCGCGTCACACAGATTCTGCGCAATCTGCTCTCGAACGCGGTGAAGTTCACCGAGCGTGGCGAAGTGGCGCTGTCGATCGCGGCGTCGCAGGACAACATGCTGCGCATCGACGTGCGCGATTCCGGCATCGGTATTGCGGGGGACAAGCTGGAGATGATCTTCGAAGCGTTCCAGCAGGCCGACGGTTCCACCAGCCGTCAATACGGCGGCAGCGGTCTGGGGCTGTCGATCTCGCGTGAGTTCTCGCGTTTGCTGGGTGGCCGGATCACCGTGGCCAGCGAAGTCGGCAAGGGCAGCGTGTTCACGCTGTGGCTGCCGGTCGATGCCGAGGCGGCTCTGGCGGAGGGGCATAACGCGCCGACGCCGATGCCGGCATTCGCGCCGGCGCATGCAGTCGCGCCGACGGCGGCCGTGGCGCAAGCCGAACCGCCACTGGTCCGCGCGCCGTCGAGCTTCAACCAGACGGCCGTCATTACGCCCGCCAACGGTCTGAGCCTCGGCGACACGCCCGAAACGACCGGCGGCGCGATCGCCGACGACCGCGACAACCGCACGCGTACCGGCCGCCTGATCGTCGCGGTCGAAGACGATCTCGCGTTCGCCGAAATCCTGCGCGATCTGACGCACGAACTCGACTTCGATTTCGTCCACGCCAGCAATGCGGCGAGCGGCCTCGCGCTGGTGCGCGACATGCGCCCGGCGGCGGTGCTGCTCGACGTCGGTTTGCCGGACCGCTCCGGCCTGACGGTGCTGGAGTGGCTGAAGAACGATCCGCTTACGCGTCACATTCCGATTCACATCGTCTCGGCCACCGACCACGCCGACAAGGCGCTGCATCTCGGCGCGATCGGCTACACGCTCAAGCCGACCGCGCGCAGCACGATGGAAGCCGCGATTCGCCGTCTGGAAGCGCGCCTGCAGCAGCGCATCAAACGCGTGCTGGTGATCGAGGACGACGGACCGATGCGCGAGAGCATCCGCGCGTTGCTGCAAAGCGAAAACACCGAGATCGTCGCGGTCGCCACGCTCGCCGAAGCGCTGGACTATCTGACGAAGTTCAGCTTCGACTGCGTGGTGACCGATCTCGCGCTGCCCGACGGCACCGGCTACGATCTGCTCGAACGGCTCGCCGCGAACACCGCGCATGCCGCGCTGCCGGTGATCGTCTACACGGGCCGCATGCTGTCCGACGAGGAAGAGCACCGCCTGCGCCGCTATTCGAAGTCGATCATCATCAAGGGCGCGAAATCGCCCGAGCGTTTGCTCGACGAAGTGACGCTGTTCCTGCACAGCGTGGAGTCGTCGCTGGCGCCGGAACAGCAGCGCATGCTGCGCACCGTGCGGCAGCGCGACAACGCGTTCGAAGGCCGCACGATTCTGCTGGCCGAAGACGACGTGCGCAATATTTTTGCGCTCTCGCACGTGCTGGAGCCGCTCGGTGCGAAACTGCAGATTGCGCGCAACGGACGCGAGGCGCTCGAGGCGCTGGAGAACGGCCCCGAAGTGCATCTGATCCTGATGGACATCATGATGCCGGAGATGGACGGGCTGACCGCGATGGGCGAGATTCGCCGCAACGCGCGCTTCGCGCATCTGCCGATCATCGCGCTGACGGCGAAGGCCATGGCGAACGACCGCACGCGCTGTCTCGAAGCCGGCGCGGACGACTACGTGTCCAAGCCGATCGATGTGGACAAGCTGGTCGCGCTGTGCCGCGTCTGGCTGCGTCAACGGTAAACGGTCGTCGCGGGAACCCGATAAACCAGTCTGAACGGATGAGCCTGAACGAATGAGTGGGTCTGAATTCGACGCGCCGCAACGCATCAGCGATTTCGACATCGAGTTGAAATTGCTGCTGGAGGCGATTTACCTCAAATACCAGCACGACTTTCGCCACTACGCGATGTCGTCGCTGCGGCGCCGGCTGTCGCAGGCGCTCGAGGAATTTGGCCTGAAGACGCTCTCGCAGTTGCAGGATCGCATCATGCGTCACGGCGACGAATTCTCGCGGCTGTTCCAGTACCTGACGGTGCAGGTGAGCGACATGTTTCGCGATCCCGCGTATTTTCTGGCGCTGCGCGAACATGTGTTGCCGCGTTTGCGCACGTATCCGTCGATCAAGGTGTGGGTGGCGGGCTGCAGCACCGGCGAAGAACTCTGGTCGCTGAAGATCCTGTTCGACGAAGAGGGCTTGACCGAGCGCACGCTGTTCTACGCGACCGACATCAATCCGGACGCGCTCGCGCGCGCCGAGTCCGGCATCTACGCGCTCGACCGGATTCAAGGCTTTACGCAAAACTATCTGGCGGCGGGCGGCAAGCGTTCGTTGTCCGATTACTATCACGCCGCGTATGGCGGCGCGCGCTTTGCCGGCTCGCTGAAAGATCGCGTGGTGTTCGCGGACCACAGCCTCTCGACCGACGAAGTCTTTCTCGAAGCGCACCTCGTGTCGTGCCGCAACGTGCTGATCTATTTCGATCGCGGCCTGCAGGATCGCGCGTTGGGCCTGTTCGAAAACGCGCTGGTGCGGCGCGGTTTTCTCGGCTTGGGCAGCAAGGAAAGTTTGCGTTTTTCCCGTCATTACGAAGCGTTCGACGAGTTTCGTTCGAGCGAACGTATTTATCAGAAGCGCTAGGCCGCCATGTCAGGCTCAACCGTTCAGCCCGCTACTGCCGCCGCCCAGCCAGGCAAGGCCGAGTCGCGCGCGTACGAGCTCGTGGTGATCGGCGGCTCGGCGGGCGGGATCGAAGTGCTGAACGTGCTGCTCGGCGCATTGCCCGCGGACTTCGCGGCGGCGGTCATGATCGTCACGCATTTGCCGCCCGATTCGCCGAGCTATCTGGTGCCGGCGTTCACGCATCGCTGCGCGTTGCCGGTGCTCGAACCCGATGCCGGCGAGCGGATTCTGCCTGGGCGCGTGCATGTTGCGCCGCCCGGTTATCACATGCTGGTCGAAGTCGATCGCACCGTGGCGCTTTCCACCGATGCCGCGGTGCGCTTTTCGCGGCCTTCGATCGACGTGTTGTTCGAGTCGGCGGCGGCGGTGTGCGGCGCACGCTTGCTGGCGATTCTGCTGTCCGGCGCCAATGACGACGGCGCGCAAGGGTTGAAGCGCGTGCGAGCGTTCGGCGGGACCACCTGGGTGCAGGCGCCGGACACCGCCAGCTCGCCCGAAATGCCGCGCGCCGCGATCGAAACCGGCGCGGCCGATTACATTTACACTCCCGAAACTATGGCGCTGCGGCTTGCCGCATTGCCGGCCTCTCTCTGACCCGATGCCATGACGAACTCACCCGTGAACATTCTGATCGTCGACGACATCGTCCACAACATCACCGCGCTCGAAGCGTTGCTGGCGCGGCCGGACGTGCACGTGCTGGTGGCGGATTCGGGCACCGCCGCGCTCGATCTGCTGCTCAAGCACGAGGTCGCGCTGGCGATTCTCGACGTCAACATGCCCGGCATGAACGGCTTCGAGCTCGCGGCGTTGATGCGCGGTAGTCCGCGCACGTCGCATGTGCCGATCATCTTTCTGACGGCGACCGCGCAGGACGCTTCGCGCACGTTCCGTGGCTACGAGGCCGGCGCGGTCGACTTTCTGTACAAGCCGTTCGATCCGCGCATTCTTCAGTCGAAGGTCGACGTGTTCGTGCAACTGGAACAGCAGAAACGCCAGCTCGCGGCGCAGCTCGTCACGACGCGGCAAATGCTCGAAGCCAACGAAATGCTGATGGCGGTACTGAGCCACGATTTGCGCACGCCGCTCGGCGCGGTGCTGGCGTCGGCGGAATATCTGATGCGCACCGCGGCCGACGAGCAGTCGATTACCGTCGCCACGCGCGTGAAGAACAGTTCGCTGCGCATGGCGCGGATGGTCGATCAACTGCTCAATCTGGCGCGTCTGCAGGGCGGGCGGCTACCGTTGCAGCCGCGCTCGATCGAACTGGCGACGCTGTGCCGCTCGGTGATCGACGAATTCGCGTCACGCGAGAACGGCAAGCGCATCGTGTTTACGAGTAGCGGCAATAGCAGCGGCGCGTGGGATATGGATCTGGTGTGGCAGGCCGTGTCGAATCTGGTCAGCAATGCGCTGCATCACGGCGCGGCGGGTGGCGATATCGGCGTCGAGGTGGACGGCGAGGCGGTGGATTCGGTGCGTCTGAAGGTGGCCAATCGGGGCACGATTCCGTCGGAGGTGTTTCCGCATCTGTTCAAGGCGTTTGGGCAGAACACCAGCGGCGCACGTTCGCGTGAAGGTCTGGGGCTCGGCCTGCATATCGTGCAGGAGATTGCGCGGATGCATGGCGGCAACGTCAGCGTGAATTCGGATGAAGTGGCGGGCACGGTGTTCACGATCGAACTGCCGCGGATGGTGACGTTGCAGCGTGGGTCGTTTACCCGCAAGTGATGCGCGTTTGAGTGTGCTTTTTTAAGGCCTTTGCAGGATTTCTCAGGCGCTTGCCGCGCTTTGCTGCGGCTGGCGTTGAGCCTAAACTACGCGCATACCGCCAGCTTCCCTGGAACTCATGCGCGCTCTCCAAGACCGTCACGCCCAGCCGCCTGTCTCATCGCCCGCACCGGCCGGCGCCGATGCGTTGGAGGATCCGGCCTTGCTGCGCCGCCTGCTGCGCGCCAAAGACCGCATGGACGCCGCTTCGCACGAGGCTTGGCCCGTCAAACATCTGGCTGAAGTCAGCGGCGTTTCTGAAGCCCATTTCGCGCGCTCCTTCAAGCGGGCTTTCGGCGTTCCGCCGCATCGGTATCTGCTGACTCGGCGCATCGAACAGGCCACCACCTTGCTGCGCGACACCGATCTCAGCATCACCACGATCGCCTTCACGACCGGCTGGGAGAGCCTCGGCACCTTCGGCCGCATCTTTCGCGATATCACCGGGAAAAGTCCGGGCGCCATGCGCGTCGATCTGCGAGCCGGCATGCCTGAACTCGAACGCGTGCCGGCCTGCGTACTGAAGGCCGCGCAACGCCCGGATCTCAACATCGCAGTTTTGGAGAAGCGCCGCCGCGTGACCGACGATACAGTCCCGTCATCAACCAGGGAGGTGTCATGAATCAAGGTGTCAATGTGGTGGGTTTGTACGTGGATAACCAGGACGAAGCGCTGACGTTCTACGTCGATAAACTCGGCTTCAAGGTCCATACCGACGTGCGCAATGGGTCGTATCGCTGGCTCACGGTGCAGCATCCGGATCAGCCTTCGTTCCAGCTCGGGCTGTTCGTGCCTGGCCCGCCGATTCACGACGAAGCCACCGCGCAAACGCTGCGGGCGATGGTCGCGAAAGGCGCGATGCCGCCGCTGGTGCTCTCCGTGGATGACTGTCGCGCTACCTATGCGAAGCTGAAAGCCTGCGGTGTGGAATTCACCCAGGAACCGGTGGAGCGTTTTGGTAGCGTGGATGCAGGGTTTCGCGACCCGGCCGGGAATGGCTGGAAGATGATTCAGGCACCGGCAGGTTCGAAGTAGTCAAGCCTGTGTGACTGGCGTGAAGTGATGCCGGCCCGGCATCACTTGCACCAGGTCTCCGCCCAATTACTTAGCGGCCGTAACGCCAACCGTAACGCCACGCCGGCCTCGGTCAGACAGTATCCCTGTCCTTGATGATCGATGAGCCCCGCTTCCCGCAATTCCTTGAGTCGCGTATTGAGCAGACTGGGATTGGTTTCGGCCGCTTCCTGCAACGCGCGAAACGTTAGCGGCTCGCCCCGCAATTCCCACAGAATGCGTAACGCCGCCCGGCGCCCGAGCAGATCGAGCACGACCATGATAGGGCGGCCCGTTGTCGACCCGCGTACTGGCTGACCTACTTTCGGTATCTTCATGCTTTACTTTTCATAGCAACGTGTCCAGGATATGCTATTGAAAATATAGCACGCGGAGATCACCTGCCTGCCCGTATTGCGCCCGTTGAGCCGCCATTTCCGCCAGCCATCCATGAAGCGCTGGAGAAGATCATGCCGCCAGACGTGTCGCCGCCTGGCCTCTTTACCACGATCGCGCGCGACCAGCGGGCTCCGCAATGAGTCGGCGATGTATCCAACGGTTGTTACTACGGAAGGAGCGTTTCGATGATCACCGTCATCACGTCGTTCAGGTTGCCAGAGCCGATCACACGCGAAGAGGCACGAAGTCTTTTCCTGAGTAAGGCCGCGAGATATAGAGGCGTGCCCGGCCTTGTGCGTAAGTACTATGTCCTGTCGGAAGACGGAAGCGCCGCCGGTGGCGTCTATCTCTGGCGCTCGCGCGCCGAAGCGGAGAAGATGTACACCGAGCACTGGAAAGTACTAGCGCAGGAGACATTCGGCGCGGCTCCTTCGGTCACGTACTTTGAGAGCCCTGTCGTGGTCGATAACGTGATGGACCAGATTCTCTCTGACGAATAGGTCGCGGATTAAAGCGCGGCTATCTGAACCTCAAACCGGGAGCCTCTTAATGTCAGTTGGACATGTCGAAGCCATCCTGTTCGACTTCGATCTCACGCTGGCCGACTCGTCCAGCGGGATCGTGGAATGTACACGGTACGCGTTACGAGCAATGGGATTCGCGGAAGTCGGGAGCGGGCTGATCCACTCCGTTATTGGTCTGCCGTTACAGGCAATGTTCCGCACGTTGACGGGAAACGGAGAGGCAGAACGCGCCGATGAATTCGCGCGTCTGTTCGTCGAGCGGGCCGATGAAGTGATGGTGTCATCGACTCGAATCTATCCGGAAGTTCCCGATCTATTTGAACGGCTGCGCGCCGAGGGCATCGGTGTGGCAATCGTGTCGAGTAAGTTTCGCTACCGCATCGAAGCGATTCTGGATGTCGCCCGCTTGCGCCCGTTGGTGGACGTGATTGTTGGCGCGGAGGACGTGCAGCGTCACAAACCCCACCCCGATGCGCTTGTGCTGGCATTGACGCAATTGCGCGTGGCAGCCGCTTCGGCGGTGTACGTGGGCGACCATCCTGTCGATGCCGACGCGGCGCGGGCTGCCGGCGTGAGCTTTATTGGCGTGGTGAGCGGCACGATGTCGGGCGAGCGTTGGTCCGCGAGAGGCGAGCGGTGCGTGGCGGAACATATTGGAGAACTGGTTCAGTTAGTACGCTGATATCAAGGTACGGACTGCGCCCTCAGTTCAGCGTCTTTTCCTCGGGACGCAACGTCAGGACGCGCACACCGTTCTGAGTCACGGCGACGGTGTGCTCGAATTGCGCCGACAGTTGCCCGTCGCACGTGACGACCGTCCAGCCATCTTCTTCGGTTCGAACGGTATGCCGTCCCTGGTTAAGCATGGGTTCGATGGTGAACACCATGCCTTCGCGCAACAACAAACCCGTCCGCGGCTGTCCCCAATGCAGTACTTGCGGCTCCTCGTGCATCTCACGCCCGATGCCGTGTCCGCAATATTCCCTCACGACCGTATAGCCGTTTCGCCGCGCGTGGCGCTCGATTGCGTGCCCGATATCGCCCAGTCTTGCACCCGGACGAACGGCTTTGATTCCGTTCCACATCGCTTCGTAAGTCACTTGCACGAGTCGCTTGGCGAGTGGTGAAACCTCGCCGACAAGATAGGTTTTGCTCGAGTCGGCGATATAGCCGTTCTTCTCTAACGTGATGTCGAAATTAACGATATCGCCGCTTTGCAATACCTCCGTCGAGGAGGGAACGCCGTGGCAAACCACGCTGTTGCGCGAGGAATTCAGTGCGTAGGCATAGTCGTATTGCCCTTTGCTTGCAGGGCGCGCGTTCAGGTCATTCACGATCAGGCTGTCGACGAGATCATTGATCTGCATGGTCGACATGCCGATCAAATTCAACTGGTCCAGGTGCCCAAACACTTCCGCCAGCAACTTGCCTGACTCCGCCATCAAGGCGATTTCTTCCGGCCGCCTGGTCATGCGGCAGCCATCCTGGCGGTTGGCTCGACGACGCCCGCCGCGCGCAATTCTCTCGCAACGATCTCGTTGAAACTTTGCGTCGGATTCATTTCGCATAACATGCCGATCCTGATCCAGAACGCTGCCTGCGCGTTGATCGATCGACACGACACGGTGCTTGCCTTGCGCATCTGATCGTGCAGATCGTCGTCAATGTTCACGATGCCCATCATCTTCCTCGATATATGAAACGTATACGGATCATATATTCAACGCGAGCGCGAGTGCAAGTGATCTTTGCCGCCTGATCGGCGTGCGCGGGCTATTGAATCTCGTTGCGCGAGTAAGACGACAGCATTCTTTTTTATCAGTAGAATGCTGCAGACGCAAAAGTCAGTGCTGTTCCGAAACGGGCCGTCAGGTCCACCAGGCTAACGAGTCTCGTTGAACCGCGATGCCATTTGTGCACGTGCAGTTGCGAGGTAACGCGGATAAGTCAAATGCATATTTTGTCTGGCCGATGCAGTTCGGGAGGAAGCGGTGTGTTGCCCGGAAAAAGCGGGCTGCCGTGGCGGCAACTGAAAGACCGATGGCGACGCTTCGTCACCTGAACCGAGGAACCATCGACGCTGAACCGGGCCACCTACTGGCCTGGGTATGGCACCAGATTTCAAACCAACTTCTTGTGGTACTTACCTGGCCGCCATACTGTGTATTCCAAAACGCAAATCGATCCGGTAGTGAGCTTCCTCAACTCGCAAGGTGAGCAGGTGCGAGGCACGATCATCAATCTCCAGCGGAAGTCCCTGGTGATGGAGGTCTATAACCCGTACTCGATCGTTCAGGTCAGTGAGGTGCTGAACGATCTGTCGGTCAAGATGGGCGTTGAACTCGCCTATTCGGGCAAGGCGGTCGTGATCAGTATGGTCAATACCGGCCTGACCGCGATTGTCTCGGTCACGCTGATCGCCGAGTGGCGCGAACTGAGCGGCAACACGCTGGAAGCGCGCACGGTGGGGGAAGAAGCCCGCCGGTTCGTGCAGGGCTGGGCCGAGCGTTTCCAGATTCGACCCGAGTACCAGATCGCGGTCAACCATATCCGTGCGTTTCTCTCGGACATGTCGCGCTGGGTCGAACAGGCGGATCTGGCGGACACCATGCCGAAAGAAGGCAAAAGCCTGCGCGAGGACTACTTCCTCGAACTCGCCTCGCCGCTGATGGAAAAGACCAAGTCCTACTTCGACGAATTCGAAGGCGAGGCGCGCCTGGTCGACGAAGAACTGGCGCCGGCCCACCGTGCCTTTGCGCAGGCGGCGCTACATCCGCTGCTGCTGCGCTCGCCCTTCGTGTTCCGCACTTTCACGAAGCCGTTGGGCTATGCCGGTGACTACCAGATGGTCAACCAGATGCTCGACGATCCGCGCCAGGGCCCGAGCACGTATTTCCAGATCGTCAACGCGGCCTTCCTGCAGACGGCCGTGGCACGCGCGCACCGCAATCGCGTCGAACTGCTGGTGGACTACCTGACCCGCCTCGCCAATGAAGCGCGCGCCGCGGGGCGGCCGTTCAAGGTGCTGAACGTGGGCTGCGGTCCGGCTCAGGAGATTCAGCGCTTCATCCATGAATACGACGAACCGGAATGGCTGACGTTCGAGCTGCTCGACTTCAGTCAGGAGACACTGGACTGGACGCGCGAGCGCCTCGGCTCCATCGCGCAGAAAATGGGCAAGCGCATGACCATCAGCTTTACGCATGATTCGGTTCATCATCTGCTCAAGCGCCGCATGGATGCGGACGCACCGGATGTCCGGGAGTTCGACGCGGTCTATTGCGCCGGCCTGTTCGACTATCTGTCGGACAAGGTCTGTGCGCGGCTGAACCAGCATTTCGCCAGCCGCACCCGGCGCGGCGGCCACCTGCTGGTCACCAACGTTCACGCCGACAACCCGGAGCGCTTCAGCATGGAGCACGTGCTGGAGTGGTATCTGATCTACCGCAACGAGGCACAGATGGCCGAAATCATGCCGGAGGACTGCGGCCAGCCGCGTCTGTACACGGACGTAACCGGCGTGAATGTGTTTGCCGAGGTGCTCGTCGGCCAGCAACAAGTGGCCTGAGATGACAACATCCCTGGTTGAGTTGCATTCGAACTATCGTGAAGAGTTGCGCGACTACCGCTTGCTATGCAGCAAGGCCGGCGGTCTGACCGTGATCCTGCTGGTGCTGATGGGCGTGGCGCTGGACTATGTCGTGTATCCGTCGGAGCAGAAGTACTTTGCGATGGTTCGGGTGCTGACCAGCGTCGCCATCGGCGTGGCCTTGCTCTCGCTTTACACGAAGATGGGCCGGCGCCACGTGCAGGTGATCACGTTCTTCTGGCTGCTGCTGCCGCAGGCCATGATCTCGTGGATGATTTATTTCACGCAGGGCGAGGAGTCGCTGTTCTATGCCGGGCTCAGCCTGACGATCTTCGCGGTGGGGATTCTGTTTCCCTCCGGCTACTGGCAGACGCTCGCGTTCGGCCTGGCTACGGTTTGCCTCTATTACATCGCCTGCACGGCGCATCCGGGCGGCATACTCAACCCAAGCAAGTTTCAGTTCCAGCTCATCCTGATCTTCTTCTGCGCGTTGGCCAGCTCCATTTACACCTACTTCAACGAGAAGGGCCGCTTCCAGCTTTTCCGGCTCAAGGATGAGGTGGCGCACAAGAACGAGCAACTCGCCCGCACCAACGAAAGTCTCGCGAAGATCAAGGGCCAGTTGTTGCAGCAGGAGAAGATGGCGGCAATCGGTACGTTGTCCGCGGGGCTGCTCCACGAGGTCAACAACCCGGTCAACTTCTGTCTGATGGCGATCGAAGTCGCGATGGAAGAACCGCAGGTCAAAGACAGCCCGTCGCTGCAGGAATGCCTGACGGATGCCCGGCAGGGCATGCACCGCATCCAGCATATCGTGTCGGACCTGAAGACCTTTGCGTACCGCAAGCCCGGAGCGACGGCCGACGACGTGCCGTTCCTGTTCGAGAAGGCGCTCGATTCGTCGATCCGGCTGAGCGCGCATGAGTTGCGCGGCGTGACGATTACGCGCGAGCTGCCCCTCGACACCCTGGTGCTGGGCGACGAAGCCGCAGTGATCGGCGTGCTCATCAACCTGTTCTCGAATGCCGCGCTGGCTATGCACAAGGCCGGCACCGTATCGCCGCAGGTTCATGTCGAGGCGCAATGGCAAGACGAGCGGTTGCACCTGAAGGTGCGCGACAACGGGCCGGGGATCGCCGCGGAGAATCTGGCGCGGGTGTTTGAGCCATTCTTCACGACCCGCGAAGTCGGCCAGGGCCTCGGCCTTGGTCTGTCCATCAGCTATGCGGTGGTGGAGCGGCACGGCGGCACACTGTTTGCGGAAAGCGAGTTGGGCAAGTGGACGGCGTTCAACTTCGATCTGCCGCGTGCCGAGTGATGCCGACATGAGCGAGACTCAGCAAGCACGGCAGATTGTCGTCTATGCCGATGACGAGGAATTGGCTCGCAAGTACTTCGCGCGCGCGGCCGGCAGCGACTATGAGGTGCTGCTCGCGAGCGACGCGGACGAAGCCCTGTCGATCCTGAGCCGCGAAGGGGCACGGGTGGCGATCCTCGTGACCGACTTTCGCATGCCGGGCCGGCACGGCGGCGACCTGTTGCGACAGGTGTCGCAGGCGTATCCGCATATCGTGCGGATCCTTGTGACAGCCTACGCGGATAAGGACGCGCTACTGGAAGCGGACAGTGCTGGCGAGGTGTTTCGAGTCCTGGAGAAGCCGCTAGGCCTGAGTACGGTCCGCGAGATGCTGGCAGCAGCGACAGCGGCTTCGGCGTTGCGCCCGAAGTGATACCGCGCCTGCGGGTCGACCCCGTTATCACGAACGCCGGCGTTAGCGGTACAGGCATCGGCATAGGCATCCACATGATTTTCTGCAACCGCGTTATGCAGTCCTTTGGCGGGAGTATCAGGATCGCATCCGCGTCCAGCGCCGGCACGACCGTGACGCTGGCATTCCAAAATTTCAAGGATCGAATCCACAGGAGTTACCAATGAGCAATACGATTGCCAACCAGACACCGCCCCCGGCGATTCTGTTCGTTGATGACGAAGCCACCGCGGTCAAATACTTCGAGCGCGCCATCGGCGCGATCGCGCCGGTCGTGACGGGCGCCTCCGTGGAGGACGGCAAGGCCATGCTGGACGCCCACGCCGACAGCCTGGCCGTGCTGGTGTCCGACCAGCGCATGCCGGGCGAACACGGCAACGAACTGCTGCGCTATGCGCGCGAGCGCTATCCGCACATCGTGCGGATTCTGACGACGGCCTATTCGGAGCTGGACCAGACCGTCGAGGCCGTGAATCAGGGGCAAATCCATCGCTATATCAAGAAGCCGTGGGACATCACGGCGCTGCGTATGGAGATGAAGCAGGCGCTGGAGCTGGCGGGGCTGCGCAAGGAGCGCGACCAGCTCGTGCGCGAGAAGCTGAGCGTGCTGCAGACGCAGACCCTGGCCACCCGCATCGGCATCGTGCATACGCTGTGCGCCAGCCTGATCGGTCCGGGCCGCTTCCAGCCGATGGAAACCTACCTGGCCGGCACCGAACTGGCCGGTACGCGCAATGCAGAGCCGGACTGGCAGCGTATGGACTACGCCGACCTGGTGCGTGCCGAGAGCGAGTGCGGCGGCAGCTTCGGCCACGCGGTCAGCCTGCGTCTGGTGGAGCTGCGTACGCAGCATGCGGGGCGCAGCGCGGCGGATGCGTTGCAGGTGTTCGCTGAAGTCCTCGGCGCCACGGTACGCGGCGGTGGCGACGCGCTGATCTGGACTTCGCCGACCACGCTGAACGAGTTCCTCACGCGGCCGGTGGGGCAGGTCGTATCGGCCGAGCACGCGGCGTGGCTGGCTGGTCTGCTGTGGCTGGAAGAGGCTGGTGGCGCGTTGCAGTTTGTGCGTGAGGGTGACGCGATTGTCTGCCGTGCCGGCACACGCAATGCCAGTTTTGCGGCCGACCGTTTGGCAGTCTGGATCGAGCGGTTTCTGGAGCCGACGTTCGGGTAGTTGGCGAGACGAGCGCGCTCAAAAAGCGCGCAACGACGGATGAAGACGGGTTCCAGCTGGGTTCAGCGTTCTGCTGGCGATGGCAATATCGGTGGTTCTGTCGCTCGCGATTTCGACTCGCTGGGCCTGGATTGGACAGGCCGATACCTTGACAGACATCAGGGGGCATCCGTCGTACTCGATAACGATCGACATCGTTACGTGTCAGGATTTCAATGCCGCTATTGGCGACGGCATGAAGATGTTTGTTCGCGCGGACCCGCGCAGTGGACGGGCATTCGTGATCGCGTCGAATGGCCACTATGGATTCGCGATCGGGAAGGACGCGCAAGCAAAAGCGACAAAGGCCTGCGAGGAAAGAGGCGGAGTCGGGTGCCAACTTTATGCATTCGGCAACGATCTGGTCTACAAAGGGCCGTTTGCAGCGGGGGGAAAGACCGCTGCCGCACCATCTGTGAATGACCAGTAGAGAAGTCGCCGTTCCGTTGGAAATGGTTGGCCGACTGCGATGGGATCGTTATAAAAGTTCGAATTTAGCCAGGAGAATTTAGTGCGTCCAACTGGTAGTAGTAAATGAATCCTCGATAGCTCTCACTGGTATATCGATAGTCGGGGTTGCCATACTCTGGCGTGGTAAATCTGCTGTCGTCGAGCAAGCTCAGGTTTGAGGGGTCTTGAATTCCTAGCGCCGACAGAACGCGCGTGCCTCGCCATGATGGAATGATTTCCGAGCGAAGCATGAGTAGAACGAGAAATGCCGCTGTTCCCAGCACGCTAGGTATGGCGATACCTAGCGTGATTGCGAAGTTCCGTAAGGTACTGTCATGGTCGAACAGTGCAAAGCCCGCAACAAGAACCAGTGCCGGCGACATGAACAGCAGGAATATCTTGTAAGACAGCCTGGCCTGTTTCAGGAAGTACCCGAATCCCTGATAGTAACCGCCGGATAGGGTAAAACATCGATCCTTCTGGTTGATGACGCCGAGCAGTGAGTTGGCTTGATCGACTATCAGCGTCGCGTCATCACCCTCGGATATGCAAATTCCGGAAAGCCAGCCGCTATAGTCTGTATCGTGCACTTTGATAGTAACCAGGAAGGGTCCCTGCGTTGTGCGATCTTCTTTCCCTTGCCGTTTGAGATTCTCGCTTTTAATACGCTCTTTCCTGACCGCATCATCCACGTCCATATTCTGCCCCTGCGCGGAAACGGCAATTCCGCCATTGCCTGAAAGCGCGGCGAGGATGGGCGCATAGCGGCGCAGAGACTGGGTGAAGCCTGCTGCTCCTGGAGGAAGTTCACTCGCGGATTGATAGCGGAGTTCGGCGATATTGCCTGTAATTCGGCGAATCGTGTTGGTCATGGCGATGTGATGAAGTTCGTGTCCTGTTTCAGAGTCTACACATCAGGCTCGAACCTGGGTCTAAACAGGAGGAAGGAATGCCGACGAACGACACGGTTGCGTTGATCCTGGATCCCCATTTCGGCCCACGTATTCAAGAGGTGGTCGCCAGAGTGCGACACGCATGGGTGGTGGCTACTCCTGCGAATATTGCCGTTGCCGAGCAAGTCTGGAGATCGTCACCGAACCCGCCCGGTCTCAATGGGGGAGGCGGCGTGACCACGTTCATTCAATATGGGGCAGATCGAGAAAGCTGGTGCGACGCAATTCTTGATTCTGTCGATGACCACCACAATTGTCATGCTTACGAGCCGGGTTATTCGATCCTGGAGGTCTACGGGGTATCGCTTACCGAACGGCTGCGTTTGGCGTTCATCGCGCTTGGGTTCTCCGCATTTACGCCAACAGACTGCGGGTTTTGTGCGCGAAAACGCTAGTCTGCGCTGATGCGCAGAGAAGCGGTCGAGCCGGATAGTCGACAGTCAACACGCCTGGGTAGAGCGCTACGTTTGCCGAGGGGCTTTCCTGGTTCGCGCGCCCGTAGCCCCGGACGCCACAGCACGAAGTATCCGGCGAAACTTGGGGCACTCCATATGGCTCGGTGCAGGGCACGCAGCGGCGTGTCGTAGTCCGTCGCGCATGATGCTCAGTGTGCGGATCGTCTGGTCCAGTTCCTCGGCTTTGGCCGCGAGCATCTGACGATCGATGTTCGGCGCTCCCTCCGGCGCGAACATCGCCGCGATGTCGTCGAGCGAGAAACTCGCGGCGCGTCCCAGCGCGATCAATGCGAGCCGGTCCAGCACGCCGGGATCGAAGAGACGGCGCAATCCTCTGCGACCGTTCGATGTAATCAGCCCCTTTTCCTCATAGAACCGCAACGTCGACGCGGGAACGCCGGAGCGCTGCACCACCTCGCCGATATCTAGCCTGATCATCGCTTGACCTCAAGTCGACTTGAACTTGCATAGTTTAGCTTCCGCTCCCCGCGACAAGCCAAGGACAACGATCATGGGCAACACACAGCACACCGGCCACGCACAGACGGCGCTTTGGAATGGTAGTTCCGGGCGCGCATGGATCGCCGCGCAGGCGGTACTCGATCAAATGTTCCAGCCGTTCGAAGACCTGCTTGTCGACATGATGGGCGTCGGCGCCGAGCTTCGGGTGCTCGACGTCGGGTGCGGCACGGGCAGTACGACGCTGGCGACGGCACGACGGCTTGGCATGAAAGGCCACTGCATCGGGGTCGATGTTTCGGCGCCGATGATCGCCGTTGCTCAAGGGTGTGCCGAACGGGCGCATTCGACGGCGAGTTTCATCTGTGCCGATGCGCAGATGCATGCCTTCGAGCCGGCAAGTTTCGACAGGATCCTGTCGCGCTTCGGCGTCATGTTTTTCGACGACCCGGTGTCGGCCTTCGCGAATCTGGCACGGGCGGGCAGGGACGGCGCCGAATTGCATTGCATCGCCTGGCGCAGTGCGGTGGACAATCCGTTCATGACGACCGCCGAGCGCGCCGCTGCTTCTCTGTTGCCCGACTTGCCCGCGCGCCGACCCAACGCGCCGGGGCAGTTCTCTTTTGCGGATCGGCAGCGGGTTGCTTTTCTCCTCGAAGCGAGCGGTTGGGTGGACGTAGATATCCAGCCGATCGATATAGCCTGCACGCTGCCCGAGCGGGAATTGGTCGGCTACTTCAGTCGGCTCGGCCCTCTCGGCATGATGCTTCAGGGAGAGATGAATGAGCGGACGCGCACGCAGGTCATCGAGTCGGTTCGCACGGCTTTTGAGCCCTATGTACACGGTGCTGAAGTTCGCTACACCGCTGCCTGCTGGATGATCAATGCGCGAGCTTCGTCTGTGTCAGCGGGTCGAAGCGGGCAGGGAACGTCCACGTAATGAATGACCCGATGAGCGGAAAGCTGATCGTCATCAACCGGTGGACGACTGGCTTGTGAACACCGCCAATTGAGCCGCGAAAGCGCGCTTGTACGCGGGCCGCGCCTCGCCGCGAGCGACATAGGCGGCGAGGTTCGGATAGTCGTCCAGCAGACCCGATGCTCTCAACCTGAGTAACACCGACACCATCATGAGGTCTCCCGCGCTGAATGCGCCATCGAGCCAATCGGCGTTGCCAAGGCGCTCGGAAAGCTCGCCAAGCCGGCCACGGATGCGATCCTCGACCATGGGCAGGCGCTGCTCGTACCAGGGCTTGTCGCGCTCCTGGAACCTGATGGTCTGGAGATCGAGGATCGGCGGCTCGACTGTGTTGAGCGCGGCGAATAGCCATGTGATGGCGCGTGGTCTGGCATGAGCATCGTCAGGTAGCAGGCCCGCGTGGCACTCCGCGATATGCAGCACGATCGCCCCCGACTCGAACAGAACAAGCGCGCCTTCCTCATAGGTCGGGATCTGTCCAAAAGGATGCAGCGCCCGATGCACGGGTTCCTTCATCGCACTGAACGAAACCAGACGAACCTCGTAAGCCTGGCCCGCTTCTTCCAGCGCCCAGCGAACACGCATGTCACGCGCCAGTCCCTTGCCGCGATCGGGTGACCGTTCAAAGACGGTGATAACGGGAAGCAGTGGAGGGGGCATGGTGTTTTCTCCCTGGTTGGACGTCTCATTGCATGCCGGATAGCCAACCCGGCGCCTACCTGTTCGACGTTCGAGATCGGGTTAGATCGACATCGCAGAACGACTTCTTTGTTCAATATCGGCTTCATTTCACATTAGACTGCTGAATTGCAGGCGTTAGTGAAACTCGATGAAACTCGAAGACCAAAGCGGGAAGGACTTGTGATCAGCCAACTTATCAAACGCGACGGGAAGCGATGGCTCTTCGCGGTGCTCGCAACCCTGTCGTTCGCGACGTGCGCCCATGCGCAAAGCAGCGACGCCGGCCCAATCGCGACAGCCTCAGGCGAACTGCAATTCGTGCGCAATGACCGGGACGTCGTCGTCATGCTCGACCAGAAAACGTTCGATCGTTTCGACGCGAACACGCTCGCCCATTTCGACGCTACCGGCAACGCAAACGACACGGTCACCCGCATGCTCGTGCAAACCGATGCCGGTCCGGTGCTGTACGATTTTCGACGCCGTCCGCCGCTCGTGCAGCGCTCGGGCCGGCGCATGACGGTTAAGCGCGTGTTCTGGCAAGGCGACGAAGTCGTTATGCAAGGATCGCAAGGCTGGTTCCGGTTCGTGGGCGGCGAGTTGACGAAGCTTCAGTCGTCGTCGACGACGTATCACTGATCGCCCTGGCGTTACGTGCCCTTTGATCCGCGTCAGCTTGACCCATCCGTCGAGCGGGTAACCCCTTCCCACGCATCAAATTCCGCGCCAAGCAACGAGAGCTTTTCCCGAACCAGACCAAGCGCATCACTGCCCAGCAGAAGATGCGCTGGCGGCGCATCGCTTTCGATAACGGACAACATGGCGCGCGCGGCTTTCACGGGATCCCCGAGTTGTTTGCCGCTTTTCTCTTCGCGTCCTTTTCTGATCGGGTCGAACAGCGCATCGTAGTCGGGAATCGAACGCGGTGTTCGAACCATCGAACGACCCGCCCACGCCGTGCGAAAAGAACCCGGCGCTACTGCGGTCACACGAATGCCGAACGGCTTGACCTCTTTGCCGAGGACTTCGGAGATGCCCTCCAAGGCGAATTTGCTGCCGCAGTAGTAGGCGATGCCCGGCATGGTGATAAAGCCGCCCATCGATGTGATGTTGAGAATATGTCCGCGTCTGCGTTCGCGCATGTACGGCAACACGCTCTTCATGACGGCGACAGCGCCGAACACGTTCACGTCGAACTGGCGACGCATGTCGTCAAGCGACGACTCTTCCATCACGCCCTCGTGCCCGTAACCGGCGTTGTTCACCAGCACGTCCAGCGGACCCACGTTTGCCTCGATTTCGCTGACGACCTCTTCGATGGAATCGAAGTCGGTAACGTCGAGCACCCGACCGAATGCGTTCGCCGGGTCGAGCGATTCGAAGCTTTGTTTCGCCTGCTCGCTTCGTACCGTACCGACGACTCGATAGCCCGCGGCGAGCGCTTCTTCGGCCAATGCGCGGCCGAAGCCGCTACTGACGCCAGTGATAAAGATGGTTCTATTCGATGACATGGCAACACTCCGGAGCTGGGTTGAGAGTTGCATGTTATTCTGGGTTTCCCATGAAAATCAGCCCGGATCCTCTGTCTTTATTGCCTATTTCTATGAGCCAAGCGGTTTGCAAGGAAAGCGTCAAACGAGCGGTTTCCGCTGCGGGCGCACATGAGCAGCGCCGCACGGTGGCGTTGCTGACCGCGCTGGCTCCGCAGGAAGGCTACAACCTGACCGCGTTGCGCGATGTGCGTATTCTGCGTTCGGACCGGGCGCTATCTCGCACGCCGGTGCTCTACGATCCCGGCATCGTGATCGTGTGTCAGGGTAGAAAGCGGGGATATCTGGGCGACCAGGTCTATGTGTATGACGAGCAGCACTATCTCGCCGTGGCGGTCCCGGTTCCCTTCACCATGGAGACCGACGCAACGCCCGAGTCTCCGTTGCTGGCTCTCTACCTGCATCTGGATTTTCAGGTGGCGGCCGAACTCATGATTCAGATCGACCGCCATGGTTTGCCGCCGTCGGGCGAGGTGCCGCAGCCCATGATGTCGAGCCCGATGGATGCGGCCATGCGAGCCTCTGTACTGCGTTTTCTGGAGGCAATGAGCCAGCCGCTCGACGCGGCCATCCTAGGGCCGGCACTGATGCGTGAATTGTATTTCCGGGTTCTCACCGGCGCACAAGGCAGCGCAATGCGTACGGCTTTGTCGATGCAAGGGCAATTCGGCAAGATCGGCCGGGCGCTGGAACGTATCCACGCGACCTATGCCGAGCCGCTCGATCTGCCTAGACTGGCAAGCCAGGCCGGGATGAGCGTCGCGACGTTTCACAGCCACTTTAAAACCGTCACGTCGACCTCGCCGATGCAGTACGTGAAGTCCACCCGCTTACATCAGGCCCGTTTGCTCATGGTGCGCCAGGATATGACCGCGGAGGCGGCATGTCATGCAGTCGGCTATACCAGCGCCTCTCAATTCAATCGCGAGTTCAAGCGACTCTTTGGCCGAACGCCTGCCGCGGAGACGAAACATCTTCGCCAGAGCTTTGCGCTGCCTCCCGCTTTTCCAGAGGCAAAGTTTGTTTCGTCGCATTGAGATGCCGCGTGCAATGCTGTTCGATAGCGCGACGACATTAGTCGGTTCAAGCGCTTCTCGCGATAGCTGCCACGACTGCATCGCCCATCTCGCTCGTGCCGACCCGCTGTGTGCCTTCGGAATAGATATCGGCCGTACGTAATCCCGATGCAAGCACGTCCCTGACTGCGGATTCAATGCGGTTGGCGGCGGCGTTCTGTTTCAGCGAGAAGCGCAACATCATGGCGGCGGAGAGGATCGTCGCCAACGGATTCGCGATGCCCTTGCCCGCGATATCCGGCGCGCTGCCGTGACTGGGTTCGTAGAGACCCCGGTGACTTGCACTCAGGCTGGCCGACGGCAACATGCCGATGGAGCCCGTGAGCGTGGCGGCTTCGTCGCTGAGAATATCGCCGAACAGATTGCCGGTAACGATCACGTCGAAATTTTTGGGCGCCTTGACCAGTTGCATCGCCGCATTGTCGATGTACATGTGATCCAGTTCCACATCGGGGTAGTGTTTGCCGACCTCGGTCATGATGTCCCGCCAGAACTGGGAGGTTTCCAGCACGTTGGCCTTGTCGACGCTGGTGACGCGTCCGGCGCGCTGTCGGGCGGACTGGAAGGCGACGTGCGCAATGCGCTCGACTTCGGGGCGCGAGTAGCGCATGGTGTCGAAGCCTTCCTCCGTGCCGGGGAAATGGCCGTCCATCGCGGTGCGGCGTCCACGAGGTTGCCCGAAATAGACGTCGCCGGTCGCGTCGCGAATGATCAGTATGTCGAGACCGGAGATCAGATCCGGCTTGAGGCTTGAAGCGTCCGCCAGTTGCTCGAAGCAGATCGCGGGCCGGAGATTGGCGAACAGCCCCAGGTGCTTGCGCAGTCCGAGGATCGCCTGCTCGGGACGTAGCGGGCGATCCAACTGGTCGTATCGCCAGTCGCCCACCGCGCCGAACAGCACGGCGTCGGCCTCTTTGGCCAGCTTAAGTGTGGTTTGCGGCAGAGGATGGCCGTGCGCCGCGTAGGCGACGCCGCCAACCAGGGCGAATTCGGTTTCGAAGTTCAGCTCCAGGGCATGCAGCACCTTGATGGCTTCAGCGACGATTTCAGTGCCGATGCCGTCGCCCGGCAAGACCGCGATTTTCATGGGGGATTTTCTCTGTTCGTGGTCCCTGCCTGTCGACGCGGACCTGTCTGGATGGGTTACGCATTGTTGATCCCCTATCAAGCCGGGACAAGGCAACGATCGATCCTGGTATAAGGAGTGCCTTGATAGACGCGATCGCAATCAAGTTCTTCCACTGCATGCCGTTAACGTCGGCTAAGGAAAAAACTCATCACGACTCACTGACAAGACGGTCGCAAAACGGCTTCATCTGTTTCCGCAGCCAGATCTGCTCTGAAAAAAAAATGACAACCACCATAAGAATGCTCGGCGCGCTGTTGATGTTTTCAACGGCGGCGGCCTATGGCCTTGATATGTCCGGCGCGCCGCCCGAACCGGCGTCGTCGATATCGGACTCGTCACCGCAGCACGCGGCGACAGCGGGCGGAACCACGCTGAGCGTGGCGCAGTATCGCGGCAATCTGCTCGCGGCCGGTATCGATCCGGACTCCGGGCAGGGGAAGGTGTTGATGCGCTGGCTTGCGAAATTCTCCAGCGATCCCGCATGGAAGGCTGCTTTGGCGCAGCGGGCTGGCGACCCGCAGAAATTCTGGTCGGCGCCTCTCTCGGCGGACGATCGGCTGCGAATGCTGCAGTTGCTCAAAGACATGGCCATGGACTCGCAGAAAGACTGTCACCTGCCGTCGATGGCTGGCTCTGACTTCATCGGCTTCGCAAAGACGGCGTCGCCTCGCGTTATCGAGGACTTAATGGAGATTCTGGAAATCTCGATCAATAGCGGAAAATCGCAGCATCCGCAGGATCAGTACAGCGTGACGGATCTTCTCGACGCGGACGCACAGTTGAATGCGACGCCGCCCGTCGCGCCGGGAACGCATGGCTATCCACCGGGCGCATGCGGCATCCTCGCATTCTCGGTCGACGCAATCACCGGTTTACCTGAGCCCGTGCGGCAGCGTGCGTCGTTCGAATTTATCCGCATGATGAGCGGTCAAAAGGCGGCATTCGAGACCGTGCTCGATAACCCGTCGGCCTATCTCGACGACGCGTTCGACGAGCGTCAATTGCCCGAGACGCTTCGCCGTCACTTGCCTGCCGACGGTAGCCATCCGTTGCCGTATTCGCGTTTGACCTTCGAAGCCGACTGGGTGAACGAGAAGACGCCCGCCGACAATGTGGCGTTCAAAAACGTCTTTATCAATCGGCGCAATAACGGTGTGATTGCCGATGTCGCCAATGCAGACAGGTGGTCGGCTTTTACGTTGAGCTACGGTATCGCTGTCTTGCGCACGCAAGTCGTGGTGAAAGGCACCGATTTGACTCAACGGAGCACGATCGAGGACGAGGCCGCGATTCCCGCGGCCGACCGCGAGCTCGTGCCCGGGCAAAGCCTTGAACTCGCCGTGCCGCAACCCTCCCGGAAGGGCGTGAAGTCGAGGCGCTGCGAGATTGGTCAGGCGGTGCCCGCGTCGACGATCTTCCCGTCGCTGACGGGCACGGCTATCGGTCTGCAGTGCACGGACACCGTGACGCGCGGCAAGAATGAGAGTTGGCATTCCGTGTGGTTGACCGATTACAACATCGCCTGGACCCAGTCCATTGACGACGAAGACGGGCGAACCGAGGTCGTGATTCGAAACGTCACGATCGAGCGTGCGCCGCAGTGAGGCAAATGGGTTCCAGCTAAGCGAGGCGGATCGTGAAAGTCACTATTGCTTACCTGCAGGAACCGCCATTCGGTTGGACAGGCTCGTGCTACGATCGTGCCGCCTTATTGAAAGAACGAAAGCAGGCTTCGACTTCTTCCGCAGTCAACCGCAATAACCTTTACTCGAACCATGCACGCAGCAGCCTGGCCTCCCTCGAAAACGCACTGAAAGCCTGAGTCGATGCAGTGATGCATCCACGTGGGCGTTCGCTCCGGACTCTGTGAACAACACAGTCCGGTGATGTCGCTCGAATCGACTGATTGCATCCCGATTCGCGCGACTGCATTTTCACGAGACCACAACATGCGTATTCTCAATACGATGGCGGCGCGCGCCATCCCGTTCGTTCCTCGTTCGCTGATCCGTAAGATTTCGCGTCGCTATATCGCCGGCGAAACGCTCGACGATGCCTGTGCACGCATCCAGTCGCTCGACGCGGCAGGCTTTCGAGCAACCGTCGATGTGCTGGGCGAGTCGGCTTCTTCGTTCGATCAGGCCGAGTCGATGACTCGCGATTATCTCGATCTCGTCGACGCACTCGGCGCAAACAATATGCGGGCGGAGCTGTCGATAAAATTAACCGCGTTGGGGCTACATCTCGACGAAGGCGCCTGCATGAAGCGCGTCTCGACCATTCTGCGGGCGGCCGCGCCATACGACATCAGCGCGTGCATCGACATGGAAGACGTCAATTGCACCCAGAAAACGCTCGACGCGTTCCTCCGTCTCGAAGCCGATGGGTATCCGGTTGGGATCGCCCTTCAGGCGTATCTGACACGGACGAACGAGGACATTGTCCCGTTGCAGGCACGCAAGAGCCGGCTGCGCATCTGCAAGGGAATCTACGCGGAGGCAAACGAGCATCTCGTCGACGGTGCATCGAAAGACCGCGCCGCGATCAACGCTCACTTCGTTCGTCACGTTGAGAGCGCGATAGAGGCGGGATCGTTTGTCGGCATTGCAACGCATGACACCGAATTGATCGATGCGCTGATCGACTGGCTGCGACGCGAGCGGATTGACCGGTCACGATTCGAATTTCAGATGCTGCTCGGCGTGTGCGAACCATTGCGCGACGATTTGCTCGCACAAGGTTTCATCGTGCGCGTGTATGTGCCGTACGGTCATGACTGGTATGGCTATAGCACACGGAGGATCAAGGAGAACCCGCGGATTGCGGGCTACATCCTGGCGGCGATGATACGGAGCGTTCGGGTGGCGTGACGAGTAGAGCGACATGGGCGGGGCGGGAGCGACGGAATCGTCGGTCCCGCTTCGAGGTCGCCGGGTGGTGAACGCAATGTCTTGCGATGTCTAATTCGAGGACGTTTCCCGCCGCAAAACTAGCATCGACCTGCCGCGGTAGGTAACCTCATCCTTTATTTCATACGCGAGCTTTTTCGCCACGGCTAGCGACGCGGGATTGTCAGGGGCAATGAGGCATACCGTTTCCTTGCAGGGAGAATCTGCCTCCAGCCACTCTAGCGCCGCTGTCGCCGCCTCGGTGGCATAACCGCGTCCCTGTGAGTCTTTCGCAAACATCCAGCCGATTTCGTGCGCGTTGTCGAAGTCGGCGGTTAGCGCGCGCTTGAATCGAAAGAACCCCACCTCGCCGACAAATTTCCCACTGTGCTTTTCCCGGACAATCCAATGACCGAACCCGAGCAGCGCCCAGTGCCCCACGATCCGATGTAACCGCGCCCAAACCTCTTCCTCGGTGAGTGGCGCGTCGATGACTTGAGCGACGACCTGTCTGTCCGACCACATCGAATGCAAGGCTTCGAAATCGTCGAGCGTGGGTGGAAGCAGAAGCAGGCGGTCGGTTTCGAGCGATACCGTGCGATACGACGTGTTGCTGTGGTGGGCTGAAGTCATTTCGACGAATGTTGTTGCGGCTCGATAATTTAACTGTTCAAAATGCTGGATGGGATGGTGAGCGATGCCCGTTCCCGATGCGTCATACAAGGGGAAAACGCATGAGCATACTTCTCGACGGTAAAGCAGTAGCGGCCTTGCGCGAGCGGGAACTATCCGAACACGTTACGTCCATCAAGGCAAGAAATGGCGGCCAGACAGCCATACTGGCCACGATCCTGGTAGGAGATGATCCTTCGTCGGCGACTTACGTCAGCATGAAGGGCAAAGCCCGCCAGCATCATGCGCTTGCTGGCCCATTACAAGATCGGCGTATCTGGCAAGCGGGTGGTGGTCGTAGGGCGCAGCGCCATTCTCGGAAAGCCGATGGCCCGATGGTCTGATGGGTCGATGCGCGGCAGTAACGCCGGCTCCAGGTGGTGCGTGGCCGATGACCATGTCAACGCTTATCGCCCAAACCGTCAGCGCCGCCGAATGTGCGTGTGCGGCCATCGATTGAATACATATCGCGAGCCGAACTTCCGACGCATTCAACGAAGCATCACCTCAACGCTCTCCGCCGCGGCGCGCGACACCTTGACGAGCCGTGCTTCCCCCATGCCTTCGCGCGCACTCGCGGACAGCCCCGACATGACGGTCGATATGAAGTCCGTGACGACATCGGCGGCTTCGGGATGGGTTTCGGCGATAAAGGCGCGAACCTGTGCGCGCCGGCCTTCCGCGGTACGGCGCGCCATCAGCGCGCTTTCGCTGTCGGCGCCGCGCGCCGCTTCGAGTACCAGACAACCCAGCCGCTCCGGGTCGCGTGCATACGTTCGAGCCGCACGCTCGAGCAAATCAGCGAGTGCCTCGCCCGTTGGCCGACCGGCCTCCAGCACATCCGCTAGCGCGATTTCGGTGCGCGCATAGCGTTCCAGGACGCGCTCGAAGAACACCGCCTTGCTCTCGAACGCCATGTAAAAGCTGGACGGCGTGATGCCGAGTTCACTGGTCAGCGCGCTCAGTCCGACGCCGTCGTAGCCGGACGCGTGGAACAGTCGTTGAGCGACGGCCAATGCCGCTTCGGGGTCGAAGGCACGAGGGCGGCCGCGGCCTCGCTTCGCGGTTGTCTTTAAAGTAGTGGTCACTACACAAATACCTTGCATCGTCGTTTTGTGAAATATATAGTGATCGCTCCAATAATTCAACGAGCACGTACGTGCCGTTTCGGTCTGAGCAGGAGATGCCGATGACTCAAACATTTGCCCCGTGGACGACCGTGCCCTCACGCACGATCAGGCGCGGTCACTTCTGGATTCCCGGCGAGCGCGTGGAGATCGGCAACCGGACGGTTCAGCGCGGACCGATGTACGTGGAATGGGAAGCGCCGGAGCAGGTCACGCGTCAATGGCCGGTCGTGCTGATGCATGGTGGTGGTTTTCAGGGCACGGAATGGTTCGATACGCCGGACGGCCGTCCCGGCTGGGCGCAGCGTCTGGTTGAAGCGGGCTATGCGGTGCTGGTGGTCGACCGGCCCGGGCATGGACGCTCGCCGTATCACGTCGACACCTTGGGGACGATGGGGCCGCCGTTTTCGTACGAAGGAGGGCGGCAGATCTACTTTCCCGGCGACGATCCGCGGCATACGCAATGGCCGTTTGCCGCAGACGACGCGTCTGCGATGGACGAGTTCATCGCGGGATACGGGCCGCTGCCGGCCGACCTCGAAGCGTCAGAGACGATGGACGCGGATCGCACCGCGGCGCTGCTCGACCGCATCGGACCCGCGATCCTGATTACGCATTCCGCGTCGGGTCCAGACGGCTGGCTCGTCGCCGACCGTCGTCCCCATCTCGTCAAGGCGATTGCAGCGATCGAGCCGATGGGGCCGCCCTTCGCCCAGATTCCCAACATCGGTTCTATGCGCTGGGGGCCCACCGCTGCGCCGTTGCGTTTCGAGCCGTCGGCAGCGAACCCTGACGACGTGCGCAACGCAGCGCCCGGCACGTACGCATTGCCCGCGCTAAGCGATTTGCCGATTCTGATCGTGACAGCGGAGGCCTCCGAATTCGCCGCGGCCAGCCCGCCGACGGCCGCGTTTCTCAACGCGTGCGGCGCGTCGGCCGAGTTGATGGATCTCGCCGATCACGACGTGCGCGGCAACGGACACGGCCTGATCTACGAAAAGAACTCCGACGCCGCGCTCGCGCCGGTGCTCGAATGGCTCATATTGAAGACGGAAGCCGCGCATGAGGAAGCCGTGCGCTGATGTTGTATCCCCAGTCGAAAAGGAGAACGCAGATGGATATCGGCATGATTGGTCTCGGCGCAATGGGCCGGGCGATGGCGCGAAATCTCGTGCAAGCGGGTCACACAGTGAAGGCATGGAACCGTTCAGGCGGTTCGGTTGAAGGCGTGACGATGGTCGCGTCACCCATCGATGCGTTCCAGAGCGACGCCGTGCTCACGATGCTGCCTGAGGACAGTGTGATCCGCGCGACGCTGCTCGATCCCGGCGTGCTGAAGCATGCAAAGCCCGGGCTGGTGCATGTCGTTTCGTCGACGATTTCCGTGGCCTTCGCACGCGAACTCGTTGCGCTGCACGAAGCCGCGGGGATCGACTATGTGTCGGCGCCGGTCCTCGGGCGTCCGGATGTTGCGGAGAAGGGCGAGCTCAACGTGCTGGCCGGCGGCGCGCCGCACGCGCTGACGAAGGTCGGACCGTTGCTCGATGCAATCAGCAAACGTGTCTGGGACATGGGCGCTCACGCGCCGGCCGCGAATGCCGCAAAGATCGCCTGCAACATGATGATCACGATGGCGATCGAGGCGATGGCGGAAGCCGTGGTGCTGACCGAAGCCAATGGGCTTGCTCGCGAACCGTTCTTCGAACTGATCCTGAACACGCTGTTCGGCAGCCGTTCGTATCAGGTCTATTCGGCGAGTATTGTCGCCGGTCAATTTGAGCCTGGCTTCAAGGCGTCGCTTGGATTGAAGGATCTGCGTATCGCGTCCGAAGCAGCCGAACAGGCCGGCCGGTCTTTGCCAATGCTCGCGGCTGTGTATGGGCAGATGGCCGCGACTGTGGAAGCAGGTATGGGGGACAGGGATTGGTCGGCAATGGCGGCATTGACGATTGACCCGAATGGGCAAGGGAGCAAGAGGTCAATGGCGTAGATTCAGGGCTTGGAGCATGGGGACTCCAATCAAAAGAATAGCAATGCATCCTGCGACGCCCCACAAAAAAAGCCTATGCAGCCTGGAAGGCGGGAGAATGCCCGGATTCTGTCGCATGATGCTATTGATGAGCATCGACCTCAGGCACATGTCGGGCAGGAACGGCCGTTCGACATCGCCGCTTAGATTGCCGACAATGCCATTTATCTCCTTCGTGGATGAGAGGCAAGCGTGAATCGATTACGACGTGAAGAGCCGCTCCCTGAGCAAATGCAGGGCCATTGGATAGCCGCAGATGATCCGTTTTCAGAGCTGGTTGTGGATGGAGGCGAGATCATTTGTTTCGGGACGGTCGTGGACTATGACTACAAAGTTATTGTCGAGAGGGACGGGGCTCTGACTGTGAGCCTTCACGCCGACGATGACTCTAATCTGGACGACTTCCAACGAGCAAATATCACGGGACTCGTCGCGACACCCGATGGGAAGTTCCTGGCTTATAACGTGAAATTCGGGCTGCAATTTGTGCGTCCCGGCGCTTGATTGCGCCCGCGCCGGTCACCTCGGGCCAGGTCCAGCCACTTGCGGACTTCGGGCATCTCGTCGAAGATTGTCAGCAACCAGGTTGCCCACACCCGATATTCAATGCATTGTCCTTATTGCGCCGCAAAACTCGTAGACACCGCCGCGGGAGAGTTCCGATGCCTGTCGACGGGCGCCCTGTTTAGCCGTTCTATTCGAGCGCAGTTTGAGACGGCTGCGTTGGAAGGGGTTCTCCCTTCCCGTAAAGCCTTTCAGTTCAGACTAGGACGATGGTTTTGTCCCTGCTGCGGTAAGCAAACCGAGAACGGCGTTTGTACCCATTGCGGCTTCATAATCACTGCCGGTCTGGTTCGAGAGCTGGTCGAACTGAATCCGCATATGGGCGTTCCTGATACGGATTGACCAGCCGTTTTGTAGAGCGCTGACGGACCGTTCCGGGGCGATAAAGAAAGTTCGCGCAAAGGTTGGGTAGGCGACTAACGGGTGAAAGGAGTTTTTCTCCCTGCGACTTCTACCGTCGGCACGTACTATCGGACGTGTTTTTGATTGGGATAAAAGATGGCCGAAAATTATCGACTCAGGCTCATGTTCGAGTGGGGCGGTGGCTGTATTTGGGTGGGAGACGACACAACTCGTCGCCAATACGGAGTAGGTCCGATTGAAGACTCGCTGCCGTTAGCCGATGAGACGCGAAGAAAGCTTGCAGAGATAACTGTGTGGCATGACCTATCCCTCAACTGGGAATATCCGCCAGACCCCGGGCCATGGGATGCGCACGAGTACGAGCGCTTCGAAGCGGCGGCGTTCGCGATGCGTGATCATCTTCAATCGGAGTTGGGAGACCGCTTTTCCATCGTCTACGAGCGATTGGGATTTTATGAGGGCCGCCTCGAAAGCGAGTAGCCCGACTTGCCAGTGACGGAGCGTCTCGTCTCGCTGCGTGCTGACGACGCGCACAGTACGCGCGCCTATTTCCCCCGACCCCACACGCCTCCTCATCCGAAAACCCGTAGTTCCAGTTCGCTCCCGTGGCGCTAGCTTCGCACCTCTCAACGACGAAATCGTCGGCCGCACTCAAGATCGACTAACGCCCCGTATGGTCGGCTTCGCTCTGCCATAAGCAAGCGATAGCGCCAAGGGCGTCCAGGCACTGCGGGAACATCCTTCCCGCACCTACGTCAACCGATTCAAGGAGGTCAGCATGCCATTGGACGGAGTCTCAAGCAGAACCCCGGTTCAAAACACGTCCGCGCCGCAGCAATCCAGCGCCAAGCCAAAGGAAAATGTCGGCACCGCGTCGAGCGACAGTTCGGCGCACCCGCAGTTGGGCGCCTTGCAGCGACCGCCGCACAGTGTGGGTCAGGTGCAGGACATGGCCAAGAAAGTGTTTAGCTTCACGACCGGGGTTTCTCCGAAGGTCGTGAACGAGTCGGGTGGCGCGCAAGGGCAGGCACTACGCAAGCTGCCGGCCACGGCCGAGAATATGGCGAAGCTCTCGGCATTCGAACATGCGGCCGCCAATGGGCCCGGCGCCGCCACGTCGGCCGACAAAATTGCAGCGGCGGCAGGCTTCGCGCGTAACGGCGCTGCCCATACGGCGGCCAGCACGGCGGCGCTCGGCGCAGGCGGGTTGCGCGGGGCGCATGCGGCAGGTTATCTCCCTGACCACATTGAAAATATTTCGTCGAACTTCTCCTGACGGGCTCGGCGATACCCGACGGGTCGATCCGCGTGGCATGCGGGTCGATCCGTCATCGAAGGCATAGCCGTCCAGGCAGAGACCACCGCAACGGGGTCACCCTGCGTCACACGCAGTTGTCCCTATCGGGCCGCGTCAACATTGCGGCGGCAGGAGCGAGCATGGACCGACCCAGGCGCAGCACCAAGCGCGGCACTCAACACGAAGCGATCTCCATCAAGCCCGCTCCGACATATAACGCGCGGGCGGAGAGCCGAGCTTTTTGCGGAACATCGACACGAAGCTGCTTGCGCTCTCGTAGCCCAGATCGTCAGCGACCTGCTGCACCGATGCCCCAGCGCCCAGCCATTGCACGGCCAGCATGAGATGAAGTTGCTGTCGCCAGCGCCCAAAACTCATGCCCGTCTGACTGGTGAGCGCACGAGCCAGGGTGCGCTCGCTCATGCCGACTCGCCGCGCCCATATCTCTATCGTGCTGCGATCGGCGGGATTGGCCGTGATCATCTCGACGATCCTGCGCAATCGCGTATCGGTTGGCATCGGTAGATGAAGGTTGCCGATCGGCGCTGCCGCGATTTCATCCAGCAGCAGCGTGACAAGATGCGATTCAATGCCACCGTCCACATACATGGTGGGCAGGCTGGCGGAACGGATGAGCAGTTCGCGCAACAGCGGCGTCGCGGAAAGGGCGCAGCACGCGGACGGCAAGTTTGACGCGACGCCCGGATCGATGAAGGCGACGTAGCACTCGAGCCTGCCGGCGGCGACGAACTTATGCACGACGCCGCCCGGCACCCAGATCGCGCTCTGCGGCGGAACGATCCATAAGCTGCCTTCCACCTCGCACGTGAGCACTCCGTGCATCGCAAGCATCAGTTCGCCCTTGCGATGATGATGCGCGCCCATTTCCTTCCGTTCCCGATACAGGGCGGCCGCCTTTTCATCGAGCGTTTTCATGTCGAAACCGGTCGCGCCAACCGTCACCACGGGACGGGGCACATCGTCGGGATCCAGCCATTCCGAGGGATCTGACAACTGGCTGAGAACCGGCATGGCGTGGCCCGATGGACGCGCTGCGCGTCAGTAGGTTGATTGGCAAGAACTCCACATATTTTGGCCAAGTTTCCTGATGCTGCCAAGAGCAAGGTTATTTAGCATGCCCATGGGCACTGACCGATCGGCTGAGCGGGACGGTCCCAACCGCATCCGCCGAAAAATTTCCGAACCTCTTCAGAGCACTCGACACCATGAATTCATTGAGCACCGGGCGCGTCGCCCAGACCTTGCAGCGTATGTTCGCGGAAGCGGAGCAAGCCGATGGCGCGCTGATGGCAGCCTTCAGCGAGAGCGACCAGCCGGAGCAGTTGTTGGCCGACTCGATCGCCGAACATTTCGCCGAAGAACGCCGGGATCTGCGCGGCTTCTATCACGGCTACGTGAACAACTTCCTGAACGTGACGCCGGCCTACGGGCAATTCCTCTACCAATGCGCGCGCGCAAGCAAGGCAACGCGGATCGTCGAGTTTGGGACGTCGATGGGGGTGTCCACCGTCTATCTGGCGGCAGCACTGCGCGACATGGGCGGTGGACAGCTGATCGGCAGTGAGCTGGAACCTGGCAAAGCGGCGCGCGCGCGTGCCAACCTCGAAGCCGCGGGCCTCGCCGATCTGGTCGACATCCGCGTAGGGGATGCGCGCGAGACGCTCGCCGAGGTGCCGGGTGAAATCGACCTGGTTCTGCTCGACGGTGCGTTCAGCCTGTATCTGCCCATCTTGAAGTTGCTCGAACCGCGCTTAAGAAGCGGCGCACTGATCCTCGCGGAAAACGCGTTCGATTATGGGAACGCCTACCTTGAGTATGTCCGCGATCCGGCGAACGGCTATCTCTCGCAACCTATTCCGATCGCCCCGGGTCGGGGCAACGAACTCAGCCTCGTGACGCGATGAGGCGGCGCGCGGTTGCCGCGATATCGCGAAGTGGACTACGTGTCGGAAGGGAGAATTTGAAAGCGCACGCATGGCAACGACCTCGGTTCAGGAGATGAAGTCTTTCGCCAGCCGCCCGGGTTCGGTCGCGCCCGATCGGCGTCGTTTCGCGACACATCGTGTCGCTTCGTCGCAAACGGATGGCCGCTAAAGAGCGGAGCCGCGAAGATCGGTTTCACACCAGCTAACTAGCTTGTCTCCACGACTCACCAAAGAGTTGTCGGGGCTCGCGAGGCCGTCCGGCGAGCCGGTTCCCCAAAGGACGAAAGATGAAACCGACGCTCATCGCAGCTACGCTTGTGGCGGTCATGCAAATTCAGGTAGCGCACGCCCAGAGCAGCGTTGGCAACTTCTGGAGTGGGCGCGCAAAGGTGCAGTCGGTCGAGCAGGATGGCAAAGGGCAAATCGTTCCGAAGCCTGACCGGGTCGCCATTCACGACTTCGCGGTTCGCGCCGATGCCGTCTCGCTCGATCAGTCTATCGCCGGCCGTTTGCGCAGGAACCGGCTGGTGAAACATGGGAAAGATGCGGACTCGACACCCGACGTGCTGGCTCAGCACGTTCAAGCCGTATTCGGCAAGGCGCTGGCCGATCAACTCGCTACCGACCACATTGCGGCAGCAACGACCGGCAATGCCGACGCTGAACGCAGAGGGACGAGCCTCGTGGTAGACGGCGAATTTACAGCGATAGACGAGGGCAGCAAGAGCGAGCGGGTGATGATCGGCCTGGGCAGCGGCGCCAGCGATCTCAAGGCCCACGTGACGGTGTCGTCGGTGACGGCGGGACACGCGACAGTCATGCTGGCGTTTGATCTCGATTCGACGAGCGGGAAAAAACCCGGCGCGATCTCGTCCCTCGGCACCGGTTCGCTAGCGGTAGGCGCGGCCGAGAAAGCGGTGGGAGACAGGAAGTCGACGGTGGACGCCGATGCCGCCCACATGGCGAAACTGGTCGCGAAGCAAATTGAAAGCCTGATGGGAGAGCAACCGGCGTCTGCTGGCCCACTCGCGCAAGCGAATGCACTCGCCCCGGTCGGACGCTCTGCAAGCCTTGTCTCCGCCAATCATCTCTAACGGTTCGCAACGGTCTGTCCCGTTGTCCCCGGCCCGCTATTCCATCCGCCACCCAGCGCCTTGAACGTTGCGATGGCTGAACGCGCGCTCGCCGACTGCGCCAGGATGCGTGCTTCCTGAATATGTTGAAGTTGCGCATCCGCCTCGACCACATCGAGCTGGCTGTTTCTGCCGTTGCGATAGCCGGCCGATGTCGATTCGCGGGCCTGCGCCAGCGATGCTTCGCCATCCTTCAGAATCCGCTGCTGCTGGTCGTACTTCGCAAGTGCGGCAAACGCGTTCGCGCGACGGATTGTCGGTTGGCGCGTCAGTTCGTCGATGACTACAGACTTCGTTCTGGATGCACTTGAACAGGCACTTTATGCGCGGCGCCCAGGCGGCGATGGAACGTTGATACATCACTCCGACAGAGGCTCGCAATACGTTAGCATTCGCTATAGCGAGCGATTGGCCGAAGCGGGCATCGAGCCCTCGGCGGGTAGACGTGGCGACAGTTACGATAACGCACTGGCCGAGACAATCAACGGTTTGTACAAGGCCGAACTGATTCATCGCCGCACCTGGAAAACACGGGAGTCCGTCGAGTTGGCAACGCTGGAATGGATGGCCTGGTGCTCCATGGGCGTTGCTTTGGCGGGAACTGCATTTCGTTCGAAAGATGCCGGCAAGCCTGTTGACGAACTCGTGTCCGCGCTTCTCGAGCGCCCGTGTCGCGAAATGAAACCGGCAGGAGTTCGACATTCGCCGTCCCTCGGAAGTGAGGGTTCAGTTCTTTCACGACTTATGTTTCGTCTACAGCAATGAGCTTGTATCGGGCATTCCGAACAATCCCATCTCCGCCGCACTCAGTCCACGAACACTCCCCGTCTCATCGTAGACAACAAGCTCAAACCCTTCATCTGCGGTCGGCGGGACGAAATAACGAGTGATCAATTCATACTGCGCTTCAGAAGTCTCGAACGGATGCTCGCCTGACGCGTTCCTTGCCCTTAAGCGAGATTTGCAAATCTCGTCGCTCACTTCCAGATAGTGAAGCCGATGCTCACAGCCGATAGCTCGCGCTAAAGCATGTCCCCATGTACGCGTGTCGATCGTGTTAAACGGGAAGTCCAATACCACGGATATTCCCCCCGCAAGAAGCGACTGAATGTGTTCGGTGAGGACCGTCTTCAAGCGTGCCGCGCAGCGCACATAGTCCGCCAGCGTATGAATTTCGTCCGGATAAAGACGCGCGATCCATACGTCTTCGCTGATCAGAACCGTCCGCTGAGCATCGGCCAGGCGAGCCGTGAGCGTGGACTTGCCCGACGCAATCTTGCCGCAGACCATATGCAGAACGGCCGCATCGCAAAGGCCAACTGCAGTATCCAACGTGTTCTTACTCGTCATTTCGTGGCGCTCCGATTAGCGCCCAGAAAGCAAAAACCCGCCTTCTGGGCGGGTTGTGATGGCTTATTGTCAACTCAATAGCTATCCCGCCGAGATTTTCGCGGCGGTAATAATCGAGTGGATTTGGGACGGGTTCATAGGCCAAAGCCTAATGCAGTGAGGGAAATAGAACAAGTGTCGTTCGCATTGAAATGCTCCGCTCACCACGAGTGACCTCATACGACCGGCTGGCGGTAAAAGTCTCGCAAACGGCTATCGCAGCGTCGCCTGAAAGAACTGCACCACGTCGGCATTGAATTGTTCATGGAACGCCGCACGGTCGAAGCCCGGCTGGCTATTGCAGATTTCCGGCATCTTCCGGGACAGCCGCGTATCGCAGGGCGGCAGAAAGTCGTAATGCCCTGCATCAGGAACCACACGATATTCAGGTGCCTGAGGCAGATCGCCGCGCACAGCTTCCTCATAATACGGATCTGGCTGATGACGATCATCGGCAGCTCGCCAGAGTTGGATCGGGGCGTGCACGCTGCTGAGCCCTGCGCGGCCGAAGCTGAAGCCGAACGCGGGCGCGGCGATGACGAGGGCTTTAATGCGTGGGTCGTGGACCCAGGCACTGGCGGGAACCTCCGGGATCGAATGAAGATCGACACCGGCCTGTTTCAAGGCCGTGCAAAGGTCATGCTCAGGATGAGCCTCGCAATACGGTGCGATCTTCGAAAGATCCGGAATCCCGCCCGCGGCTACGAGCACGGTGAAGCCGCCGTTAGAAAAGCCGAATGCGCCGACGCGGCCCGCATCCAGCCGCTCATGCCAACGCCAGTCGTCGAGGATGTAGTCCAACAAACGATGAAGTTGCGCGGGACGGCGCCACAATTGCAACACGCGGCTCTGGTCATCGAACGTGTCGCCGGCGTGGCTGACAGCCGCCACCACGAAGCCCGCGTGAGCCAGGGCTAGCGCCGTGTCGTAATGGCTGCCGTACCACCCTCCGCCGCCATGCGACATCACCACCAGCGGCAGGCTATGACCGTCGATGGGCGCGTCGAGCGCCACCGTCTGCGTGACATTGCCCAGAGCATGTGGCGTCGCCGTCGCATCAGTCGGATACCAGACCCCGGCCGTTAGCGGCGGCTCCGCGCCGTTCGCTATCTTGACCTCCACGAAGCCGACATCGGCGGCGAGGGCAGGTGTGGCAAGCAGAGCAAAGAGCGTGACGATCACGGCCATCAATCTCACGGCGGTCTCCTTTGTTATGGCTGCGCCAATCGAAGGCCGATGAGCAATCACCTCGCCATCGTCAATCAGCGCACACGCGGCGCCGCGGCTAACAGGCTGCGCAGAAACACCATGATCATGTGTCCGATAGGCACTTCGGACAGCATCGACCGTTGCAATGCGAGGCCTTGCGAGAGGCCCATGAAGGACGTGGCCAATACGATCGGCGATTCGGGCGGCACCTTTTTCAGTCTGGCGAAAATCTGCCCGATGCAATAGGCGAGGCCGTCACGGTGAGTGTCCAGCAATGCCTGCACCGCGGTTGCAAAACCAGGACTGCGGCGTCCCATCAGCTTGAATTCAACGCCCAGCACGGACCACTCGGGCTCGGCATCGAGTGTCTGCGCCCACATTTCCAACGCGCTCAGAATGTCGTCCGCGGACGCAGCGGGATCGCTCAGCGTTTGGGCAATGTCGGTCACTTGCGCCTTCGACCGCTCTCGCATCAGTTCGACAAACAGTTCTTCTTTGCTCGCGAAATTCGAATAGAACGCGCCCTGCGTATAGCCGGCCTCGGTCGCGATATCCCTGAGCGAGGTGGCGCCGAAACCTCGGTCGACAAACAGACGCTTCGCCGCAGCCAGCAAATGGGTCCGCGTCTGCAATCGACTTTCTTCGCGGCTCAGCCGCTGGGGTTTGCTCGCCGTGTTCATGGTCGCAAGGATATCAGTTGATATTTAAAATTCAACTCGCTAGTATTACGATTGCATTTCATATCTCACTTGATATGTGAATGATCGCAATCGCAAAGACCGGGATGCAGTGCAACGACCGGGTCATGTACTACGGAAACAAAGTATGAGCGGCAGGGTAAAGACGTTGAAACAGCAACTCGCGCAACTCGATGAGCGGATCCTGATCGCGTGGCAGCAGGAGCAGAAAGCGGCCATCGAACATGTCCGCCAGGTCATGAACTTCTTCAACCTGGTGCCTAACCAGTTACGCGTGGACCGGCGCGGCACGTATAAGACCAGGCCGCTTCGGATGAAGTATCAGGACCCCGTCACCGGGGCGACCTGGAGCGGCCGTGGACGCGCGCCGTCCTGGATCAGGAATCGACGCTACGAGGACTTTCTGGTCATGCAGTCCGATGACATGGGATCGGACTAGGGTCGGTCGGCATGGCGCCGCACCCTCACACCCCCGGTCTCAGCGTGATCTTGAACGTCCGGGGCGCCTGGCCGCTTTCGTCCAGCGGCATGGGATCGGACCGCTTGACCGCTTCAAGTGCTGCGCGGTCCCACGCCGGGTCACCGCTCGAGCGGACAATTTTCACCGACTCCAGATTGCCTGAAGGAGCGCAGTGGACTTCGACCACCGTTTCGAGTCGGCTCGCCTTGCCATTCCAGACGATGTTGGGACGGATGCGTCGCCGCAACAACTCCGGATAGTCGAACACCTGAGGCGCGGCGACGGGCTGTCGGGCGGCCTGAGCCATCGCGTTGAGATTATTCAGCGTGGTCAGCAGAACGGCGGCGGCACGTCGCTGGGTTTCCAACTCCGAAAGCATGAGCCAGTCGCGCGCTGGTTGCGGCGTTTTGTCGAAAGCATGCCGGTATAAACGCGTGGCTTTACACCACGCGGCAGGCGAAAGCTCCGCCTGTTTGCCGCTCATCAGAAGGCCGAGATCTTCGGTCTCATCGGGATCGCGTTTCAGTGCATCCGAGAGGGACGCCGAGAGCGCGAGTTGACCTTGCAATCGCTGGCCGGGGGTGATCTGTGGCAGCGGCGTGCTCTGGGGGGCTTGCTTGAGCAGGTTGTAGATCGTGTCCAACTGAGCCTGAAGCTCTGCGTCGCTCTCGGTGCTCATTGACAGATAGCGCGACGTGATTATCTGCAGATTCTTGATGCCGCCGCAATCCGGCGGCGCATTGTCCAGCGCCTGTGTCGTGAAACGCGTCAGCCGTTCACGGTCGTCCCGCGAGATTCTCGCCATCGCGTCCAGCACGCCCAGCGCGCGCGATAACGCAAACGGGCCCGCGTTAGCCGGGTTGTTGTCGGACGTGAAGTAGTTCTTGATGTCCGGATCAGCCGCGAGTTTTTTGGCCCAGTCGTCGAATAGCTTCGCCTTGGACGAGCCGGGCGCGATGCCGAACCTGGCCAGCGTGCTGGTATCGAGCGGCTTGCTGAATTCAAACGGGAGGGCCGCGGCCAGAAGCGGGGGCGTGGCGGCGCTCATGGGGAAAGACGGTGTAGGGCGGCCACCCGCAGCGCCCGGATTGATTGCGGCCGCCGCCAGATTCGGGGCGGCGTGCGTTGCATTGGCGTTCGGCTGCGGCAGATTGAAGACGAAGTTCGTTTCGACCGCGACCGGCTTGCCGTCCATACCGGGAAAAGGTCGGCACTGTGCTCGCCGGGATGCCTGCAGGGCGAGATTGTCGAACGCGGCATTGCCCGACGACTGTTCCACAACCACGTCGCTAATCTGTCCTCGTTCATCGATCGATGCCCGAACCGCGACGTCCGGGCGAGGTGCGTGTTCCACTGCCGGACCCGCGGATTTCAGATCGTCGGCAGACAGCCCATAGGTGCATGGAATGCTCTGCGCCGGCACATACGACGGCGCCGATGTCGTATTGGCCTCCGCTGTGACTGTGCCCATGACGCAGGCGAGAATGACGAATGCTTGTGCTGCCCGGATACGTGTTTGAGAAGTCTTGCCGTGCAATGGATGCGTTGTTTTCATTTATCTTTCGGGTTGGACATCACGCTATTGCCGACCCGCAGCGAGCCGGGCAGTGGCAGAGGATAGCGAGAATCGGTGCACCGCGTCCATCCGGATGTTCCAAAGATCAGCAGCACGACGCGAGAAGCACGAGCCCGCATCACGCCCCCGCCAACCATCGCGCAGATGCAAACCCATCGCCGCGCCGAAGAACCCCAACGCGACCACGCACACGCCCGGCCAGCCCCAATGCGCGAGAGCCGGCCCGGCGATCGTCGCGCCGATCGCGCTGCCGATAAAAAACAGCCCCGTGAACAGCCCGTTGACGCGCCCGCGCGACTCCGGTGCGAGCAGATTGATGGCGCGCCGACCGAGCGCCTGATCGGCGATCACACCGCCGTCGATAAAGAACGCCGCGATAGCCAGCATCGCAATCGACCCACCGCGCGACACGCCCGGCATCAACGCGCATGCCGCCAGCAACGACGCCGTCATCGCAACCAGATGCGCGACGAGCGTGGCGCGCCTCGACCACCCGCGATCGCCGGCGCGGCCCGCCAGCGGCGCGATGAACACGCTGCCGCCGCCGGCCAGCGCGAACAGCGCGACCGCGTTGCTGCCGAGTCCGAGCGGCGCATGCGTCAAGACGATCGCGACGCTGCTCCAGAACACGTTGAAGCCGGCCATCAGCAGGCCTTGATACAGCGCGCGCCGGCGCAGCACCGGTTCCTGCGTGATCAACCGTCCCATCGACGCCAGCAACGTCCCATACGACGGCGCACCGGCCGGCCGAACGTCCGGCAGACGCGGCACCACGGCCAGCGCGACGGCGGCGAGCACCAGCGAATCAGCCGCGAAGAAAGCGCGCCAACCCATCAGGCCGCCGATCAGACTGGCCAGCGGCCGCGACAACAGAATGCCGAGCATCAGGCCGCTCATCACATTGCCGACCACCTTGCCGCGCGAAGCCGGCGGTGCGAGTGAAGCGGCCGCGGGCACCAGCATCTGCACCACGCTCGACGTGACGCCGACCGCGAACGACGCCGCCAGAAACACCGGCGCGAACGGCGCGACGGCGGCCAGCGCGAGACAGGCGATCTGCGCGAGCAAGGTCGCGGCGATCAACGGCCGGTTGGGCAGCCGGTCGATCAACGGCACCAGGCCGACGAGCCCCACGGCATAGCCGAGCAGCGTCAACGCGGTGACGAGCGTGGTCCACGCGCCGAGATGCAGCGACGCGTCCAGCGGACCGATCAACGTTTGCGATGCATAAAGCGGCAACACGGCGACCGCGACCATCGCAGCGAAGCGGGCGGTGGGCACGCTCTGTTCCGGCGGCACGGCGGCGCGGCTTGGGGTCTGGGTCGGGCGCGCTGTCTGGCATTCGATTGCGGATGAATCCATAGTCGGTCTCGCAGCAAGGGAAGGTGCAGAGGATGCTACTCTCACGTCCGGCAAACACAATTCGCACCAAGCGGGATACATCCTCACGATATTCGGGAGAATCGACTATGGACGCGCTGCGCGATCTGGAAACCCTGGTGGCGATCGTCGAAGAAGGCAGTCTGACGAGCGCCGCCCGTCGGCTCGGCCGCTCATTGCAAGCCGTGAGCCGCTCGCTGCAAATGCTCGAACGCGCGCACGGCTCGACGCTGATCGTGCGCACCACCCGCACCTCGCAACCGAGCGCGGCGGGCATGCGCTTTTACGAGCGCGTCAAAGGCGCGCTGAGCGAACTGGAGTTGGCGCGTACCGAGCTGGCCGAAGAAGCGCACCAGCTCAGCGGCCGCCTGCACGTCAACGCGCCCACGCTATTCGGCCCGAAATTCGTTGCACCGCTCGCGGCGGAGTTTTTGCAGCGTCACCGGCAACTGACGTTATCGCTGGATCTGAGCGACGACTATCGCGATCCCGCCGAGACCGGCGCAGACGTGACGATCCGGATCGGCGAAACACCCGATTCGCGGTTGATCGCGCGGCGGATCGGCACGCTGCGGCGCGTGGTGTTCGCCGCGCCCGCGTATCTCGCGGAGCACGGTCGGCCGGCTCATCCGCGCGACCTGCTCAAACATGAATGCGTGGTGCGAACCGGCGGCCCGCATCCGGGACGCTGGCTTCTCGCAGAACCCGGCGGCGAAGAGATCGCGGTGACCGTGTCAGGCCGTTTCGACAGCAATCAGGTCGCAGCGGTGAACGCCGGCGTGCTCGGCGGAATGGGCATTGGCGTGGCCGCCTACTGGCAGATACAGGAGTGGGTCGAGGCGGGCAGCGTGGAAGTGCTGTTGCCCGATTTCCAGCTTGCGCCGCTGCCGCTGCACGCGATGTGGGTGAAAACGCGCCGTCTCCCCCAGCGAACGCGCTTGCTGGTGGATTTTCTGGCGGTCAAGCTGTGGCAGCTTTAGGAGCAGACCGCCGCCGGCGCGGCGAAGAGTCGCGCCGATAGCCGCTGTGCTACGCTTGGCGGATCCCTATCTACGCCGCACGAGCCGAATCTCATCATGCGTTCCTGGCGCCTCGCCGCACCGCACGGAAGCGGACAACTCAGCACGTTGCGTGCAACCGATCTCGTCATGGCGATCTCGCAGGCCGATCCGGATGCGCTCGCGGCCAGCATGCTGAAGATCGTCGGCGATACGCTGCCGGTTTCGCAGTGCACCGTCTTCGCCTACGAATTCGACGCTAAACCGCGCACCGTGTCGGCGGCGGATCATCGCGGCGGACGCTTTCTGCGCGACGTCGCGGATCGCTACGCCACCCATTTCTACGCGCTGGACGGCAATCGCACCATCATCGAACGCTCGCCGGACCGGCATTCGCGCGACGCGCTCGTGCTGCATCAGCAGCAAAGCGCCGAGATCGAAAACGAGGCCTATCGGGCCGCCTGCTACGCGCAGCCGAACGTGTCCGACCGCTTATCGTTGCTCGTGCAACCGATGGAACACGTGTGGCTCTCCATCAATCTGTATCGCGACAGCGCGTATGGCGTGTTTCAGCCGGGCGAACTGGAGCAGGTAGAACGCGTTGCTCCGCTTTTCGCGCACGTGGCGAAGAGCCATTACGCGTTGAACGGACAGCATCAGCAGGGGACGGCGGCCGCGATGCTCGCACGCGTGCGGCGCGTGTGCCCGGCGCTGACGTCGCGTGAACTGGATGTATTGCGCGGCACGCTCGAAGGCGCCACCGCCTCGGAGATCGCGCTGCAAATGGGCATCAAACCGGCCAGCGTTATCACGTATCAGAAGCGCGCTTATGCGCGGCTCGGTATTTCGAGTCAGCGGCAGTTGTTCGCGCTGTGTCTGCTGCCAGAGCGTCTGTAGTCAACTGCGTTTGTCAGTCACATTTGTCAACTGCGCTTGGCGCGCGCTTCCGCCTGCGTCTCACGGTCCCAACGTTTCAGCCACGGCACGATGAAATCCGCGAAACCGTCGGCGGGCGGCGATAACGCGCGCTCCGTGGCGCGATACACGCACACCTCGCGGATCGTTTCCGGATCGACGATACGCTTCATCACCAGCCCGAAGGTGCGCGCGAGCGGCGCGACATACGCCGGCGCGAGCGTCACCGCCAACCCTTGCGACGCCAGCCCGAACGCGGTGGTGACATTGTCCACCACATCCATCGGAATGATGCGCGCCTCCGGTGGCAGATTGGCCAGCATCTGCCCGACCGCACGCTCGTGATCGCGGCCGGTGGCGACGATCGGCACGTCGCGCAAATGCTGCCATTGCACCCGGCGCCGCGCGTTCAACGGATGCGTCGGCGCGCACCACATCACCCACGGGCTCGCGAACGCCGGATCGCAGCGCACGCGCGTGCCGCTTTGCCGGTCGGGTCCGATCGCGAGATCCACATCGCCGCTTTCCACGCGCTCCACCAGTTGCTCGACCACGGTGTCGTAAATGCGCACGACTACCTTCGGTTTGTCGCGCGCGTAGTCGGCGATGGCCGCGGGCAGCGCCGTGGCCGCCAGCACCAGCGGCGCGCCGACCCGCACGATGCCGGCGGCGCGGTTGCGGATGTCGTCGGCGGTTTGGGCGGCGGCGCGCACGTGCCGCAACACCGATTCCGCCGACGATAAAAAGTCCTGCCCCGCGCTCGACAGATCAACGCGCCGCGTGGTGCGATCGAACAGGCGAAAGCCGAGTTCGGTTTCCAGTTCGGCCAGCAACTGGCTGACCGCCGACGAGGTCAGCCCGAGCCGTTCCGCCGCCGCGCCGATGCTGTGCAAATCGACGATGGCGAGAAACGCTTCGAACTGGCGGAGAGTGGCGCGGGTGAGTGGCATCTGTCGATTCTAAAGAAAAACTTACGAATCGTGAAAAATCGATTGATTGTGCGCAGCGCGCTGGTAGCTGAGACTTCTCCTGATCGACGCAAGCCGCCAAGCCGCTTAGACTTCCGTCTCGCTCCGCATACAAGGATTTGCCATGTTCGACCATATTCCCGCCTATCCCGGCGACCCGATCCTGAGCCTGAACGAGGACTTCCAACTCGATCCCCGGCCCAACAAGGTCAATCTGAGCATCGGCATTTATTTCGACGACGCCGGCAAGCTGCCGGTCATGGGCGCGGTGCGCCGCGCCGAAACCGCGCTGCTCGACGCGATCGGCCCGCGTTCCTATCTGCCGATGTCGGGCCTGCCACTCTATCGCGACGGCGCGCAGGCGCTGGTCTTCGGCGCGAACAGCGAGGCGCGCGCCGCGGGCCGGATCGCGACGCTGCAGACTATCGGCGGGTCGGGCGCGCTCAAGGTCGGCGCCGATTTCCTGAGACGTTATTTTCCGGGTGCGCAGATCTGGATCAGCGATCCGAGCTGGGAAAACCATCGGGTCGTGTTCGAAGGCGCGGGCCTCACGGTCAACACCTATCCGTATTACGACGAGCAAACTGGCGGCTTGCGCTTCGCTGACATGCTCGACGCCATCGGCCGCCTGCCGGAAGGCAGCATCGTGCTGCTGCATGCGTGCTGCCATAACCCGACCGGCGTCGATCTGAGCCCGGCGCAATGGGCCGAACTGGTGCCGGTGTTGCTGCGCCGCAAGCTGATCGCGTTTGTCGACATGGCCTATCAGGGTTTCGGCGCCGGTCTCGAAGAAGACGCCGCCTGCGTACGCATGCTGGCCGATGCCGACGTGCCGCTGATCGCCGCCAATTCGTTCTCGAAGAATTTCTCGCTGTACGGCGAGCGCGTCGGCGCGTTGAGCGTAGTGTGCCGCAGCGCGGAAGAAGCGAGCCGCGTGCTCGGGCAATTGAGCTCCACGGTGCGCGCGAACTACAGCAATCCGCCGACGCACGGCGCGCGACTGGTCGCCAACGTGCTCGCCGACGCAACGTTGCGCGCTTCGTGGGAAGCCGAACTCGCCACCATGCGCGAGCGGATTCTGGCGATGCGCGGCACGATCCACAGCGGACTCGCCGGCCGTGTCGATGAAGTGATGCGCGCGCGTTACGTCGCGCAACGCGGCATGTTCACCTACACGGGCTTGAGCGAAAGCCAGGTTGAACGTCTGCGCAGCGAATATGCGGTGTATGTGCTGCGCTCGGGACGCATGTGCGTGGCGGGGCTGAATGCACGCAACGCGGAGTATGTGGCGTCGTCGATCGCGGCCGTGGTGTCGGGCGCGTAACGATCGCGTAATGGCCGCGCAGCGCCGGAGCAAAAGTGCAAGCCGAACCCATAAGCCAGAACGATAACCCCGGAGATCCTCATGACCACCCTCGAAATGGAACCCGCAAGCGTGCCGAAGACCGCCGCGATGCATCCCGACGAATGGCACGCGCGCGTGCAACTGGCGGCGTGCTATCGCATCTTCGACATGCTCGGCTGGAGCGAGATGATCTACAACCACATCACGTTGCGGGTCCCGGCGAGCGTGAGCGGTGGCGAGCGGCATTTCCTGATCAATCCGTTCGGCTTGCACTACAGCGAGGTGACGGCGAGCAATCTCGTGAAGATCGACGCGCACGGTCGCGTGCTCGATCACTCGCCGTATCCAGTGAATCCCGCTGGGTTCGTCGTGCATGCGGCGATTCACGAAGGCTTGCCCGACGCGCATTGCGTGATGCACACGCACACCACGGCGGGTGTCGCGGTGGCGTGTCTGGAAGGGGGCTTGCAGCAGACCAACTTCTATAGCGCGCAATTGCACGACCGTGTCGCGTATCACGATTTCGAGGGCATCACGGTGCATGCGGAAGAGGGGCCGCGGCTGCTCGAGCATATCGGCAATAAACAGGCGGTGATTCTGCGCAATCATGGGCTGCTGACGTGGGGCCATACGCTGCCGCAAACTTTCGCGATGCTGTGGACGCTCAATCGCGCCTGCGAGATCCAGATGGCGACCTTCTCGATGGGCCGCGCGCGGCCGGTGCCGGAAGAGGTCGCGATCCGCTGCTCGCGCGACGCGCTACAGTTCGATCCGCGTCACGGCGCCGGGCAGGACGTGTTCGACGCGCTGGTGCGCAAGGTCGACCGCATCGACGCGAGCTATAAGGAATAACGCGGGAATAGTGCGGAAATAACACGCGAATAACGCCGCATCAACGCGAGCACAAACAAGGATTCAACCGATGAAAGTAGCAATTTACGGCGCCGGCGCGATCGGCGGCTGGATGGGCGTGAAGCTGGCGCAGGCCGGTCATGACGTGAGCGTGGTGGCGCGCGGCGCGACGCTCACGGCATTGCAGCAGCATGGCCTGCGTTTGATCGAAGGCGGTGAAACACACGCCGTGAACGTCACAGCCAGCGACAAACCGGCGGATCTCGGCGTGCAGGATCTCGTCGTGGTGGCGGTCAAGGGGCCGGCCATGGCGTCGGTGGCCGCGCGCATCGCGCCGCTACTGAGCCCGCAAACCATCGTGCTGACGGCCATGAATGGCGTGCCGTGGTGGTTCTGCGACGGGCTCGGCGAGGACTTCGCGGGCAAGCGGCTGAAGTCGATCGATCCCGACGGCGCGATTGCCGCCGCGATTCCGAGTGCGCAGACGGTGGGCTGCGTGGTGCACGCCAGTTGCCTGATCGATTCGCCGGGTGTGATCCGTCATCACCAGGGCAATGGCTTGATCATCGGCGAGGCATCGGGGCACGCGAGCGAACGTGTCGCGGCGCTCACCGCCACGCTCAAGGCGGCCGGCTTCAACGCGTCGGCGTCCGGGCAGATTCAGCGCGACGTCTGGTACAAGCTGTGGGGCAACATGACGATGAACCCGATCAGCGCGTTCACGGGTGCCACCACCGACCGGATTCTCAGCGACGAACTGGTGCGCAATTTCGTCACGAGCATCATGCTGGAGGCGAAGGAAATCGGCGCACGTTTCGGTATTCCGATTGCGCAGGCACCGGCGGACCGGCACGAGGTCACGCTGAAACTCGGCGCGATGAAAACCTCGATGCTGCAGGACGTGCAGGCGGGCAAGGCGGTCGAACTCGACGCGCTGGTCGCCGCGGTGCGTGAGTTGGGTCAACTGACCGACGTGCTGACGCCGTACACCGATGCATTGCTCGGTCTCGCGCGTTTGCATGCGAGCACCTTGGGTTTGTATCCGAGGCAGTAACACGGCTGCAGAAACGAAAAGCCGCTGCGCGCTTCAGGTGCGCGGCGGCTTTTTTGCGTCTCACGAAGTCATAGCGGACGAGGCGGGCAAGCGAGCCGCTTCGATCAACGCCAACGCTTGCTGCGGGTCGTCGAGTTCGGTCATGCACAGCAGCGTGAGGCGGGCGAGATACAGCGACGCATGTGCTTCGCCTTCGGTCGTGAGGGTTTTGCAGAGCGTCGTGTAGACGAGGTCGAGATCGCTATCGGTCATGATGGGTCTCCTGTTTTAGTTGGCCAGCGCGGCGGCCAGCGCACGCAGCGTTTCGGCCGCATTGCCGTTGCGCCAGCGGGCCAGCACATGGCCGTCGGGGCGGATCAGATAGACCGTGCCGGGCGTGGCGTCGAGCAGGTCGTGCAAGCGGCCGGTGTGATCGCGTACCTGCCGTGCCGTTGTACTTGCCGCGTCGCTCGTGAGTAGTGTGACCAGGCTGAATGGAATGCCTTGTGCGGCGAGCGTGTTTTTCATCTGCTGCCAGGTGACGTTGCCGTGGCCACTTTCCGGATCAGCACCGAAACGCAAAACCGTAAAGCAAGGCCCCAGCAAATCCGTCAGATGAATGTCGACATCCACGCCGTCGCCGTTGCGCTTTTTGAGCCGGCATTCGGGCAGCACGCTGCCCGGCGCCGGACCCTTGCTAAACGTACCCATCGGCTCGGACGTAACGTGATTCAGCGGCGACTGCGCGTACGCAATCGCATGCGTCTGCCGTGGATTGATCAGCGGCCGCACGGCGGCATGCTGCGCGGCGAGTCCGAGCACCGCGTTGCGCATCAGATCGAACGCGAACGAAGGGGGCGCCATGAATTCGGTGCTCTTCATGCCATAGCTGAGGTTCTCGCGCGCCGCGAACACGCGTTCGTCGCTGTAGCTGTCCAGCAGACGCGGCGCGGCCATGCCGTTGATCACGCAACCGAGTTTCCAGCCGAGATTGTCGGCGTCGTCGATTCCCGAGTTCGCGCCGCGCACGCCGAAGATCGGCACCAGATGCGCGGCGTCGCCCGCGAACAGCACGCAGCCGTGGCGATAGCGCTCCAGCGTCAACGCATTGGCCTTGTAGACGGTGATCCAGATCGGCGACCAGTCGCCCGTTTCGCCCATCGAATCGAGCACACTCTGTACGCGCGGCATCACGTTGTCCGGTCGGATGGCGGCGTCCGGATCTTCGTCGTCGCGAAGCTGGTAGTCGATGCGCCAGACGTTGTCCGGCTGCTTATGCACCAGTACCGTTGAACCCGGATTGGATGGCGGATCGAAATAGGCGAGGCGTTCGGTGGCGCGCGAGCTGTTCAGCTCGATATCGACGATCACATAGCGGCCTTCGTACGTGGTGCCCGTCAGTTTGAGGCCGAGCGCCTCGCGAATCGTGCTGCGGCCGCCGTCGCACGCGACGACCCAGTCGGCGTCCATTTGCCACGCGGTGTCGCCGGTGCGCAGGTCGAGGGTAGCGCCGCCGTTCCGATCGTGGCCGTCATGCCGTTGGATACCTGTCACGCGGGTTTGCCAGCGGATGTCGATCAGATCCGCGTGTCGTTCCACCTCGTCGAGCAGCAACTGTTCGATCTGATATTGCGCGATGTTGATCATCGGCGGCAGCGACTGCTCGTCGTCCTGGTGCATCGCGAAGCGGAACACTTCGGCGTCGCGGTAGAAGCTGCGGCCGCCGGTCCACGGCAAGCCCTGCTGCAGGAAACCGGGCAGCACGCCGAGCCGCTTGAATATCTCCAGACTACGCCGCGAAATACAGATTGCGCGGCTGCCGGTGCAGACGCTGTCGTCGGCTTCGATCAGCACGGAGCGCACGCCCTGGCGGGCCAGCGCGAGCGCGAGCGTAAGGCCCACCGGCCCGCCGCCGACAATCGCCACGGCACGCCGCACCGGGTCGCGGCCGTCGATTAGCGGCGGTGCCGCGCCTTCATAGTGGCGCGGCGAAAACGGATAGGGTTTGAAGCTGCGGCTCATGCGTGTCTCCTGGTCCTCAAGGCTAAGGATTGCCCGCCGGGGCCGCTGATGGGCCCTTGGTTCGACGCGGGGCGAATCGATAATCGAGTATGAAGGAGGGTGTGTGCTGGGCTGTCCTCATTTTGGGTACAAAAAAACCGCGGGCCACTCACGTGACTCGCGGTTTTTTGTTCAAGCATTCAACCCATTCAACCTAACCTGTGCCGACAATCAATCCGCTCCACCCACATGCGAAGCCTGCCGCGTGTGCTGCACACTCGACGCCGCCTGGCATTCCTCGATCATCCCGCGGAAGGTCGGTGCCGAATGCGAAGCACCCGTTGCGCCCGTCTCCGGCGTGCCCTCTGCCGCGCCGCCTACACCGACCACCAGCGTCGCGCGTGGCCGCCATTCGCGCGTGCGCCGCAGCATATTGCGCAGGTATGGCGGCGACTCCGGCGCGTCGAGCGAGACGATGCAGATGATCGGCGCGTCCTGGAAGCTCGGTTCGTCGGCGCGCGCGCTGCGATAGCCCGAGTGCGTGGCCATCATCGGCGCGAGGCCGTAGCGGCCGAGCAACTGCACGGCGACCGCGGTCGTGACTTCGTCGAATGCGCCGCGGCCCGGCACGCACAGCACGGAAGTCTTCTGCGCATTGGCGCGCAACTGCGGATGCGCTGCAATGTGGCTGTCGTGCCGCTCGGAAAGATCCGCCGACACCGACGCCAGCAGCGCACCAGCCGCGTTCGCCGGATCGGGGCGCGACATGCGGTCCGGCAAGCCGTCGGCGATTTCCAGGTTCTCGACGATATCGACCAGCGCGTCGTTGATCCGCTGCAACTGGTCCGGCATCAGCACACCGCGCATCGCGTCGTTGCGGGCGAGTTTGAGGCCTTCAAGCGCGACCTTGTCGTAGTAGTCGATCAGCGACATCTCGCGCAGCAGGCGCTCCGCCTGCACGATCGCTTCGTGCGGATCGTCCGCGAGCAGCCGCTGATAAAAGTTCTGCGCGGGTGTGAGCGCGGGCTGATCACCGAGCAATACGGTGAGGAAGTTCAGCCGGTCGGCGTAACGCCCCAGCGTGACGACACACAGCGTGAGCGGCGTGGACAGCACGAGGCCAATCGGCCCCCACAGCCAGCTCCAGAAAATCGCCGCGACCACCACCGCGAGCGGCGACAGTCCCGAGCGATGGCCGTACAGCAGCGGCTCGGCGATCTGCCCGGCCACCACGTCGACGACGATGAACAGGATCAGCGTATAGACCGCCATGGTCCATTGCGGCTGAATTGCGGCGGCGAGAAACACCGCGAGGATCGCCGCGATCCAGATGCCGATATACGGCACGAAGCGCAGCAGCGCGGCGATTACGCCGAACAGCAGCGCACCCGGCACGCCGATGATCGCCAGCCCGATTGCGATCGTGCCGCCCGCGCTAAGGTTCACGCCCAGTTGCGCGACGAAGTAGCGGCTCAGGCGTCCGGCGGCGTCGTTGATCGCGGTGGTGGTGCGGTGCAGATCGCGCGAGCCGAACAGGCTGATCAGCCGGTCGCGCAGATCCTCGCGTTGCAGCAGGATAAAGATCGTCACCACCAGCACGATGAAAGTGGTCTCGATCGGCGCGATAGCCGGCGACAACGCGCGTTGCGCGAGCTGCATCGGCGTGGGCGAGGGCTCGTGGACTTCGACCGGCGTCGGCACCGGCGGCGCATTGCGCGCGGCGCGTCCGGTGAGACGCGGCGGGCTCGGCTTGGACGGCGCGACCCGTTGCAAGGTTGCGGCGGCGCGGCTCATCAGCGAATCGGCGCGGCCGACGGTTTTTTCCTGCACCGTTTCGATCTTCTGTTCGATCGCCACCTGGTACTGCGGCAGATCCCCCGCGAGTTGCACCAGTTGCGCCGTGATCAGCCCGCCGACCGCGAGCAGGGTGGCGAGGGCAAACAGCACCGCGATAAAAATCGACGGCAGATGGCCCATATGCAGCCGTCGCAACATTTGCACGAGCGGGGCGAGCAGGAAGCTGAGCAGCACCGACAGCGTGATCGGAATCAGCACCTCGCGCGCGAAGTAAAGCCCGCACACCACCACCACGCCGGTAACCACGGACGCGAGACCATGCAGACTGGGCGTGCCGGGTGGGTAAACGCGGTTCGGCCGCCCCTGCGGCGGCGGTAACGATATTTTCATGAGCACACTTTCCGGTTGAGGAGCGCTGTCGTTTTATGCGGGGCCGCGTGTGGACACAACGAGGTCGTGCAGGCAAAACGGCAGAGCAAACCTTATGCCCGGATTGTAGGCGCTTTGGTGGGGTGGTGACCGGTTGGAGGCGTTTGCCTTCGCAGCATGGCGGATCTCGTGACCGTGCGGCCCGGCGCTTGAGCGTAGCGGCGCGCGCCAGTCGCGCCGCGCCGGATTCGCCCGTTTCAGTAACGCTCGAAAACAGCCTGCAACGCTTGCCGGTCGTCGGTTTGCGTCAGGGCCAACGTCAGCAGCAGGCGGGCTTTCTGTGGCGCCTGGTCGTCGACTGTGAGCCAGCCGAATTCGTCGTCGGGTTGCGCGCCGTTGTGCAGCACAACGCCGCTGCCCGTGCGCGATGCGCGCACCACGTGGACACCGCGCCTTGCCGCCACCCGCAACGGATTGATCAGATGACCGGCGACGTTGCCGTTGCCGGTCCCGGCATAGATCAGCCCGCGCGCGTTCGCGGTGATCGCGTCGAGCGCGTCGGCGTCGAGCGCGCCGTACGCATAGACAATGTCGACCTTGGGCAAGGTGTAGAGAGACTCGATCGACCACGGCGTGTCGAGCGTATGGGCGCGCGCCGGTCGACGGTAATAGCGCGGCACGCCCTCGATCACCACCCCCAGCGCACCGTACGGCGAGCGGAACGCGTCGAGCTTGAAACTGTTGCTCTTGACGACGTCGCGCGCCGTGTGAATCTCATTGTTGGCGACCACCAGCGTACCGAGTCCACGCGACGACGGATGCGCGGCGACCGCCAGCGCATCGTATAAATTCAGCGCCGCGTCCGAACTCATCGCCGACGGTGGCCGCATCGAGCCGACCACCACCACCGGCTTCGCACTCTTGAGCGTCAGGTGCAGGAAGTAGGCGGTTTCCTCGATCGTATCGGTCCCGTGCGTGACCACCACGCCATCGACATCATCTCGTGCGAGCAGGTCGGCGACGCGGCGGCCGATCGCCAGCAGATGCGCATTGTTGAAATTCTCGGAGCCGGTCTGCAGTAACTGTTCCGCACGCAGATTCGCCAGGTTGGCCACGTGGGGAATCGCGCCGAGTATCTCGTCGATGCCGAGCACGGAGCACAGATACGAGGACGTATTGACGCTGGCTTTGCCCTGGCCGGCGATGGTGCCGCCGGTGCCGATCACCACGAGATTGGCTTTTGCTGTCATGCGGGTTCGTTCAGGTTGGGAGTACAAGACCTGAATGTACGGCGCGCCTCGGGTCGAGGCATTGCATCGATCTGCCGGAAAGTAGAAGAAACGCGGCAGATACCCATCGCGCCGAGATGCGAGGCGTGGGTCGCAGCCCTGGAAAGCTCAGGCCGTGACGGCGCCGCGCGAGGTGCGCAGCTTGCCGGGCGTCACGCCATAGGCTTCGCGGAATACGCGGATGAAATGCGCCGAATCCGCGAAGCCGCATTCGTAAGCGATGTCGGTGATCTTGCGCGCCGTGTTGACGAGCATCCAGCGCGCGTAGCGCAGTCGCATCCGGCGATAGAACTCGTTGGGCGATGCGTCCATCTCGGTCATGAACGCGCGTTCGAGATTGCGCACGCTAGTGCCGATCATCTTTGCGATGACGGCGATATTCAGCGGCGCTTCCAGATTTTCTTCCATGAGCAGCACCGCGTGACGGACGGTCGCGTCCTCGACCGACAGATAACCCAGCGCGGCGCGCCGCTCGACGAACGACGAGCCGCCTTGACGGCTGACCGTCATCTGATGAATCACCTTCGACGCGCGGTCCGGCCCGCAATGCAAACTGATCAGACGCGCGGCCAGTTCGACCACGGAAATGCCGCCCGCGCAGGTGATCCGGTCGCCGTCGATCAGATAGTCGGCGTGCGTGATGACGCGCAGCGCCGGAAACATGCGCTTGTAGTCGTCGAGATGGAAGCTGTGCACGCAGGCTACCCGGTCCTCCAGCAGACCGGCGCGCGCGAGCACGAAGCTGCCGGTGCACATGCCGACCAGTGGAATGCCGGCCTGAGCGGCGCGTTGCAGATAGTCCCAGTAGCGCCGGTCGACCTGGTCCAGATGCGGCAGCAGTCCGCCGATCACGACTACGTAGTCGAATTGCGCGACGTCCGGAAACGCCGACTGCACCTGCACGGGGATGCCGCAACTCGCTTCGACCGCTTCGGCCTGCACCCCGACGATCGTCCAGAGGCAGCGCAACTGGCGGCTCTGGTCGCCCCGGTCCGCGGCGTGGCGCAGCGCGTCGCACAAGCCGGCGAGCGACAGCATCGGAAAGCGCGGCCACAACAGAATGGCGACGCTCAACTCCGCATCGGAACGGCTCGGGCGAGTCTGCGGCGTGCGCGGCAACGTGTCCAGTTGCTCGACCAGCGCATGAGCCGACGGCCCGGCGGGCACGGAAACAGAGGGGGCGGAGCGGGCAGTCGGCATGCGCGAACTCGAGGGCGGTTTGCTCCGATTATACGGTGACGTGCCACAGATTCACGCATTCCCGGCTTGACGCAATTCTTCTATTTTTCGGCAGATCGGTGCAATGCCCGCGCATTCTGGCTACATAAATTTGGAACCGCTGACGAACGACGCAGCGCCGCGAGCGGCAAGCGATCAAACGAAGGCGGCAAGACCGGCCGTGTGCAGTTGCGTGCGGCCTGTGTATCCAGTCGGCAATCGACGAACGGCAATCGACGAACGGCGCTGCCGGTTCGTCGCGGCCAACCACCACTCACTACTATTCGGGTGAAGCATGAGCAAACGTACAGCCTTGGGTCGCGGCATGGCGACTGTCGGCATTCTGGGGAGCCTCGCGGTGGCTGCCGTGGGCGTCGCCCGTGCCGACGAGATGGTGAAAATCGGCGAGGCCGCGCCTGTCACCGGACCGGCCTCGTATCTGGGCAAGGACACGGAAAACGGCGCGCGTCTGGCGATCGAGGAAGCCAATCAGGCGGGTCTCGTGATCGGCGGCAAGAAGGTCACGCTGGTGTTCGACGCGCAGGACGATGCGGGCGATCCGCGTCAGGCGACCCAGGTCGCGCAGAAACTGGTGGACGACAAGGTGGTCGCGGTGGTCGGACACATGCAGTCGGGTTCGACGATTCCCGCGTCGAAGATCTACAACGACGCCGGGGTCGTGCAGGTGTCGCCGTCCGCGACCAATCCGGCCTACACGCTGCAAGGGTTCAAGACCGCCTACCGCGTGGTCGCCACCGACGCGCAGCAGGGTCCGACGCTCGCCGACTACGCGGCGAAAACGCTGAAGGTGAAGACGGTGGCGATCGTCGACGATTCGACCGCGTACGGCCAGGGGCTGGCGGTCGAGTTCGAGAAGCAGGCGAAGGCGAACGGCATCACCGTGTTGTCGCACGACGCGAGCACCGACAAGGCCGTCGATTTCCGCGCGATTCTCACGAAGATCAAAGGAGAGAGGCCCGACGCGATCATGTACGGTGGGCTCGACGGCACCGGCGGCCCGTTCGCGAAGCAGGCGAAGCAACTCGGCATTACGGTGAAAGTGCTGGCCGGCGATGGTCTGTGCGCGGACGATCTTGCCAGGCTCGCGGGCGACGCCGCCGATAACGTGATCTGCTCGATTGCCGGCGCACCGCTGCTGAAAATGGCCGACGGTCCGGCGTTCGTCGAACGTTACAGGAAGCGCTTTGGCTACGCGCCGGTGTTGAATTCGCCGTTCGCGTATGACGCGGTCGGCGTGATCGTTGCGGCGATGAAGCGCGCGCAATCGACCGACTCCGCGAAGATTCTCGCTGCGATGCCGGCGACCGATTACCAGGGCGTGCTGGGCGAAACGCAGTTCGATTCGAAAGGCGATCTGCGGCATGGCGTGATTTCGCTGTACAAATACGTCGGCGGGAAACAGGCGCTGCTGGGCGTGGTGGAGAAGTAGGGAAGTACGAGACGGCCCGCCGCGCTCCGCGGGCCTTAATACGTTTACGTCACTTTCATATCGATAGAAATTGGAAGGACGCGCGTGCAGGCAGGGCTAACATGGGTGTTTTGCTCTTCCGCCTCACCGCGTATTTCAGCAATGTCAGTCAAACCTCTCCGCTTCGGCGTCTGGGCGCTCGTGCACGGCAGCCGCGCCGCGTTGCAGGATCCCGCGGAACCCTACGATGCCTCATGGGCCCGCAACAAGGCGCTGGTACTCGAGGCCGAGCGCCTCGGGTACGACTCGGTGCTCGTCGCCCAGCACACCATCAATCCGCACGATCCTTCGCTCGACCAGCTCGAGGCGTGGACCGCGTCGGCCGCATTGGCGGCGCTGACCTCGCGCATCGAAATCATCACGGCGATCAAGCCTTATCTCTATCACCCGGTCGTGCTCGCGAAGATGGCTCAGCAGATCGAGCACATCAGCGGCGGACGCTTCGCAATCAACCTGGTGAATGCGTGGAATCGACCCGAGCTCGAACGTGCCGGCATCGGTTTTCCCGAGCACGATGCGCGCTACGCGTACGGCAGTGAATGGATCGAGGTCGTCGCGGCGCTGTTGCGCGGCGAGGTCGTGAATCATCATGGCGGCAACTTTCGGCTCGACGATTACCAGTTGCATCCCGCCGACCCGTATCGCGTGCGTCCGGCCATCTATGTGGGTGGCGAATCGGAGCCGGCGCGCGAACTGGTGGCGGCGCAGGGCGATGTGTGGTTTATCAACGGACAGCCGCACGACGACGTCGCGCGGCTGATTGCGGATGTCCGCGCACGCCAGCGTCCTGCCGGGCAGGCGGCGTTGCGCTTCGGTCTGTCGGCGTTCGTGATCGCGCGGGAAACGCCGGAGCAGGCAGCGGCTCATCTTGCGCATCTGTTCGCGCTGGCCGAGCTGGACAAGCCGCTGCGCGAGCGGCAGAAGGCCAATATCGATCCCAACGTGGTGATGCATCAGACCTTCGCGCAATCGGCGCGCGTCGGGTCGAATGGCGGCACGGCCGCGGGGCTCGTCGGCGATTACCACACCGTCGCGCAGCGCGTGGCCGACTTTCACCGGGCGGGCATCGAACTCTTCATGTTGCAGTTCCAGCCGTTCGAAGCGGACATGCGCAGCTTCGCGGAAGAGGTCGTGCCACGGGTTCGCCGGTTGCTGTCGAGGTGAGCGACTGAGCGCGGTGGGTCCCACATCGCACGCGATACCGCGTGCGTGCGATCAGGGCGAACACGGCGAGCCGTGTGCGATCAGAAGAACGCTCCGGTCGGCGGAAGCTGCCCGGTCAGCAGGTTCTGCCCGAGCAGCCGCTCCTTGTAAAGGCGCGGATTGTGCGAAGCAATCACCTTGATGTTGCGCCAATGCCGGTCCAATGCGCCCACGCGCGACACCACCGAACCCGAGCCAAGATCGATCAGCCAACTGGCAATCTGCGGCGCGAGATCGTCGACCACGACCTTGGCTTCCGCCGCCGCGAGTGTTGCGGCAAGCGTGGCGTCGTATTCGTCGGCGGTTCCGTAGCGATCCCACGCGTTCTGCAGCGCTGCCACGGCGCGATCGACGGTTGCCTCCACGCTGGCGGCATACGCGCGAATCCGGCCCAGCAGCGTTTGCAGTACCGGCTCGTCGGCGGGATGCGCGGCGTCGCCGTGATAGAAGTTGCGTCCGCGTGCGCGCAACACCTCGACGGCGTCCAGCGCGACCCGCCGCACGATACCCGCGATGCAGTTCGTCAGATAGACCTGGTGAAACGTGTATCCCCATGGCGCGGCTTCGTCGGCGCGCGGCGGATCGGGCGGATAGACATGCGCCGCGGGCACGCTCACGGCGTCGAACTTCGCTGTGCCCGAACCCGTCAGTCGCTGGCCGAACCCTTGCCAGCCGTCGTCGTTGCCGACGCCTTCGCCGCGCTCGAGGACGTATTGCACCGTTTTGCCCGCGCGGCTTTCGACCGCGAGGCCAACGAACGCATCGTTGTACAGGTTGCCGGTCGCGTAGACCTTCTCGCCTGAGCCGATATACGCGCGCCGTGCCTCGTCCCATTCAAGCCGGCTCAATACCCGGCTCGGCCGCGCGCCGGCCGCCACGGCGTCGGTGTCGGCGAAACTGAGGCCAATGGTTTTCTTCTGGCCCGTCAGTTCGAGAACGTGGGCATGGAACGGATGATCGCGTCGTCTGAGCGCTGCTTCGACTTGCCACAGATGATTGCGAAAAGCATGCGCGATATTCGAATCCGCCGCCGCGACGTCGCGCGCTATGACGAACAATTCGCTCAACGACAGGCCGAGGCCGCCCGCGTCGGCCGGCAGGCGCAGCGCGCCGAAGCCGAGCGCTTTGAGCTGTGCGATTTCCTCGTGCGGCAAACGCTGATTGCGTTCCCGCTCCGCCGCGCTCGCGGCGAGTTGCGTGAGGGTCCCGGCGAAGCCGAGCGTTGCCGACAAGGGCGAGACGAGTGAGGTAGCCATGGTGTCTCCCCTCAAACCTTCACGCTGTAGTCCGCGACCTTGATGCGCGCGTTGATGATCTTGCGTTCCGCGAGCCAGTCTGCGGCGCGCTGGAACTGCGCGATGAACGCGGCGTCGTCGGGCTCGTGGAATTGATTCACGCGCTTCAGGCTCGTGAGGTAGTCGCGCACCTGATCCGGATATCTGGCTTGCCGCTGCACCAGTTGTTCGGATTCGGCCGCATGTGCCGACTGCCACGTGCCTTCCACGTAGTACGCGTCGATCACCGCGCGGACCAGTTCAGAATTCTCTTCGGTGAATTTGCGGCGCGACACGAGCGAGCTGTAGTCGATCAGGAAATCGAGGTCGCGTCCTTCGTTGAAAATGTCTTTGGCGTTGTTGGCGTAGCGTGAGATATCCACGGCCGGCGACCACATCGACCATGCGTCGACTACGCCTTGCGCAAACGCCGGCGCGGCATCGGGCGGATTCAGATAGACGAACTCCACCTTGCTGCGATCGACGTGATGCTTTTCCAGCGCGGCGATCAGCAGGAATTCACCGAGTCCCGAGCGGTTGACCGCGACCTTGCGACCCGCGAGATCGGCCACAGAATTGATACCACTCGATTTCTTCACGATGATCGCGGTCGAGCGCGGCGAATAAATATCGAACGCGTTGAAGACGAGCGGCGAGCCGGCCAGCATGGCGGCGAGTGCCGGCGTCGTCGATCCCCAGAAACCGAAATCCGCGCTGCCGCCCACGACCGCCTGAATCGACGGCGCATGATTCGGGAACGGCCCGACCCATTCGACCTTGATGCCTCTGGCCGCGAGCGTTTTGTCGAACACACCGCGCTGCCGGGCGATGTCCGGCAAGCTGCCGTAGCCCCAGCCGACGCGAACCGTATCGGTGTTGCGGGTGAGCTTGCGCGGCTCGGCGGCGCGAGCCGGAAACAGGCTGCCGGCGGCGGCGCCGGCCAGCAGGCCACCCGCCGCGCGCAACAGTTGGCGGCGGCTCAGCGGAGAATCGTTCATTCTTGTCAGGTCCTTGGAGTCAGGCGGAAGAGCGTTCAGTGAGACTGAACGCCGAGTGCTTCGAGCAGAATCGGCCGCAATGCCTGCGGCGTAGTGTTTTTCGGTTGGAAGGACGCTGCAATGCGTCCCGCCCGCATCACCAGAATCGTGTCGGCGAGCGTGAGCGCTTCGTCCACGTCGTGCGTCACGAGCAGCACGCCGGGGTGATGGCGCGCGACGAGTTCCTTGACGAGTCCGTGCATCTTGATTCGCGTGAGGGCGTCGAGCGCCGCGAACGGTTCGTCGAGCAGCAGCAAGGCGGGATCGCGCACGAGGCCACGCGCCAGCGCCACGCGTTGTGCCTGACCGCCGGACAGGTTGCGCGGCCAGTCGTTTTCGCGGCCTGCGAGCCCGACTTCGGCCAATGCGCGCGCTGCACCGGCACGGCCGACCGTCGTTTCATGACCGAGCGCGACGTTCTCCCACAGCGTTGCCCATGGCAAAAGCCGATGCTCCTGGAACACCACGGACGGGCGGTCGGGCGCGCGAATCTGGCCGGCGTCGGGCCGGTCGAGCCCGGCCAGCGCCCGCAACAAGGTGGTCTTGCCACAGCCGCTCTCGCCGAGCAGCGCGATAAATTCACCTTCGCGGATGTCCAGATCCAGCGCATCGATCACGACACGCTTGCCGTAGCGGCGCTGCAGGCCGCGCACCGAGACGGCGAGCGGCGACCGGCTCACCAGTTGCTCGGTGAAAGCCGGAAGCGCGGCATCCAAAGGGTGGGCGAGCGTGACGGTCATGGCTGCGCTCCCCGCGCGTAATTCGCGTGCCATGAGAGGTAATGCGCTTCGAGCAGTCGCACCAGCGCGTCCGCCACGACGCCGATGATCGCGTAGATGACGATGGTCAGCAGAATCACATTGGTCTGGAGGAATTCGCGGGCATCCATCGCCAGAAAGCCGATGCCTTTGGTCGTCGCGAGCGTTTCGGCGATGACGAGCGCGAGCCACGCGTGAGCGAGCGCATAGCGCACGCCCGTCAGGATCGACGGCATCGCGCCGGGCAGAACGATCCGTCGTACGATCGCGGTCCAGTCGAGGCCGATCACCTTCGCCAGCTCCATCAGTTTCGGATCGATCTGGCGAATCCCGAGCATGGTGTTGATATACATCGGGAACATCACCGCGAGCGCGACCAGAAAGATTTTTGCCACCTCGCCGACGCCGAACCAGACGATGACGAGTGGCAGCATCGCGAGGAACGGGACCGCGCGCACCATCTGGACCGAGCGATCCAGCAGCGCCTGCGCCAGTGGCGAGAAGCCGACCAGCACGCCGAGCGCGAGTCCGACGCTTGCGCCGATTGCAAAGCCGGTAGCGGCACGCAACAGCGAAACGCCGAGGTGAACGAAGAGCTCGCCGCTTCTGGCCAGCTCCAGCGCGGTGGCCGCGACGCTGCTCGGAGCGGGCAGAACCTGCGGGGCGATCAGTCCGACCTGTGCGGCGACCTGCCAAAGCACCAGCACGAGCACGGGGACCAGCCACGAAAGCCAGCGGTAGAGCGTGCCTTTTGAAATCCCAAGGTACAACCGGGTCGAAGCAACATAGCCGTTGCGGGAATAAGTGACGTCAGCCATGCCGATTCCAGATTAGCGAGGAAAAAGGACTGCTCCGGGAAGGAGTCAGCACAGGTCGAACCACCTCAGGGCGGATACGTGTTGCCCAGCGATCCGGATAGCGAACCGATCCGCCAAGACGCTGCCTCGCGACGGCGAGTTTGTTATTAAAGACCGGCGGATAGGGCGGCGACAAACACTCATTTATGCTTTGCTTTTTAGTTATGACGCATAGCTTGCCGTTGGCGATTGCTGCCGGGTGATGAGCCGTTCGCTGCGGTGAGGGCGACGTGTCTGTCAGCGGAGTTCGCAACGGGTTCATCGGTGCTGGCACAATCGGATGATTTCTTCTTCGATCCGCTTGGGAACCCTCATGTCAGACGCTGTCGCGCGCCCGGTCCGTATCGGTCCGCTGTTCTCGCTGTTGCCCTTCCTGCGGCCCTATGCGGGGCGCTGGGCGTTGGCGTTCCTCGCGCTGGTGACGTCGGCGGGCGCGACCCTGCTGTTGCCCGTGGCGTTCAAATATCTGATCGATCATGGCTTCGCCGCGGGCGACCGCACGCATATCGATCGCTATTTCCTCGCGCTGTTTGGCGTGTCGCTGGTGCTCGCCGGCGCCACGGCGCTGCGTTTTTACCTCGTGTCGTGGCTGGGCGAGCGCGTTACGGCCGACTTGCGGCGCGCGGTCTACGACCATGTGCTCGAGATGAGCCCGCAATTCTTCGAGACCACGCAGACCGGCGAGGTGCTGTCGAGACTCACCACGGACACCACGTTGATCCAGACCGTGGTGGGCACCAGCCTGTCGCTGGGCTTGCGCAACTTCTTTTTGCTGACCGGCGGCGTGGCGATGTTGGCCGTGACCAGTCCGGTGCTGTCCGGTTACATCATCGCGACGCTGATCGTGGTGGTGGCGCCCATCGTTATTTTCGGTCGACGCGTGCGGCGGCTCTCGCGCGCCAGCCAGGACAAGGTGGCGGGCGCCAGCGCGCTGGCCGGCGAGGTGCTCAATGCGATGCCGACCGTGCAGTCGTACACGCAAGGCCCGTACGAGGCGCGGCGTTTTGCCGGTGCCGTGGAGACGGCCTTCGAGACCGCCCTGACGCGGATTCGGGCGCGTGCGTGGTTGACCGCGGTCGTGATCGTGCTGGTGTTCACGGCGATCGTTTTCGTGTTGTGGCTCGGCGCGCAAGCCGTACTGGCCGGGCGGATGACGGCGGGTCAATTGTCCCAGTTCATTCTTTACGCGGTGTTCACGGCCGGCGCGGTTGGCGCTGTCGCCGAAGTGTGGGGCGATCTGCAGCGGGCGGCCGGCGCGACCGAACGTCTGCTGCAATTGCTGGCGGCACGCTCGCCGGTGGTGGAGGCGCAGACCACGGTTCCGTTGCCTGCGCGTGGCGACGGTATCCGGTTCGAGAACATTGGCTTTTCGTATCCGTCGCGTCCGGGCATTGCCGCGCTTTCCGGTCTTTCACTCGATGTCCGCGCCGGCGAGCATGTTGCGTTGGTTGGACCCTCCGGCGCCGGCAAAACCACGCTGTTTCAACTGCTGTTGCGTTTTTACGATCCGCAGACCGGCAGCATTCTGATCAACGGCGTTCCGACGCAACAGGTGCCGCTCGTCGAGTTGCGCAGGGCCATCGGGGTCGTGCTGCAGGAGTCGGTGATCTTTTCGGGCAGCGTGCTCGACAACATTCGCTACGGGGCGCCCGACGCCACGCTCGCGGAAGTACAGCGCGCGGCCGACATGGCTGCGGCGGCGAGATTTATTGAAGAACTGCCGGAAGGCTACGACACGTTTCTCGGCGAACGCGGCGTGCGCTTGTCGGGTGGACAGCGTCAACGCATTGCGATCGCGCGCGCGATTCTGAAGAACCCGCCGATTTTGCTGCTGGACGAAGCGACCAGTGCGCTCGACGCCGCGAGCGAAAGGCTCGTGCAAACGGCGCTGGATAACGCCGCGCAGAATCGCACGACACTGGTTATCGCGCACCGTCTTGCGACGGTGCAGCAAGCGGACCGGATTATTGTGCTTGAGCAAGGTCGTATCGTCGCGCAGGGGCGGCATGCCGATCTTCTGCTTAGCTCGCCGCTGTATGCGCAGCTTGCCGCGTTGCAGTTTGGTGAGCATCAGGGGCAGGGTGGGGTGGTGCGCGATCAGGTGGGGTTCGCGTGAGGGGACGATGCCGCCCAGGTGGATGCGTGTGAGTTGCTGACTATCGGCCGATAAGAACTTTTCGAGGGTTTAGGGGCATGCCGTTTTTCGATAACGAAAGCTATATGAGCTGGCTGCGGAGAAAGGTTGGCAACGAACTGATTTTGAGTCCCTCCGTTGCGGCAGTGATTCATAACGAGGAAGGAGAACTGCTCCTTCAGGAAAAGTCCTCCGGTGAAGCCTGGAGCCTGCCGGCTGGCGGAATCGAATTGGGAGAAAGTCCGCAGGAAGCCATCATTCGGGAGGTCATGGAGGAGACGGGATATGCCGTTCGCATCCACGCCATTCTCGGTGTCTTTGGTGGGCATGCGTTTCGATACGCCTACCCTAATGGCGACCAGGTTGAGTATGTCGTGACGTTGTTTCAATGCAAGATCGTTGGTGGTTCCGGCGTGCCTTTCGATTCTGAAACAAAGTCAATTCGGTATTTCAAAAGGAATGAAATGCCGGAACTGGCGCTGCCGTATCCGAAAGACGACCTGTTTCGCATATTCTGAAACGTCGGCGTGTTGGCCCGCTCGCGGTTTGATTGAGCTTTCTGGCTTGGCTATTTACGGGCACTCGACAAGCGGCCCAGAAATGCCGACAATTCGGTCCGGTCAGATAGATCGACGAGGTTCCCGGAATAATTCGGGAATTCATAACGCATATATGACGCCGGCATGGTTCCACTCAGGGACTGGGTGAGACGCACCTGTACCGTTGATTAAATGCACGGTTCGGCGGGTGAACTTTCTTTCACAGGTTGAAATTCAGATGACAAAAAGTACGCTGCATTCGATTTGTGGTTTAACAGGGTCTGCGGTGTTTAGCCTCGCCGGTCTCTGGATTGCTTCGGGGGCAGCGCCGGAGTATGCAACGCTTTTTGATCGTGCTGGTGGAGTGACGCTCGCTGTTTTCTTTATTTGGGTGGCATGTACCTATGTTGTAAAGCTCCGGGGGGATTGGGGGTCGTGGGTTCGTGTGAAGTGATTTTTTGTGGCGACATGTTTCGTGTCGGTCCAGGTGAGGCCATGGTCCTTGGCAGAGCACAAGAGAAAAAAGCGCATGGATCAACTTGACGAAAAGCTTATCAAAACGGAGCGGTTGATCCTGCTTCCGCTGAAGGCCAACCATGCCGCAGAAATGTTCGCCGGACTGAGCGATGTGCCCAGCTACGATTTCACGCCAGATATACCTTACCAGGACGTGGCGGCTCTCGAGGAACGATATCGACGCCTGGAACGCCGTCGATCGCCGGATGGCCAGGAGGCATGGCTCAACTGGGTAATAAGCTCGGCAGCGACGCGGGAATTTCTCGGTTACATACAATTCACGGTCAAGCCTCTTGAGCAGCGCGCCCTTGTCGCCTATTTCGTGTTTGCGGCGCATCGCCGACAGGGAGTTGCAAGCGAGGCGATTCGCGCATCGATAGCGGAAGTCGTCGCAGGTTTTCGACTGGCTCGCGTGGACGCAGAGATCGACACCCGGAATGCGGCTTCAATCGCATTGATCGAGACGCTCGGTTTCTTACGAACCCGGTTAGTGCCTCACGCCGACGAGTTCAAAGGTGCAGTTAGTGATGAGTATCACTATTCGTACGCTGTGCCGGGAGGTGGTGGGTTAGGCCACCAGCGTGAGACGCGGAGGTAACGATGACCTCCTTCCGGTTACAGCGGTTTTGGCAAACTGACTTTAACGGCGTCGCCTGTCAAGACGGCGATGGGAGGCTCGCCGGATGATTTTAGATTGACTTCCTCGCACATATTTAGCTGATCTGCACGATGAATACCACACCGCTGCCTGGCTCTAACGCCAGCGCAATTGGATTGCGCCCGATGGCCGAGGGTGTTGTCGATAGGCAAGCGCTATTCGCACTCTACAAAGTGTCGCTTCACGAACATATCGATCAGACATTCGGCTGGGACGAGAACTTCCAGAAAGATCGATTCAATCAGTCGTATCGTGATCCTGAGTTCATTGCGGTCACGCTGGGTTCGGCAGACGTAGGGTATGTTGCGCTAAAGGATGACGTCGGAGAAGTTCATTTGTCGCTGTTGCTTCTGCGGCCAGAATATCGCAGTCGGGGGATCGGTCGAGAGGTCATGCGAACGTTAATGTCAGACGCGTCGAGGTCGAGTCGGCCGTTGACGTTGTCATGTTTTTTGTGCAATCAAGGGGCGATGCGTTTTTATGAGGGGCTGGGTTTCCGGGCAGTGGAAACCGATGAGCATTTTATAACGTATCGGTTTTGCGCCCTCGGTTGAGCGGTTGGAGCGTCTGCTTTGGAGAGGGCGGGTGAATAGGGAGGCGAACCCAGGAGGCTTGGCGTTCGTCTTGGTTCGGTCAGGAAGACCCATTCGAGCGCATGGCGTGGATGGTCAACCTGATGACAAGCGGTTTGGTGAACTGTGCGGACATGGCAAAGCGATCAGAACGACTGCAGCGGCTAGTCCACATTATTGGTGCGTTACGCATGGCACCTGTTGATCAAAAATCTGCCGGCGACTTTGCTGTTGATACGACTCATCCCGACAATCTTCTCGCGTTGAGATCGATATCCTGTGCTTTCAAGAATTCGGCTTTGGTATGCCACTTTACTGTGCCATCCGGTAGACCAAACATGAGTGACTTGTCGTCCGGTTCGTCATAGATCGCGGGCGCAGCGGTGAAACCCTGCCGTCGCCAGGCCAATGCAACGAGTGACTTTTTTCCTGCGGGAGACACCTTGAATACTCGAATCCAAACAGGATGTTCGCCGAGCTTTGACATGTCTGCCGTCTCGTCATCTTCCGCCGCGGACGAGCGGGCCCAGCCAATCGCGATGATCCGGGTCGTTCGTCCGGTCCGGTCCAGTTGTTCCTGACGCTGGACCTGCTTGCCCAGCAATCGGTATCGTGACATGGGGACATGAGAGCCCGCCACGAAATATTCCGCAATGACCCAGTCGCCTCCGGAAGAGACAATCGGAACGTCTCGTCGACGATCGTAACTATAGATTCTGGTCAGGTCACGGAGAACCGATTGCGGAACAGCCGCGTCAGGAAATGAATAGCGTGCCGGTTTGAAATCTCCGGTTTCGGACGCGATCGAATTCTCGGCATTCATGTCCAGCCGTAATAGCTTCGGTGGCAATGCAATCGAAATCAGCGCAGTGCCTGCGATTCTGGCGACATACGGCGGTCGAGAGGACTCAACGGTCTTGAGGGCGGGCTCCGCTCGTTGTGATGCTGAGCCACATGGCGCGGCCAGGAAGCCGGCAAGAGCTCCGATGGCAAGATATGCTTTCAGACGAGATTTCATAGTGCTACGAGGATCCCTTCTTTTGCGATTGTGCTTCGGCGTGCATTCCACGCGGGCGCATTATGTCGATTTTCTGCGAAGTTGTCGCCATGCGTTCAGCGAAGGTGCACACGTGCGACGGTGCGCAATAAGGGAATTGCAGCACAGATTCTTTCTCGTGCGGAAAACTCGCTCGTCGCACAAGGCGGCTGATTTTTTAAGGTCAAGAGTATCGCGACTACAACTCCCAACCTACACTATGCTCAAATGCGTGCATATTACGAGCGGATGGGTTTCGTACCGATCGAAGTCTTCCCAGAGCTTTGGGATCTATCTAACCCATGTCTGCAGAAGCTGAAACGCCTCGAATCCCTCGGGTGAGCGCAGTACTGGTCAGGAGAGCACGGTTGCAGCCTGTATTCGAAACTCAACGCCTGATTCTGCGGCCACGCACGCTGGCTGACACAGACGACTGTCTCGCCATGGATAATGATCCAGAGGTGACGCGCTTCGTCGTAGGTCCATGGGGGGATCGTCTGAAACACCGGGCGTTCGTCGAGTCGCGCACGCTCGCCAGCTACCCGGCGGGGATGGGTTATTGGACGATCAGATCTCGAGCTGACCCGACCGACTTTTTAGGGTGGGTTCTTTTGATTCCCACCGATGCGTCAGGATCCGAGATTGAAATCGGATGGCGCTTGCCACGAAAAGTTTGGGGCTCCGGTATCGCGACGGAAGCCGCTCGGCCGGTGCTTCAGCATGCGTTCGCAACGCTGGAACTACTCGAAGTTGTGGCTGAGATCGATGCAAGGAATGTTAGTTCGATGCGGGTCGCTGAGAAGATCGGGTTGATACGTCGCGGGGAGGTGGTTCATGAGGGGACGGTCAGTGTCCGCTATTCGGTGCTACGTCCGAATTAGCTCTCGCATATTTTGCACAAGCGGATGGATTTCGCGGTATCGAGCCGTTGCGCCAGCCTCCAGGCCTTCTGCCTGTCAATCCAGAAAGTGGACGAATCACACATTGAAATGACGCTTGAAAATCCGATAGAACCAGCCGCGTCGCGGGGCGCTGCGTTCGCCTCCAGTCGCAATTCGCCGGCGTTCAGTGAGATCACGTTGCAAACGAACAGGTTGCTGCTCCGGCCGCTCCGAGATCGCGATGCACCATCCGTGCTAGCTATTTTCTCCGATCAGAATTTCATGCAGTTTGGCACCACTCCGCTGTGGGATTCGATCGATCAAGCCCACGCGATGATCAATCGGGATATCAAGGCCATGGCAGCCAATGAGCGCATTCGACTCGGCGTTGAGCGCATTGAAGACGAAGCTCTGATTGGGATATGCACACTGTTTGACTGGAATAAGGAATGTCGAAGCGCCGAAGTCGGCTACGGCCTTGTCTCAGACGCATGGGGCCGAGGCTACATGCACGAGGCGCTCGTTGCGCTTCTGAATTACGGATTCTCGGAACTCGACCTCAACCGGGTCGAGGCCGACATCGATCCTCGAAACATAAACTCTGCGAGGAGCCTGGAGCGTATAGGGTTCACCAAGGAAGGCCATCTCCGCGAAAGTTGCGTCGTGAACGGCGTGCTCACGGATAGCGCGCTTTACGGTTTGTTGCGACGTGAATGGAAGGCAATGTAGTGCCGTGCCTGAAACGCTTGAATGCCCCAAAGACAATCACAATGATGAGTCTCGACAGCCCTCGTTGGCGCAACTTGAGCACGCATAGGGTAACGCTGCCGATATTCCCGGCCAAAAAAGGTACTTGCCTGCCACTTAGGGATCTTCGACAGTTTGTTGAAGAACGACGACCATCTGTCCAATAATTGATTCATTCGAATAGATATGAAAATCAACCAATATTTGACGCGGCTTGATTTCCACGAGACTCCCGGGCCTGACGTTGCGACGCTCCAGAGTCTGCATCGAGCGCACATGCGGGCGGTTCCCTTCGAAAACCTGGACATCCATCTCGGTCGGAAGATCGTCCTTGAGGAAGATCGTCTCTTTACGAAAATCGTGGAACAGAAGCGTGGCGGAATTTGCTATGAACTGAATGGACTGTTCGCGCGTTTGTTGACCGATATCGGCTTCGACGTGACTATGGTTGCGGCAGAGGTGTTCAGGGAGGACGGTACAACGGGTCCGCTATTCGACCACATGGCTCTTCTGGTCGATCTTGACGGAGACCGGTATCTTGCCGACGTTGGTTTTGGCGATTCATTTACGGCCCCGTTGAAGCTGTCCGATGCGGGCGATCAGACGCGGGACCACCGCATCTATCGCATTCAAAGAGACGGAGACACGTTCACGGTAATGGCCGGGAGCAGGGCTATGAACGATGTGATGAAGCCATCTTTCAAGTTTTCGACCGAGTCGCGCCGCATCTCAGACTTCGATGAAATGTGCGTGTATCACCAGACCTCTGACCAGTCCCATTTCACCAGGAAAGAAATCTGTTCACGTGCTACATCGTCCGGACGAATTACGTTGAGCGGCGCTCAACTGATCGAGACCGACAATGAGTCGCGGAACGTGATGGAACTCACGTCGGTCGGTGAGAGACGGCAAGCACTGGCCAAACACTTTGGGATTTTCCTGTGAAAGCAGTCGCACTTGGTGGCGGTCTGCGTATCGACTCGTGCCCGCCTGCAATGACTAGCGATACCCCACGGCGAACCCGGTCCGCAAAAAATGGCCGACCGGGTCACGCTTTCAAATCTCGATTACGGCCTTGAAAGCAGGTAATAACCAAAGCCGAGCGTAGCCCGTCCCCATTCCAGATAAGCCTGATGCCACCCCTGCATCCGGTTTAGAAATGTTTCCGAATCCGGATCGTCCGGATGCGCGACAAGGTACTGCATCATCGCATTGCAGTACTTGCCCTCGTACTCGTCCCATTCGTCATCGCTACTGGTTGCGGTACGAAGCAGGTGATACCCCCAGTCACGCGCGCGTTCGGCATTCTTAGCATGGGAGACGAACTCATCGACCGTACCGCCAAGAACTTGCAGGTAATCTTGCGAGGGCGCCTGCTTCCAGAAACCATCGGCAATCAGCAAACGGCCATTGGGCTTGAGCCAGTCGAAACTAACGCGCAGGCATTCTTCGAACGAACCAAATGCATGCGTCGATCCCACACAGAGAATCGCCGCGTAGCCTTCGTTCGGACGCGCATGGTCGAGCAGCGGCGAATTGATCAAACATAGCCGTGGATCGTCCGGCATGTCCCGTTGAAAAAGAGCGCGCGCCTCGTCGAGAAAGCATCCATTGATATCGACGCCCACGCCGCGCACCGGCGACATCTGCAGCGCATCGCGCAACAGCGCGGCTTTGCCGCAACCGGCGTCGAGCACGATGTCGTCGGCGGAGAGATTGCAGGTCAGGCTTTGCAAGCATTGATGAGCTTTGATGCGTGAAAGCGGGCTCAGATAGTGATGGTCACGATGTGCAATCGTGGAAAAGCGAAGCGGATCGTTGGTCGTGTCGGACATGATTCTCGTGCGAAGAGGGTTTGAAGTTATGGTGCTTGAACATCCATTCGCAGAGAGCTTTCATACATGAACCTCCTAAGGGCCAGCAATGTGGTGGTGGGTCGCGATGCTACACGGAATCCGGCTTGACCAAATTACCATGTACTCAATTTTCTTCGCTGAATGCTGCCGCCGTCATGGTCATTTCCTAGGGCAATCAGGGGAGGAATCAGTTAGTTTCTGCTCATGCAAACCTCGCCGCACGACTCAAAAAGTCCGAATTTTTCCGACCTTAAAGCGTTCAACCCGAATCCGCGCGGTAAAAGCATCCACTTTGCAGCAGCCACACACGCATTCGCGCTGCCTTCGATGCATCCCCACAATCTCGCGGCACACCGCTTGCTCGATTCATGGTCAAGCAGGCGATATTCGTCTGCGTCGATAGTCCAATCCGATCGAGGAGGGATGGATCATGAACAAGGCAACCAGCGCATTAATCGCGGCCGTCGCCGCACTCACGTTGTCGGGCGGCGCTTATGCACAAGCGGCCGGCGGTTCGAACAGCGGCGGGTCATCAGGGAGCACGGCAAGTCCGGCGAACCAGATGAACCCGATCAACGGTGCTAACAGCGGCTACGGTACGCCAGGCACGCCTAACTCGGATAGCGGCAGGGTGATGGGCGCGCCGAATTCGGGCCTGCCGAGCAGCACGAACAGTACGTCGACCAACAGCGCGCCGAAGAGCAATAACACGCTGGCAAGGCCGAGCGTGGTGTCGCCGGCTGCGGGCCAGTAGTCGCCAGTAGTAGCGGCTTGGTCAAGATGAAGAACTAGTCGCGATCGAGCCGCGAATAGGCGAATCAATCGCGCGGGGCGCCGGGTCGTTACGACCGGCGCCCTTATTTCGTGGCTCTGAAATACCGGCGACGCCAGACAAGAGGTCGGCAGTCAGGCCTGATTCCAAGGCTGAGACGATTGCACCAACGCACCTGCTAAACTCCTCGCGTTCCCGATCTCCAAGTCTTCCAGTAAGCCAATCATGAAGAGCAGTTCAAAAGGCGGCCTCGTCTATTCGACCGAAGGCGGGCGGATGTGTCCCGACTGCCGGCAGGTACTCGCGCAATGCGTTTGCAAGACCGCTGCCAGAACATTACCGGCAGGTGACGGCGTCGTGCGAGTGAGTCGCGAAACCAAAGGCCGCGGCGGAAAGAGCGTGACAATCGTCAAAGGGTTGGCGCTCGATCCTCTCGCGTTGGCCGTGCTCGGCAAGCAATTGCGCACGGCCTGCGGCACGGGCGGAACGGTCAAGGACGGCGTGATTGAAGTGCAGGGCGATCATTGCGAGCGCGTCATCGAAGCACTCAAAAAATACGGCCACAGCGCGAAGCGGGCCGGCGGGTAATCGCTTCAATCGACGGTAACGCGATGTGCTGAATGGTCCCGCTATTCGACAGCCTGATGATTGGTCAACAGGTCGACCAGACGCCGTGGCGCGTTAGGGCCTAGACAGATATCGAGAATACCTTCCGCCTCTCGGGCTTCGAGCGCGCTGCGAGGAAACAACTCTTTTTCGTACGCGACAAGCGCCGCTTCTACATTCCCCGGATTAGCGACTAAAGCCTTCGCCAGTTCAGCGCCGTCGAACATGGCGAGGTTCGCTCCTTCGCCGGACGGCACCATCAGATGCGCCGCATCGCCGAGCAGCGTCACGCCGGGCACGCGCGACCATCGGTGCTCGACCGGCAGCGCATGAATAGGGCGCGGCACCGGGTCGGTTTCACCATCGGTTATCAACGCTTTCAACTCCGCGGCCCATCCATCGAATTCTTCTGCCACGCGAGCCAAGGCCGTCGCCGGCTCGGAGAAGTCGATGCTGTCGATCCAGTCCTTGGGCTTGTTTAACTGCACATACGTGTGCAGCACGCCACCAGGCTCACGGTGCGCGGCAATGCCCTTACCCGGCGTCATCGCGAACAGCGCGCCACCACCCACCGCTTCCGCGCTTGCCGCGTGACGGGTGTCGCTGTCGAACAGGTAAGTCTCGATGAACGATGTGCCGACGTACGCCGGCTTCGCATCCGAAACAAGCGCGCGGACTTTCGACCATGCGCCGTCGGCGCCTACGAGTAGATCGGTCGTGACCGTAGCGCCGTTGGCAAACTTCAGCACGTGCTGTCCACCGGCAAGCGCGGACACCTCCGTGACCTTGTGCCCCCAGCGCACCGAGTCGGCAGGCAGCGACTCAAGCAGAATCCGGCGAAGCTCCCCTCGGGGTACCTCAGGTCGACCGCCCGTGCCGTCGTCGGGATGGTCGAACAGAACCTTGCCGTCCTTGTCGAGCATTCGCGTTGCCTGACCGCCCGGGTGGATGATGCCGAGAAATTGATCGAAGAGTCCCGCTGCCTTGAGCGCGAATTGCCCGTTGTTTTCGTGAATGTCCAGCATGCCGCCCTGCGCTCGCGCGTCGACCGAGGCTTCCGCTTCGTAGATCGTCGCGGCGATGCCGTGAACGTGGAGAACCCGCGCCAGCGTCAGCCCGCCGAGTCCCGCACCGATAATCGCAATTGAAGTGTCCATCCTGATTCCCTTAGCAGTCGGAGATCGCCAGAAAACCTGCTGAAGGCAGTCTCTGGAACGTCATTCCATAGTAATATTGGAACAACATTCCAGAAGTGTCAAGACGAAGCATGGCAAAGAAAGCACGTAGCGTTCAACGTCGAGAGGATTCGCTCTCACCGGAGCGAATCATTGAGGCCGCGATCGAGGTCCTCGACAGCAGCGGAGAGAAGGGGCTGACGTTCCGCGCGCTGTCGGAGCGGCTCGCTACCGGTCCCGGTGCGATTTACTGGCACATCGCGAGCAAGGGCGAACTGCTGACTGCCGCGTGCGACGCCATCGTCGCTCAAACGATGAACGCGCCCGTGGACGGCACGACGCCGGAAGCAAGCATTCGCGCGCTGGCGCTGGCGATGTTCGACGCGATCGACGAACACCCATGGGTCGGCTCGGCACTCACACGTGCCCCCGGGCAGTTGCCGACGGTGCGCGTGTTCGAGCGCATCGGCCAGCAGTTAAGGGCGCTGGGTGTACCGCGCGAAGAAGAGTGGGCCACGGTGTCGGCGTTGCTGAGTTACATCGTCGGTGTCGGCGGGCAGAACGCGGCGAATACGCATTTCGCCCGGGAGCAAGGACTCGATCGCTCCAACTTTCTGGGTGAGGTGTCGACCGTGTGGTCTGAACTCGATCCGGATGAGTACCCGTTCACCCGCAGCGTGGCGAGCCAGTTGCCCACGCACGACGACCGTGCCGATTTTGTCGCGGGCATCGATCTTATCCTTAGGGGTGTTGCGTCAACGCGCGCTCGCTGAGTCGATCTGACGTGTTGTGACGTGTCGTGTCGTGTCGTCAAGAAGTCGAGTCATTGCCCGCCCGCCAGCCTCACGGCATCGATCGCCATATGTCCGCCGAGGGCAAGCAGAACGCAACCCATGACCCAGCGCTGCGCGAGCAGAAGTCCGGGGCGGCTCGCGAGAAACGTCGCCATACTCCCGGAGCAGATCGCCACGAAGCCATTAACCGATGCGAACGCAACGATCAACGACGACCCGAGCACCAGCGATTGCCTCAACACGCCGCCCGCCTGATAGTCGATGAATTGCGGCAGCAGCGACAGAAAGATCATCGCGAGCTTGGGGTTCAACAGGCTGGTGGTGGCGCCCATCGCGAGAAGCCGGCGAGGTTGTTCGCGAGGAAGATCGCGCACCTCCAGCGGAGAGCGGCCACCCGGTTTCACCGCCTGCCACGCGAGATAAAACAGATACGCGGCGCCCACCGCACCGAGAACGCTCCCTGCATACGGCACGCTTAAAAACAGCGCCGTAATGCCGAACGCGGCTGAAAACATATAGAAGAGATACCCAAGCATCACCCCAGCCAGCGATATCAGTCCGGCGGTGCGGCCTTGCGCGATTGAACGCGACATCACGTAGACCATATTCGGACCCGGTGTCACGGCCAGCATGCCGCCTACCGCGAGAAATCCGTAAATCGACGCCGTACCGTGCATGTTCACCAGTTCCTTCAAGAGATCGTCGCTGACAGTATCGGTTCGATGCAGTTTCAAGTAAAACGCATTAAACTGAACCCATTGCTCAGATTTTCTGACGAATATGAAAAAACTCGATCTCGATGTGCTGGAAATGGTGGTGGCGGTCGCCGAGACGGGATCGTTCGTGGGCGGTGCGGAGTCGGTGCACCGGTCGCCGTCGGCGGTGAGCATGCAGATCAAGGCGCTGGAAGACGCGCTCGGCAAGCCGCTATTCGAGCGCAGTACGCGCAACGTCGTGATTACGGCGGAGGGCAGGACGCTCGTGGGCTATGGCCGTCGCATGCTGGCCATGCGGGAGGAAGCCTGGGCGTCGATCGTGCGTCCGGAGATGAAGGGGCGCGTCACCATCGGCGTTCCCGACGACTACGCTTCGTCGTTGCTGCCCCAGGTGCTGAGAAAATTCGCGGCGGCGCATCCGCGCGTCGACATTCGGGTCATCGGCCTTGCCAGTACCGCGCTCGTCGCGTTGCTGAAAGACAATACGCTGGACCTCGCCTGCATCACCAAAGTAAAGGGCGTCGCGAGCGAATTCATCCGCTTCGAGCCGATGGTGTGGGTGGGGTCGTCCGCGAGAAAAGTGTGGAAGGAGCGCCCGCTGCCGATCACCGTGTTCGCGCAGGGGAGTACGGCGCGTGCCAATGCGATCCGCGCGCTGCAGCGGGAGAGCATTAAATATCGCATGTCGTACGAAAGCCCGAGTCTGCTGGGCCTGATCAGCATGGTGGACGCCGGGCTCGCGGTCGCGCCGCTTGCCAGGTGCAGCGTACCGGCGCACCTGGCTCAGTTGTCGCAAAACGAAGGCTTGCCGCCGCTGGATGATCTCGAGGTGGTGCTTGCCCGCAGCGCCCGATCGGACCGGCCGCCTTGCGATTTTCTCGCGGAGCAGATTCTGGCCGGGATGCGGGTTTAGGTCAGTCGCTCAATGTTTCCCTGAGACGCTTAGGCTTCCGCGCCCGTTATCCGCTCCGCCGTCGGATAGACGTAATGACGATAGCCGTGTTCGTCATGCGTATAGCTAAAGCCTGCTTTTTCGTAGAGACGGCGAGCCGGATTGTCAGCCTTCACCCCTAGCGTTAGTTTGCTAAAACCCTGCGCACGGGCATCGGCGATGAACTGCGCGAGCAGTTGCTGACCGAGCCCATTGCCACGCCGATCCGGGATGACGTAAATCGATGCGAGAACCGCCGCTTCGCCGTGGATTTCCCAAAAGAAATAGCCCACCGACGTGTCACCCGATTCGGCGATGAACATGCGATCGAGATCGGTCGTCCATTGTTTCAGATGAAATTGCATCCCACCCGTCCAGCGTGTTTCTTGCTGCGGCTCGATCTGCCGGATGTAGTCCAGCTCACCGAGATAGATTGTCGGTAGATCGGTGGGGCGGGCACGGCGAATCGAGTAAAGGCTCGTCATTAGTAGATTGAGTAGACATCAATTGGTGGAAAAAAAGCATAGCAACGTCGCTTGCCTGATAAGGTCGCGCCCAGCAAATCACTGAATGTGCGCGCGCAGCACCTCAAACAGCAATGAACTCCCATACAGTAACAAGCCAATAAACCCGCCGACAATCGTCCCATTGATCCGGATGTACTGCAGATCCTTGCCGATATTCAATTCGATCTGCCGCGACATCTCATGCGAATCCCAGTTCTTGACCGTATCGCTGATATGACGCGTGAGGAACTGCGCGAACTCCGGCGCCATCGCGCGTGCTGCGTCTTCCAGATGATCGTTCAACGATTGCCGCAGCGCGGGATCATTCGCGAGTTCACGGCCGACCCATTGACCCATGGCCATCACACGCGGATGCAAAGCGGAATCAGGGCTCTGCAGGTCGCGCTTGAGCCAGGCGCGCAACTCGCCCCACATGTCTTTCACATACGTGCTAAGCGCTTCGCCTTCCACCAGATAGCGCTTCAGGTCTTCGCCTTTCTGCAGGAACGCCGGATCGGTCTTCAGCTTGACGATCAGCTTGTGCGCGGCCTCGTCGAACCGGTCGCGCAATTCGTGGGTGGGGTTGTCGCTGATCTGCTGCAGCATGCGGTCCACGGTATTGGCGATCGCTTCCGCGCCTTTCTCGCCGAGCCACGCGCAGGGCAGAATTTTCTCCATCTTCGGATACTCGTTCTTGACCCAGTCGACGATCCGCTCGGCGATAAACTCGCGCGCCTGCGGTTCCCGCAGCAGCATCACCACCTGTTCGATGCCGGCGTCGAGCAACTCCTGGTGGCGGCCGTCTTTGGTGAGCGTATCGAGAATCGAGCCCATCGATTGCGACAGGTCCACCTTGGTGAGCACGTCGCGCAGCGCGTCCTTGATGAAGCTCTGAATCCGCACGTCGTCGGTCAATTCCAGAATGCCGCCGGTGAGCTTCACGACGTAGTCGCCGAGGCGTGCGGTATTGGCCGGCTCGGTCAGCCAGCCGGTGATGCTCCGCGCCGGATCGTGCCGCTTGATCAGGCCGACCAGCGAGGACACGTCGAGGAATTTGTCCTGCACGAACACCGCGAGGTTGTCGGCGATCTTATGCTTATTGCGCGGAATGATCGCGGTGTGCGCGGAGACGATCGGGATCGGCACGCGGCGAAACAGCGCGGCCACCGCGAACCAGTCGGCGAGCGCGCCGACCATCGCGGCTTCGGCTACGGCCTTGATGCCGTCCACCCACACGCCACGCGGCATGAACGCGGTCACCACGAAAACGCAGGCGGCGGCGAGCAACAGGAGTAAGGGCGTGCGCTTGGCCTGTTTCAGTTCGATTGCTTTATTCATCGGCGATTAGGCAGGGTTCGGGTCTGAGGCAATGAGACGGCACGGTCGGCGCCCGTCCAGACACGCGAGTGTAGCGCCGCTCGCCGGTCCATGCGCCAATCGCGCGGCGCGGGACTCGCTTTACCGCGTCGGCGCGGTAACATTCGCGGTTAGACTGCGAGGTCGTGTAATAGAACGCAATGTGAACGCCATGGAGGCACAGTGATCAGGTTTCTGCACACCGCGGATTGGCAGATCGGCACGCAATTCGGCCAGTTCGAGCCGGACGAAGCCGCGCATCTCGCGGAGGCGCGTTTCGAAACCGTGCGCCGCATCGCGACGGAAGCCGCCGCGCGCAAGGTCGACGCGGTGCTCGTCGCGGGCGACGTTTTCGATCTGCAGACCGTGTCGGATACGGTGATTCGCCGTCTGTTCGGTGCGCTGCAGGCGTTCAGCGGAGCGTGGATCATGCTGCCGGGCAATCATGACGCGGCGCTGGTGGAGAGCGTGTGGACCCGCGCGCAGCGTCTGAACTGCATCGCGCCGAACGTGCGCGTGGTGCTCGAACCCGGCGTGGTGCTGCTCGACGATTGCCGCTGTGCGTTGCTGTGCGCGCCCCTCACGCAACGCATCACCTACGACGACACCACCGGCTTCTTCGATACGACGGAGACGCCAGCGGGCTATCACCGCATTGGCCTGGCACACGGCAGCGTGAGCGGCATTCTGCAGGAAGGCATCGACTCGTCGAATCCCATCGCGCCGACGCGCGCCGTGAGCGCGCGTCTCGACTATCTCGCGCTGGGCGACTGGCACGGTCATCTGCGCGTCGACGAGCGCACCTGGTACGCCGGCACGCACGAGCAGGACCGGTTCCGCGCGAACGATCCGGGCTTCATGCTCGACGTGACCATAAGCGAACCGGGCACCGCGCCGGTCGTCGATGCAGTGCGGGTCGGTCAATATCAGTGGCATCGCTGGGACGAAACGATCGCGGTGCCGACCGACGTGGACGCGCTCAAAACGCGTCTCGCGGCGCTCGGTAGCCATGACGTGCTGCGCGTGGCCGTGAGCGGCACGACCGCGCTGGCGGACGCCGAAGCGATTCATGTCGCGGTCGAAGAAGCCCGTGCGCGCGTGCGCGCGTTGCGCGTCGATCTGAGCGGCCTGCAAGTGCTGCCCACCGCCGACGACCTCGCGGAACTCGGCGCGCAAAGCGGTTATCTCGCGAAAGTGGTGGCGCGTCTGCGCGGCTTGCAGGAAGACCCGCAGTCCGATCCGCAACAGGTCAAGCGCGCGGCGGAAGCGTTGTTGCTTCTGGCGCGTTTTCAACGTGAACTGCCGCGCGAAGCGAGGTCCGCATGAAGTTGGAAAGTATCGCGATTCAGGAATTCAAGCAGTTCGCGGGGCGGATTGTTATCGACGATCTGCAACCGGGACTCAACCTGTTCGTCGGGCCGAACGAGGCCGGTAAAAGTACGATTGCCGAAGCGGTCCGCGTGGTGTTTCTGGAGCGCTACAAGGCTTCGCATCTGAAGGATTTATTGCCGTGGGGCAAGGCGAGCGGACAACCGTCGGTGGAAGTCAGTTTCAATCTGGACGGCACTGCCTGCCGGTTGTCGAAGCAGTTCGTCACGCGGCAGCGCTGCGAGTTGAAGATCGGCCAGAGCGTGTTCGGCGAAGACGAAGCCGAAGACAAACTCGCTGCGTTGCTCGGGTTTTCGCGTGCCGCGCGTGGGCCGTTGAAGGCCGAGAACGCGGGTGTGCCGGGTTTGTTGTGGGTGCAACAAGGCGGCACGCAGGAGGTGCGCGACTCCACCGGCCACGCGGCGCAGTATCTGCGCGATGCGTTGTCGCAATTGTCGGGCAGCAGCGAATCGGCCGGCGAGGATGCGTTGATCGTCGCCGTGCAACGCGAACTCCGGCAATTGCTCACCGCGCGCACGCAGAAATCCACCGGGCCGCTGGCCGAAGCGGAACAGACGCTCGCCAGTTTGATTGAGGACCGCGACGAACTGGAACAGCAGCGTCTGCAGTTTGAAGAGAACATTGCACGGCTCGCGACGCAGCAGGAAACGTTTGAAGACACCGAGCGCAAGCGTCCGTGGGAGCTTCATGAGCAGAAGGCCGTGCTGGCGCAACAGCGTGCGGAGGCCGCTGCGGAAATGGAGCGCGGGCTGCAGGGATTGGTGCAGTCGCTGAAACTGAGCGAAGCGGAACTGTCGCTGTCGTTGCAGCAGGAACAGGGCGCGGCGGAGCTGGAAGCGACTGTGGCCCGTGAGCGGCAGCAACTTGATATTGAAAGAGCCAGCGTCGCGGCGGTACAGGCCGATCACGAGCAAGCCAAGACAAGCGTCGCGCAATTCGAGCTGGCGTCGGTGGCGGCCGACCGTGCGCTCGATCTTGCGAACGCGGCCGTAACCGCAGCCGACTTGCGCAATCAGATCGGCCTCTACGAGACGGAAAGCCAGCGTCTCGACGTGGCCATCCAGGCCGCCGGCCAGGCGAATGACGCCGTGCTCGAAGCCGCTCGCGCAGCGGCGGCTGTCGAAATCGACGAGACGAAGCTGAAACAGCTCGCCAAGCTCGACGGCGAATTGACCGTTTTGCGTGCCCGCACCGAAGCGGCGATGACACGCATCGAATACAGGCTGACCGGCGCGCTGACCGTCAACGAGAGGACGATAAACGGCGACGGCGTGCTGCGTGTCGACGAAGAAAAGTTGATCGGCCTCGGCGAACTCGGTGAATTGCGGGTGATTCCGGGCGTTTCGGACCTGTCCGCGCAGTTGACCGAACTGGCGTCGCTGGAAGCGCAGCATACGCAGTTGCTGCAGGCGCTGGGTGTGGCGTCGCTCGTTGAAGGCGAACTCAGGCGCGAACAGTGGAAGGCGCTCGTCGCGCAGCAGAAGAGTCATGCTGGCATTCTCAAAGTCCACGCACCGCAAGGCATCGACGCGCTGCGTGCGGCGTTGGCTTCGGCGGCTGCGCGTTGGCAGGCGTCGAACGACCGGCTGAAGCATTTGCCCGACGTCTCCGCCGCGCCGCCGCTCGACGAAGCGCGCCGCAACGCCGGGACCGCGCGCGATGCGTTGGAGGCGGCGCGCAAGGTGTTGTCGCTGGCGGCGGAGAAACGATCCACCGGCGTCGCCAACGCGGAATCGCTGGCTGCGCAATTGCAGCGCAAGGAAGCGCAGTTGAGCGATGAAACCTTCTGCCGCAACCGTGCGCAATGGCAGACGAAAATCGTCGAACAACGCGTCCAGGTCGACGCGCAGCGCAAGCAGCAGGAAGCGCGCGAGCGCGAATTGCAGGCGGCGCGGCTCGACGATCCGGCGGCGGAGGCGAAGCGTTATCGCGCGTCGGCGGATCTGGTGCGCAGTGAGCAGCATGAGCGTCAGGTGCGAATCGCGCAGTTGCGCAGCCAACTGGAAACCGTCGGCGCGTCCGGGCTCGGTGAACGGTTGGCGGCGCTGGAGGCGCGTGTCGAACAGGCCACGCGTCGCAAGGAAGAGTTGAGCCTGCGAGCCGGCGCATTGAGTCTGCTCGACGAAGTGCTCGTCGACGAACGCGACTCTGCAGTCGCGCAATTGCGTGCGCCGTTGACCGAGCGGCTCGGGTATTACCTGCGCCGAATTTTCCCGCAATCGACGATCGCGCTCGGCGACGATCTGAGTCCCGCGACGCTAGACCGTTACGGCCGCGCGGATACGCTCGACGCGCTGAGCTTCGGCACACGCGAACAACTCGGCATCCTGACGCGGCTCGCTTACGCGGACCTGCTGAAGGCGTCAGGCCGTCCAACCTTGCTGATGCTCGACGACGCGGCCGTGCACACCGACGCTGCGCGCCGCGACGCGATCAAGCGCGCGCTGCTCGACGCGGCCACGCGACATCAGATTCTGGTGTTCACGTGTCATCCGGAGTTGTGGGACGATCTGGGCGTGCGGCAACGGGCTATCGACGATTTGAAAGTGGCGGCCTAGGCTTGTTAAGCGTGCTGTCCGGCACTGAGGCCGTGAAGCAGTGAACCATTCAGGAACATCATGACCGAGCTTTACCGTGGCATGGATCGAACGGCATTGCGCGCCGCCTACGACAACGTGGCGGCGGTGGCGGACGTCGCCGAGCGCATGCTCGGCTTTCAAGCCCGCAGCACGGCGCTGTATGAGGCCGTGCCATGCCGGCGCGACCTTCGCTACGGACCGCTGCCGCGCCAACGCTTCGACTGGCTGCCGTGCGGGCAGACCGACGCACCGGTTTTCGTATTCATCCACGGCGGTTACTGGCAGGCGCGCAGCAAGGAAGATTTCGCGTTCGTCGCGAGCGGGCCGCTGGGTTGCGGCTTAAATGTCGTGCTGGCCGAATATACGCTGGCGCCCGAGGCGTCGATGACGCAGATCGTCGGCGAGATCGACGCGTTGCTCGCCGCGCTCGCGGCCGATCGCGACGGACTCGGCATGCGCGGTCCGATCTGCCTCGCCGGACACTCGGCGGGCGGCCAACTAAGCGCGTTGTACCGGGCACACCAAGCGGTGGTGCACGCCATGCCGATCAGCGCGTTGGTGGATCTCGAACCGATTGCGCTGTCATGGCTCAACGACAAACTGCAACTCACGCCCGCTGAAATCGCGGCTTATAGCCCGATGCGGCACATCGGCAAAGGGGTGCCGATGACGGTTACGGTCGGCACGGCGGAGTTGCCGGAACTGGTCCGGCATTCGGAGGACTATGTGGCGGCGTGCCGACAGGCGGGGGAAACGGTTGCGTTCGTGCCGTTGCCAGAATGCAATCACTTCACGATTCTGGACGACCTGGCGCGGGTTGACGGTGTGCAGATGTGCGCGTTGAACGAAGGGATGAAGCGATGATGCGGCGGCTGATTTTTTGTATCAGCCAGCGCATCATGTCTGCTCATCCCACGTCACTCATCCCGCGTCACTCATACCATCGCGGCGTATAAACCCATTCGCCGCCTTCAACACCTTTCGCAAAGCGCCGCGTCGTCGATGATCCGACGATCACCATCGTGCGCATATCCACGTCGGACGAGCGCAGTTCGCCCAGCGTGAGCGTACGCAACGTGCTGCCGGGCCGGCCGATATCGCGCCCCAACACCACCGGAGTCGCCGCCGCGCGATACCCTCTCACGATATCCAGCGCCTTATCCAGTTGCCACGGACGCGCACGCGAAATCGGGTTATAGAACGCCATCACGAGATCCGCTTCGGCGGCGTGCCGCAGACGCGTTTCGATGATGCTCCACGGCTTCAGATTGTCCGACAGCGACAGCATGCAGAAGTCGTGACCCAATGGCGCACCAGCTTGCGCGGCGGTCGCCAGCGCCGCCGACACCCCCGGCACGATGGCGAGTTCGACCGCAGACCACGCGTCGTTCCCAGCGGCTTCGAGCGCTTCGAGCACCGCAGCGGCCATCGCGAACACGCCGGGGTCGCCCGACGACACCATCACCACCGAACGTCCCGCGCTTGCCAGCTCGAACGCATGACGCGCGCGTTGCAATTCCTCGCGATTATCCGTGCCGTGGACCCGCTGATCGGCGCGGAACGGGCCGGCCATTTTCACGTAGGTGTCGTAGCCGAGGACATCGGTCGCATGGTCGAGCGCGAGGCGCGCGGCGGGCACCATCAGCTCGGCGCTGCCCGGGCCTAGACCGATGACGGTCAGGCGGCCGCGTCCCATGCCGATCGTGTTCGCGTCGATGGCGAGCGGCGTGAGTGCCAGCGCGACGCCCGCGTCGGGGTCGTCGTGGAGGGTTTCGTAGGGGATCCGCAACGCCGCGTGCAGCAGGTTGCTGGGCGGGGCGCCGTCTTCGGGACGGGTTTGGGCGAAGCGCAGTGGCACGTTCAGGCTCGAAGCGGCTTCGATCAATGCGGGGTCCGTCATTCGATCCGAGGCGGCGAGCAGGGCGGCTAGTGAAAGCGTCGCGAGGCCATGTTCGTTCAATGCGGCGCGTACGCTTGCCGCAATTTCGGCGCTTGACGAGCATGCACTCGCACGAGCGCCATCGCCATCGCTAGCACCAGCAGCCACCGCCGCCACCACGCTGCGCGGATGAATCACCAGCTCATCCTCACGCCCATCCCACGCACGCGGCGTCACGCGAATCGCGAGACGCGCCGATGCCGAGCGCGGCAATTGCGCGTCGTCGAGCCACGGCGCTTCACCTTCGACGCGCGTGTTTTCCCCCGCCAGCAGATCCGACACGAAGTGTTTGCCTTGCCCGATATCCGCCAGCGCGTAACCGTCCGGCGGATTGAGCACGCAGGTACCGAAGCGCAATTCGCCGCTCGTCGTAATCGCGGGCGGCACCTTCAACGCGGCGGCAATCTCGCGCGCCATCACATTGACGCCGGCAAGACCGCCGAGCAGCGGCACGACCGCGCTGCCGTCTTCGGCCACCGCCAGCACCGGCGGCTCGACGCCTTTGTTCGTCAACAACGGTGCGACGCAGCGAATCACAATGCCGGCCGCGCACAACGCGACGATCGGCGTACCGCTCGCATACAGCTCGCGCAATTGCGCGGCGAGTTCGGCATACGACACGTCGGCGGCTACGCGTCCTTGCAGCGCGTACACCTGGCTGCCGGCATACAGCGTCTGAATGCGCCGCGCGGTTTCCAACGCGCCCGCGCCGAGAATCACGATGGCGGGTGCGTTCATCCTTGCCATTTTTCCCCCGGCACGACCAGCAGCGAAAAATACGGCGACGCCATCGGATCGACGTCGGCGAGCGGCACGATGCGCTGGTTGCCCATCGTCGCGCGTTCCACGTACAGCGCGCGATCTGCGAGACCGAGTTCGCCCAGCACGCGCCGCACCTTGTCGAAATTGCGGCCGAGTTTCATCACGACGGCAGCGTCGGCATCGGCGAGACGGCGGCGCAATTCGGCTTCGGGCAGCACGCCGGAGAGCACCGACAGGCTCTGATTCCGGTACACCAGCGGCGCGCCGAGCACGGCCGCGCCGCCGAGCATCGAGCACACGCCCGGCACGACTTCGCTCTCATAGCGTGGCGCAAGGCGGTCGTGCAGGTACATGTACGAACCGTAGAAGAACGGATCGCCCTCGCAGATCACGGCGACGTCGCGGCCCGCATCCAGATGGCCCGCGACGATCTCCGCCGCGCCGTCGTAGAACTCGGCGATGATCGCTTCATACGAGAGCGGCGGTTCGAGCGCTTCGGTGGTGACGGGATAGACCAGCGGCAGATGTTGCTGCGTGTCGTGCAGATGCGCTTCGATAATGCTGAACGCGTTGCCTTTCTTGCCCTTCGCGACGAAGTACGCGACCACCTGCGCGGCCTTCAGCAGACGCAGCGCTTTCAGCGTGATGAGTTCCGGGTCGCCGGGGCCGACACCGAGTCCGACTAGACGTCCTCGCACGGTCATTTATTCGACCTCCGTGGCCAGCGCGTTGACGGCGGCGGCGGCCATCGCGCTACCGCCGCGCCGGCCTTCGATCGCCACATAGGGCACGCCGCGGCTGTTTTCCGCGAGCAGCGCTTTCGATTCCGCCGCGCCGACGAAGCCGACCGGAAAGCCAAGAATCAGCGCGGGCTTCGGTGCGCCGTCATCGAGCATGTCGAGCAGATGGAACAGGGCAGTCGGCGCATTGCCGATCACGACGACGCTGCCCGCCAGATGCGGGCGCCACAATTCGAGCGCGGCGGCCGAGCGCGTGTTGCCCAGTTCGCGCGCGAGCGACGGCACGTCCGGATGCGTGAGCGTGCAGATCACTTCGTTGTTCGCCGGCAAACGCGCGCGCGTGATGCCTTGCGCGACCATGCCCGCATCGCACAGAATCGGCGCGCCTTGCGCGAGCGCCGCGCGGCCGGCCGTGCCGGCGCCTTCGGAAAACCGCAGCGCGTCGACCACGTCGACCATGCCGCACGCGTGGATCACGCGGACCGCGAGCTTGTCGAGGTCGGCGGGAATGCGCGACAAATCGGCCTCCGCGCGGATCGTCGCGAAAGATTGGCGATAGATCTCCTGACCGTCGCGGATGTAGTCAAGCATCGGGGTTACTCATGGGTTTTGCTCGTGGGTGTCGCTTATCGGCGTCGTGAATAGGGGCGTCGATAGGGGTGTCTATTGAGGCCTCGATAGCGGCGTTGATTGGGGCGTCGATAGAGGCCAGGCGTGCGAGCGTGTCGGCGGCTTCGTCTATCGTTAGTCGATGCGCGACGCAGGCGCCGAAACCGGGCTGGCCGTCGCGTCGATACAGGTCGTAGGCGCCGGGCGCGATCGCCAGCAGCGTATACGGCGCGCAATGCGCGGCGGCGCACGAACGCGGACAACCGCTCAGATGCACGTCGACATCGGCGGGCAGGCGCGGCGCGAGTTGCAGCGCGTCGGTTTTGGTGTCGGCGAGGCTTTTGGCGCAGCCGGTCGAACCGGCGCAGGCGATCAGACGCGTAATGGCCTGCGCGGGGTCGGTGGCGAGGCCGAGTTCAGCCAGGCTGGCTAGTACGGCCGGCACGGCGTGTGATGCGATGTCGGGCAGCAGGACGCTTTGCCAGGGCGTCATCCGCAGTGTGCCGTTGCCGTGCTGTTGGGCGAGCGTGGCGAGGCCGTGCAGAGTGGCCGCGTCGAGACGTCCGAGCGGCGGCTGGCCGCCTGCGTGCCAGGTGTCCGGCTGGCTTTGCTCGTGTGCGCCGAGCCGGAGCGTCGCGTCGGCGGGTGTGCGGCGTTGCCACCGGGCTAGCGACGCATCGCGTGACAGCGGGAAATCGACGTAGCGTTGCGCGTGGTGCAGGAGCGCATCGGCAGAATGGGTGGCGAGCAGGTGACGCATACGCGTGGCATCGGCTGCGGCGAGGTCGAGAAACGTGTGCAGCAACGCGCGGATCAGCGCGCAGACTTGTGACGGGAGCACGGCAGCTAAAGCGCCGGTGTGGCCGGCGTGTTGCGATCCGGTTTCAGGCGGGTAACCCGCTAGCCCGAAGACAAACCGCACGTGATCGACATCTCGCGTCGCCGCCAGCCACACGTCATGCGGATGATCGATACGCGCAAGCTTTTCGCCGCCATCCAGCAACAGTGCGAATTTCGGCGACAGCGCCGCGAAACGCGGCTCGCTTTGCAGCAACGCCAGCAATTCGGCGCAAAGGGGACCTGTATCGAACAACGCAAACGGATCGCGTCCCGCGGCGGGGCTGATCATCACGTTGCGGACATCGTCGGCTGCGAGGGCGGTCGCTGGGTAGGCGGCGGTTGGATTTACGTGGCCGGCTTTCGCGGCTGCCATCGTCTCCGTCGGCCCAGGCGTCGCCTTAATCAACGCGTCGGCCGGTCCAAACCCGGCCTCGATCAATACGCTGCTCGGCTCAAGCCCACGCTCAATCAACGCGCCGCTCGGCCCGAGCCCCGCGTCCATCAACGCCTCGATCAACGCCGCCTCCTGCCCGCTGCGCACGCCCCGCACCTGCAGATTCGCCCGATTGGTCACCTCAATCGCGCCGGCGGCGTGCAGCACGCTCGCATCGGCAATCGCGCGCGCCTGGGCCACGCTCAGCGCGCCGCCGGGCAGCTTGATCCGGCACAGCCCCCCGTCGCGCGCGACGACGATCCGCAGCAGCCCCGGACAGGCCGACGGCCGCAGCGCGAGCGCCGCATGTTGCATAACAGGGGAGGACGAAGCTTGCTTCAAAACGGACACCGGGTAGCGTCGCGCGGTGGCCCGAGCAAGCCTGGGAGCGGGCGTTGCTGCGGCATCGGTACACCCCGCCCGATGTTGGCTGGCACGAACAGTCTCGCCGGCAGGTCTCCTGGCTGGCAGGTCAAAGTCCGTCGCGGCCTTCCCGGTTGAACCAGTGGCGCGCAGCGCGGGCGGACTCGCTGCATACAGTTGCGGGGGCAGCCACAGTGACACTGTGTTCCCTCTTAGGCCCCGAAGGGCGCCGGCGGCTGTATTATGCCTTTTTTCGAACAGCATAACGAGGCTGGACGCCTTGATCGGCGTGGCTCAGCGCATTATTTGAAGATACAGAATAAGGATGGTCGGATGCCGGCATGGCTGACCGTGGTGGGCATTGGCGACGACGGCTTCGCCGGTTTGGGGCGGTCCGCGCGACGTGCGTTGCTGGCGGCGTCGGTGGTGTATTGCGGCGAGCGGCATCTGGCGATGCTGCCCGCGCGTCTCACGGCGCGGCGGGCCGCGTGGCCGCGTCCGTTCGATCTCGCGCCGTTGCTCGCCGAGCGTGGCGGTGCGGTGTGCGTGCTGGCGAGTGGTGACCCGATGCTGTTCGGCGTCGGCGCGACGCTCGCGCGTCAATTGCCGGCGGATGAGTTGCGGGTGTTGCCTGCGCCGTCGTCGTTGTCGCTGGCGGCCGCGCGTCTCGGCTGGCCGTTGCAGGACGTCGCGACGGTATCGCTGGTGGGCCGTCCGCTGCCGGCATTGAACGCGCATTTGCATCACGGCGCGCGCGTTTTCGTGCTGAGCGCGGATGGCCGCACGCCCGCGGCGCTCGCGGCGTTGCTGAACGCGCGCGGCTTCGGCGCGACTCGCATGATCGTGCTGGAGCATCTGGGCGGGGAGTTGGAACGCCGGATCGACGGTCGCGCGGATCAGTGGTCCGCGAGCGAGGTGGCCGCGTTGAATCTGATCGCGCTCGAATGCCGGGCGACCCAGGGCGCGCCGCGTCTGCCGCTCACTTGCGGCTTGCCCGACGATGCGTTTCGCCACGACGGTCAGTTGACCAAGCGCGACGTGCGGGCCATCACGCTCGCGCGTCTCGCGCCGACGCCCGGCGAGTTGCTGTGGGACGTGGGCGCGGGCAGCGGTTCGATCGGCATTGAATGGATGCGCGCGCATCCAGCGTGCCGCGCGATCGCGATTGAAGGTCACGCGGAACGGCAGCGCTTTATCGAACACAATCGCGATGCGTTGGGCGTGCCGGGTCTGCAACTGGTGGCCGGTCGCGCGCCGGATGCGCTGCAGGGCTTGCCGGCGCCGGATGCTGTGTTCATCGGCGGTGGCGTGACCGTGCCGGGCGTGCTGGAAGCGTGCTGGGCGAGCTTGCGCGAAGGCGGCCGGCTGGTTGCCAACGCGGTGACGTTGCAGGGCGAGGCGGCGTTGGTTGCGTGGCGCGAGCGGTTTGGCGGCACGTTGACGCGGATTGCGTTGGCGGATGCGCAACCGCTCGGCGGTTTCGATACGTGGCGGCAGGCGTTGCCGATTACGTTGCTGGAGGTGATGAAGCCGTGGCGTGAGGTGGACGCGGCAAGCGTCGGAAGCGATGCGAGCGGCGCAAACAAGGCAAACACGGTCAGCACCGCGAACACCGTCAGCGCCGCAAACAGCGGCACCCCGCAATGACGCGAATCCTGCTGCTAGGCGGCACTGGCGACGCGTTACGAATCGCGCATCAACTCGATTCCACGCACGTGTACAGTCTCGCGGGTCTCGGCAAGGTGCCCGACGATCTGGCGTGCTCGGTGCGTGTCGGCGGTTTCGGCGGTAGCGACGGCATGGCGCAATACCTCGCGGACGAACGCATCGGCCTCGTGATGGACGCGACCCATCCGTACGCCGCGCAAATCAGCGCGAACGCCGCGCGCGCCAGTCATGCGGCGCAGGTGCCGTGTTGGGCGCTGCGCCGTCCGGCCTGGCAGCCGCAAGCCGGCGACGATTGGCGGATGGTCGGCGACTGGAACGAACTCACGGCGGCGCTCGCGCCATTCAGAAAGCCGCTGTTCACGCTCGGCCGCGAACCGTTCGCGCATCTCGACGAAATTCCCGCGCATCAGTTCTGGACTGTCCGCTGTCTCGATCCGCACCAGGACGCCACGCGCGCAAGGATCATCGCGACGCGCGGCCCGTTCACGCTCGAAGGCGAACGCGCGTTGTTCGCGCTGCAAACCTTCGATGTCGTGGTCAGCAAAAACAGCGGCGGCGGCGCGACGGAAGCGAAACTCGAGGTGGCGCGCGAACGTCGCTTGCCGGTGGTGATGTTGCGCCGGCCCGACCTGCCGGCGGTGGATCGTGAGTTCGACAGCGTCGACGGTCTGCTCGACGCACTGCGAGTGCTCGCGTGAACCTCGGTCTTAACGGCGGCTCGAAGCGTAGCGCTAGTCACGGCCTCAGCCACAACGTGAGCTTGTGCCGAGAAAACGGAACCGGCCACTCACGCAGCGCATGCCACCCACGCCACCCCCACAACCCACGGAGCAGTCAATGACGGTGTTTTTTATCGGCGCGGGTCCAGGCGACCCGGAACTGATCACAGTAAAAGGCCAGCGTCTCGTACGCAGTTGCCCGGTGATCCTGTACGCCGGATCGCTGGTACCCGACGCCGTGCTCGAAGGTCACGCCGCCGAATTCGTCGTCAACACCGCCGACCTCGATCTCGACCAGATCATCGCGTTGCTCAAAACCGCGCATGACAACGGCCAGCATGTCGCGCGCGTGCACTCCGGCGACCCGTCGTTATACGGCGCGATCGGCGAGCAGATCCGTCGTTTGCGCGAGCTGAACATTCCGTACGAAATCGTGCCGGGTGTGACGGCAACCGCCGCCTGTGCCGCGACGCTCGGTTGCGAACTCACGCTGCCCGACGTTTCGCAGACGCTGATTCTCACGCGCTACGCGAGTAAAACCCGCATGCCTGAAGGCGAACAGCTCGCCGACCTCGCACGGCATCGCGCGACGATGGCGATCCACCTGGGCGTGCGGCATCTCGCACGAATCGTCGATGAACTGCGGCCGCACTACGGCGGCGCGTGTCCGATCGCGGTGGTCTATCGCGCGAGCTGGCCCGACGAGGAGAAGATCACCGGCACGCTCGACGATATTGTCGACAAGGTGCAGTCGACATCGATCGAGCGGACCGCGTTGATCCTGGTCGGCCAGGTGCTGGCCGCCGAAGGTTTCGCGGACTCGACGTTGTACGCGAAGGATTGAACGTACCGCGTCGTCTATCAGGCGGCACGAGTCAAACGTGAACCTCTACGACCCCGACTTCAACTGCGCCCACAACCTGCCTTCCAGCCGTTTGATCGGCGCGGGCAACGGCTTCAGCAGAAACAGCGTCTTCAACACCGGCTCAGGCGGATACACGGTCGGGTCGTTGAGAATGTCCGCGTTCACGAACTTACGCGCGGCTGCATCTGCATTCGGATAGAACACCGTGTTCGTAATCGCCGCGTGAACCTCCGGTCGCTCGATATAGTTGATCCACTCCAGCGCCGCCTGCGGATGCGGCGCATCTTTCGGGATCGCCATCATGTCGAACCAGACCGGCGCGCCGCCTTGCGGAATGAAGTACTTGACCTGGTAGCTCTTGTTGGCCTCGCGCGCACGATGACTCGCCATCGACACATCGCCTGACCAGCTCAGCGCGAAACAGATATCGTCGCCCGCGAGATCGTTGATGTAGCTCGTCACATTGAACTGCGTGATATACGGGCGAATCTTCTTCAGCGCTTCGTACGCGGCCTGATAGTCGGCCGGATTTTCGCTGTTCGGATCGCGGCCGAGATAGTGCAGCGTGACCGCGAACACGTCGGTCGGCGCGTCGAGCATGGACACGCCGCAGCTCTTCAGCTTGCTCAGATATTCCGGTTTGAACAGCACGTCCCAGCTATCGAGCGGCACGTTGTCGCCGAGAATCTTCTTTACCCGCGTGACGTTGTAGCCGAGCCCGGTCGTGCCCCACGCCCACGGCACCGCGTACCGATTGCCGGGATCCGCATCGGCGACGAGTTTCATCAGCGTGGGATCGAGGTTCACCAGATTCGGCAGCTTCGATTTGTCGAGCTTCTGATAAATGCCGGCTTCGATCTGCTTGGCAAGAAAATTCGAGGTCGGCACCACGACGTCGTAGCCGGTCGAACCGGTCAACAGCTTCGCCTGCAAGGTCTCGTCGCCGTCGTACTCGTCGTAGCGCACCTGAATGCCGAACTCCTTCTGGAAGTTCGGCACGGTGTCTTTCGCGATGTAGTCGCCCCAGTTGTACAGATTGAGCTGCTTGTCGTCGGCGTGCGCCGCAGTGCCGAATGCGCACATCAGTAAGGCGGTGAGGATCGGTTTCGTGGCGGTGTGGGGCATGGTCGTCGGATCGTCCGCTAGGGGTTCGTGGGGGGTGTCGTCAGTGCGTGTGAGGGTGTCTACTCGCGCTGCTGGCGTTGCAGCTTCTGGTTGCGCATGAGGCACAGCATGTCGTACGCGATATGCGCGGCGGCGAGCGCGGTCACGTCGCTGTGATCGTAGGGCGGCGACACTTCCACCACGTCGGCGCCCACGATATCCACGGCGCCGAGCGCCCGCACGATCTCCAGCGCCTGCGCCGAACTCAGGCCGCCCGCCACCGGTGTACCCGTGCCGGGCGCGAAGGCGGGATCGAGGCAGTCAATGTCGAAGGTCAGATAGGTCGGCGCGGCGCCGACGATCTTCAGTACCTCGTCGATCGTGGCCTGAATGCCGTGGCGATGAACCCACGGCGCGTCGAGAATGCGCACGCCCATGAAGTCTTCATTCCACGTGCGAATGCCGATCTGCACCGAGCGCGCCGGATCGATCAAGCCCTCGCGGATCGCCTTGTAGAACATCGTGCCGTGGTTCAGCGAGTCGGGGTTGTCGTCGGGCCAGGTGTCGCAGTGCGCGTCGAAATGGATCAGGCTCAGCGGCTTGCCGTATTTCTCGGCGTGCGCGATCAGCAGCGGATACGTGATGTAGTGGTCGCCGCCGAGCGTCAGCATGCGCGTGCCGGTCGCGAGAATGCCGCGAGCGTGCGCGACGATCGCGTCGCGAATCCCGAGCGGGTTGTGCGCGTCGAACCAGCAGTCGCCGTAGTCGACCACGTTCAAGTGGTCGAACGGATCGACGCCCCACGGAAACGCGCCGAGTCCGGCCAGTTGGACCGAGGCGGCGCGCATCGCGGCTGGCCCGAAGCGGGTGCCAGGGCGGAAGGTGGTCGCGAGGTCGAGCGGCACGCCTGAGACGGCGACGTCGACGCCCGTGAGGTCGCGCGTATAGGGACGGCGCATGAACGACAGCACGCCGGCGTAGGTGGGGGCGGCAGACAGTTCGCTGCCGGGCGCGTGCGGATGGGGGGAGAGATCCAGAGTCATGCTTGTCGGTCCAGTGGCTTCGCGTAGTTTAAGCAGGGCGCCGTTCGCACAAATATTTCTCATGTCTGCTGAAACGAGAAAACGTGTGGAGGGCAACTGGAGCTATGATTGCGGGGAAAAATTCCCGCGAAAAGCGAAGAATCTTGCTGGAAGTATCGATATTTTTAATATCTGACCCGGATCGCCCATGCGTAGACTGCCCCCGTTGCAAGCCTTGCTCGCCTTCGACGCCGCCGCGCGCGTCGGCAGCTTCACGCGCGCGGCCCAAGAACTCGCGCTGACCCAGTCGGCGATCAGCCATCAGATCCAGCAACTGGAGGAGTGGACCGGGCAGCCGCTGTTTCGGCGGATCGGCCGTGGCGTCGCGTTGACCGCCGCCGGTGTGCTGTACGCGCAAACCGTCACGACGGCGCTCGCCACACTCGCCGACGGGCGCGACCGGATCGAGCCGTATGGCAATCCGGATTCGGTGATTCTTGTTTGCGCGCCGCAATTCGCCTCAGGCTGGCTGATGCCGCGCATGCGGCAGTTCGCGGAGGCGCTGCCGACGCTCGAGATCTGGCTCGTGACCGACGAGGAGGTCAACGAGATCGATCGCGTCGATGTCGATCTGGTGGTGTCAGCCAGGCCGATCCGTACGCCGGAAGTCACCTGCGAGTTGTTGCTCGACGAAGAGGCGGTGGCGATCTGCGGACCGGAAACGGCACGCCGTCTGCGTGACGCGCCGTTTCCCGACGTGCTCACGCAAGCGCCGCTGCTGGTTCACGAAGCGCGTCCGGAATGGGCGCCGTGGCTGCCGGAACTCAGGCGCGGCGGTTTGCGCACGCGCCGCGCGTTGACGGTCAGCGATCCACGCTTCGTCGTGGCGGCGGCCGAGCAGGAGGCGGGTATCGCGATGGTGTCGCGGCTCACGGCGGGAGACGCGTTGACGAGCGGCCGCGTGGCAGTCTTGCCGCAGGTGCCGGGCTTCGCGTTGGCGCCGCTCTGGCTGATGCGCTCGGCGCAGCCGGCGCGTTCGGTCGCGGTCGATGCCGTGCATGCGTGGATGATCGGCCTGTGCCGGCCCGCCGATTTATAAAAACGATTCGATCGGCAGGATCGACATGAACCACACGCCGAGCCGGCGCACCCAGGTGGTGTTCGGTTCGGTGTCGTAGCGGATCGTGTTGGCGCCGTCCTGTTCGAGCCAGACCAGCTTGCCCTTGTCGTCGAGGCTAAGCGTGTACGCCACTTGCGGCACCTGGGTCTGGAACGTCGAACGGATTTTCCCCGCCAGCGCGGGGCTGTCGATTACCAGACCGAGTTCGGTATTGAGCTTCGCCGAGCGCGGGTCGAAGTTGAACGAACCCACGAAAACACGCTGGCCGTCCACCGCGAACGTCTTGGCATGCAGGCTCGATCCCGAACTGCCGAACGGACCGGCGCGCTGTTCGGTTTTGCCGTCCGCGCCCGGCTGGCGACGTAGTTCGTAGAGCGCCACACCACCCTTGAGCAACGCGACGCGGTGTTTCGCATAGCCGGAATGGACGGCGGCGACATCGGTCGATTCGAGCGCATTGGTCAGCACGCGCACCGTCACGCCGCGCGAGGCGAGCCGGGTGAAGTACTGGACGCCCACCTCCGTCGGCACGAAATACGGCGACACCAGGTCGAGTTCCTCGGCCGGGTCGCCGAGTATCTCGTGCATCTGCTTCAGCACCAGCGCGTCGGTCGGCGAGCGGTTCAGGCCTTTGGCGGGATCGTCGCTGATCAGACGCGTCGCGGCCCATTCGAGCGGCAGCGTGCCGGTGGGCAACTGCTGGGCGATCGGCGACTCGCGCAACGCGTCTTCGTAGGCGAGCGCGGTGGGATCGCTGGCAACGGCCTTCGCTCTGGCCTCGAGCGCGGGCAACTGATCGGCGCTCACGTGCGGCAGAATCCGGTCCACGGGATACGACGACTCGCTCGACCAGTAGCGGTCGAAGTCATGCGCCACAGCGCCGGCAGCGGGACCGACCGCGAGCACGTCGAGATCGGAGAACACCACGCCGTCGGTCGCGCCGAAATACTCGTCGCCGATATTGCGGCCGCCGAGAATCGTCGCGGTGCTGTCGGCGGTAAACGACTTGTTATGCATACGCCGGTTGGCGCGCGAGAAGTCCGTGATAAAGCCGATCGACTTCGGCTTGCGCACCACGAACGGATTGAACAGGCGCACCTCGATGTTGGGATGCGCGTCGAGCGCCGCGAGCGTGGTGTCGAGCGAAGGGGGAATGCCGTTGTCGTCGAGCAGCAGGCGCACCCGCACGCCGCGCTGCGCCGCTTCGACCAGTTGCTCCAGCATCAGCGTGCCGGTCAGATCGTCACGCCAGATATAGTATTGAACGTCCAGCGTGCGTTGCGCCGCGTGCGCGAGAAAGACGCGGGCCGCGAACGCGTCGTGGGGATTTTCGAGCGGATAGATGCCGCTCAGGCCCGGATGCTGCGCAAGCGGTCCCGCTACGGCCATGCCGAGATGGGTCGATTGAGCCTGCACCGGATCGAGCGCCGCCGATTCCGTGCGGCCGGCCAGCGACGGCAGCGTGCAACCGGCCAGCAGCAGGGCGCCGGTCAGCAGCAGCGCAGCGCCTAGCCGGCGGCGGATCGAGGCACGCGTGACGCTCGCTACAGGCTGCATCATGTCGTCGGAACTCCATGGCAAGCGCGGTATGCGTCGTGTCGCTTCGCCGGGTTTCGTGTCGTGCCGTGATGCTGTGTAGGCGTCGGGCACGCTACGGTACGGCACCAAGCGGGAAAGCAACGCACGTTGCGCGGGGCTTGCAAAGCAATGCCCGCCATAGTGCCATGACGCGCGGCAGCATCGCCGTGAACTCGCGATGAAATTTCGCAAGCTCTGCACCGTTTTGTGGCGACGAGGCCGCTATCCTAGCGCCATGATGAAAGCCAGCACGGAACTCGATTATCGTCGGCGGATCGCTCGTGTGATCGAGGCGATTCTGCTCGAACCAGGCGCGCCGCATACGCTCGACAGTCTGGCGGCGGTCGCGCATCTGTCGCCGTATCACTTTCATCGCATTTATCGCGCGCTGGCCGGCGAGAGCATTGTCGAGACCGTGCAGCGCCTGCGTCTTGCGCAAGCCGCGCAACGTCTGACCGACGCGTCCGCACGCGTGACCGCCGTCGCGCACGATGCCGGGTACAACAGTCCGCAGGCCTTTGCCCGCGCATTTCGCGGCTTTACCGGCGTCACGCCGAGTGAGTTCAAGGCACGCCAGAAGCATCTCGCGACACCGGCGGCAAGCCGGCGCTCGGGTGCGGCGGGCAACATGGTCGATGCCGCCGACGCCACGGAAAAGCGGGACGCCAGCGACGCCGACGAGGCCAACGCAAACCACGCAACGAATCCCGACGATGGCCGCATGTCGCTCTGGCCCGCGGTCGAACTCGCGGAGATCGCGCCGATCGACGTGCTCTGCCTGCGCCACGAAGGACCGATTGCGACGATCGGCCAGACGTTCCGCGATCTGATGCACATGCTGCGCTGCGAAGACGACCCGCGCACGGATCGGCGCGTCGGCATTTGCGTGCGCGACCCGGCGCTCAAGGGCAGTTTTCGCTATCTGGCGGGGATCGTCACGTCGCCCGATGTTGCGTCGCATGAAGCGCCGCCCGCGCCGGTCGAACCGCTGCGCGTGGACGGCGGTTTTTACGCGGTACACCGGCTGGTCGGCCCGTATGCGCTGATCGCGCCGACCTTTCGCGCGCTGTACGGCGTGTGGCTGCCGCAAAGCGGCTATGCGCTCGATACCCGTCCGGCGCTCGAGTTGTACCGCAGCCCGCCGCGCGCCGGATTGCAGCGCGCCTGTGTCACGGATCTGATGATCCCCATTCGCAAGGACTGACCATGTTTCGTAGATGCGGTGCCGCGCTCCTGTGCGCGGCGGCTTTGTCGTGGGCGGACGGTGCTGTGTCGGCGGAGGCTGCCGGGGCCGGCTGGCATGTGGGTGAGACGGTGCGGATCATTCATCCGCCTGTCGCGCGCAATTGGCGCGGCGCGGCCACCGAGGCGCTGGTCACGCGCATCTGGTATCCCGTCGATCCGTCCGTGCCGGAGCAGCGGCATGACGTCGGCAAACCCGGCGATCCGTTGTTCGTTGGGCATCCCGTCGCCGACGGCGCGCCGCTGTCGGCCGTGCGCGCCACGTATCCGCTGCTGGTGCTGTCGCACGGCACCGGCGGCAGCGCGGACAGTCTCGACTGGCTCGGCGCCGCGCTTGCCGCGCACGGGTATATCGTGGCGGGCGTCAATCATCCGGGCAACAGCGAACTCGAACCGCTGACCCGCGACGGTTTCACGCTGTGGTGGGAACGCGCGACGGACGCCAGCGAAGTGCTCGATAGCGTGCTGGCGGACCCGAAGCTGGGGCCGCATGTCGACCGCGACAGGATCGGCGCGGTGGGCTTTTCTCTGGGCGGTTATACGGTTCTGGAACTGGCGGGAGCGCGCACCGATCTGGCGGGCTTCGATCGGTTCTGCGCCTCGCCGGCGGCCGATGCGATCTGCCAGCCGCCGGAAGCGGCGCGGATTCGTGACGCGTCCGGCGCGACGGTGCCGTTGCGCGATCAATCAACGGACGATGCGGCGTCGGCGGAGACCAAGGCGTCGCGTGCGCGGTCTGGTGCGTCGTATCGCGATCCGCGCGTCAAGGCGGTGTTCGCGATTGCGCCCGCGCTGGGCGAGGCGCTGACCGCGGAGTCGCTGGCTGCGATCACGATTCCGGTGTCGCTGGTCGCGGGCGCGGGCGATGTCACCGCGCCGGTGGACACTAACATTCGTCGCATCGCGGCATCGATGCCCAAGGCCAGCGTCACGTTCGTGCCTGACGCGTGGCACTACACGTTTCTCGATACCTGTTTGCCGGCGGTGGCCACGCGTCTTGCCCGCATCTGCCGGGACAATCCCGGCGTGGATCGCGATGCGGTGCATGCGAAGACTGCGGCGCAGGCGGTTGATTTTTTTGCCGCGACGCTGCCCGCGAAACAACCTTAGAAGCAGCCTTAGCCGACGGTCAATCTTCCAGCGGCGACAACGCTTCGAGCGGCACGGGTCTCGCGGTGCGAATGTTGACCGGCGGCACGAACGCCAGCAGCACGACCACGAAAATCGCGATCACGAACAGCGAGATGAACGTAAGGTGCAGCGACTGATGCAACACCATACGGATCATGTCGCTGTCGCCGAGACTCGCTGCCTGATTCTGCAGCAGCGACTTCAACTGATCCGACGTGACGACCGCCAGACCCTTGGAATGCGTCAGCCCGAAGTTGAGCACGGCACCGAACAGCGTCGCGCCCAACGTGCTGCCGAGATTGCGCGAGAACAGGTTCGACGCGGTGGCGCTGCCGCGTTCGTCCATGCCGACGATTTCCTGAATCAGCACCAGCGAGCTGACGCTGGACGTGCCCATGCCGAAGCCCATGATCAGCGAGCCGAACGCCGCGATCAACGGCGACGCGCCGGGCGACAGGAACAGCAGCAGCGCCGCGCCGATCGGCACGAACGCGCTGCCGACGATCAGAATGCGCCGCAAGCCGAGGCGGTGAAACGACTTGGCCGCGAGCGTGGCGCCGGTCGGCCAGCCGACCATCATCATCGTCAGCGCGAGGCCGGCCACTACCGGCGAGCGATGCAGCACGCCCTGCACGTACATCGGCAGGAACGTGGTGGCGCCCATCAGGATCATGCCGGAGAGCAACGTCGAGCCGTTGCATGCGGCGATCGGCCGGCGGCTCCATAGCGCGAACGAGATCATCGGTTCGGCCGCGCGACGCTCCTGCGCGACGAACAACAGCACGCACAGCAGGAACGCGCCGCCCGCCAGCGAGGCGCGCGCGATTTCGTCGTCGCCCGCATAGGTCAGCGCCATCATCAATGCGGCGATCGCCGCCATGAATAGCGCCGCGCCGGCGAAGTCGATGGACGGCCGCGCGTGGCGCTCCGGTTCGCGCAGGAACGCGATGAAGCCGGCCGCAGACGCGAGGCCGATCGGCACGTTCATCCAGAAGATCCATGCCCACGAGAGGTTATGGATGATGAAGCCGCCGACCATCGGCCCGACCACCGCTGAAATCGCCCAGACGCTCGCGAGATAACCCTGTACCTTGCCGCGTTCATGAGCCGGATAGAGATCGGCGACGATGGTCAGCGTGACCGGCTGGATCGCGCCCGCGCCGACGCCCTGAATCAGGCGGAACACGATCATGGCGGGCATCGACCACGCGAAGCCGGCCAGCACCGAGCCGACCAGGAAGATCGCGATGCCGATCAGCATGATCGGTTTGCGCCCGTACAGATCGGCGAGTTTGCCGAACACCACCGTCATGGCGGTTTGCGTGAGCAGGAACGACGAGAACACCCAGCTATACAGATGCAGGTCGCCGAGTTGCGCGACGATTTGCGGCATCGCGGTAGAGACGATGGTGGCTTCGATGGCGACCATCGCCATTGAGGCCATGACCGCGGCAATGACTAGAGGACGCGACGATTGTGGGTTGCGGGAGGACATGGGGCGTTAGTATTAGGATGTCAGGCACGTCGCACGGCACCAACTGCGGTCATGCCGCGACGCATCAGCGCGGCTGCGCGAAAGCGGCCGAGGGTCGAGTATGCACCTTGCGGAGAAAGCGCGCAGCGCATCAATCGTGCGGGCGAGCCTGAGCGGATCGCCCAGCTTTGGCACGGCGTTTGCGCGTCCAACGCTACTTTCACACATGGAGGGTCACTATGAGGATCGAATTCACCGGACGCCGCGAAGTGGTAGCCGCGGCGCGCGTCGCCTTCGAAGCCAATGTCGACGGGGCCGACGTCTGGTGCAGCGTGTCGCTGGATGCGCTGAACAACCATTTCGGCAACGACGGCCCATCGGCCCATCATCTCGTCAATACGTTCGAGGCAAATCGCGCAAGGATTGAAAACGCTACGCGCCGGGTCCTCGAGAAAAACGGCGGACAGTCCGTGGAACTCGAGACGGACGACTTCAATTAGGGCATAGAAAGTCCGGCGTTCGCGCGCCGGGCTTTTCGCGGCATGCTTGCCGCTGGTGCTTTTCATCGTTGCTTTTCTTTGTTGCTTCTCATCGGCGCTTTTCATCGGTGCTGCGCACCGTTGTTCACACACCACCCCACGCGCCATCCCGGCATGCCACGCCTGCCGATCACGCCATCGAAACATCGCGCCAACGCGCACCGCGCCACGATTGCGACTTCTCCGTGACCGATTGTTCCTGATTCGATAAAGGACTCCTCCAGGCCGCGGGCATTCGTTTTCGAAGGCCGCGTTTTTATACTCCGCGTCGCTGTTCAACCCCACACCCAGCTACGCAGGAGCATCAAGTGAAAAAGATTTCGGCCGCGGTCGCGGCGTTTGCAGGACTCGCCGGCACGCTCGCGCATGCACAAAGTTCGGTCACGCTTTACGGCCTTATCGACGCCGGCGTGATGTACACCAACAACGTCAAGAAGGGCGGCACGCAGGGCGTGCTGGTGCAGGCGACCAGCGGCAACGTCAACGGCAGCCGCTTCGGTTTGCGCGGCGGCGAAGACCTGGGCGGCGGTCTGCAAGCGGTATTCGTGCTCGAAAATGGCTACAACGTGCAGAACGGCAAGCTCGGCCAGAACAGTCGTCTGTTCGGACGTCAGGCGTATGCGGGCTTGAGCAGCCAGCAGTTCGGCACGCTCACGCTCGGCCGTCAGTACGATTCGCTGGTCGATTTCGTCGCGCCGTTGTCGGGCACAGCGGGCACGTTCGGCGACACCGGCTTCGCGCATCCGTTCGACAACGACAATCTGAACCACTCGGTGCGGATGAGCAACGCCGTCAAATACACCAGCGCGAACTACGCGGGTCTGAAGTTCGGCGGCCTCTACGCGTTCTCGAACAACAGCGACTTCGCGGTCAATCGCGCGTACAGCGCAGGCGTGAGCTATAGCAATGGGCCGTTCAAAGCGGCCGCAGGTTATCTGCAGATCAACGGCGCCAACTCCGCCACCAACACGGCGGGTGCGGTGGATCTCGGCGAATCGACGGCGAACGGCACGGGTGGCTTCCAGCTTGGCGCCGAGGTTCAGCGCACGGCAGGCGCTGCGCTGAGTTATGGTTTCGGTCCCGTGACGGCCGGCTTCGTCTACACGCACAGCCAGTTTCAGAACACCGCGTCGTTCGGCGCCACGCACGGCTCGATGCGCTTCGACAACTACGAAGTGAACGGCAAGTACAAGGTGACGCCGGCGTTCAGCCTCGGCGCGGCGTACACGTACACGGACGCGCACGTGGGCGGCACGACGAGCTTCGGCGCCGATCCGAAATGGAACCAGGTGAATCTGCAAGCCGTGTATGCGCTCTCGCTGCGTACCGACGTGTACGCCGAAGCAATGTTTCAGCACGTGACCGGGCAGGGCTATACCGCGTTCATCAATACAGCGGGCGGCGCGTCGTCGACCGGGAATCAGGTGGTCGGCACCGTGGGGCTGCGTACCCGCTTTTGAGTCGTTGCTTTTGAGTACCCGACTCTGAGTCGGCGCCTTGAGCGCGACTTCTCCAGATCCAGCAACAATCCCTTCGATGCGCGCCCATTATTCTCCGACGAATCGACGCCTATATTGAGTCCTGCGGTGACGGTGAGTCCGACTCGCAGCACCGCAAACCATCAATTACCGGAGGTTGTTTTTATCATGAAGTCATTGCTCAAGGCCGTTGTTATCGTCGCTTCGCTCACTGCTTCGGCCACCGTGTTTGCCCAGTCGACCACCCGTGTCACCCGCGAGCAGGTTCGCGCCGAACTGGTTCAACTCGAACAGGCCGGCTATCACGTCGGCGACGGCGACCAGGCGCATTATCCCGACGCGATTCAGGCCGCCGAAGCGCGCGTGGCCGCGCAAAACAGCAACGTCAGCGGCTATGGCGGTAACGCGGCAGGGGCGTCGGAAAGCGGTCGCCCGGCGGTGTCCAAGGCCGACTGGAATGCGATGTATAGCCGTTGATTCAGTGTGCCTTATCCGACGGAGCGCGATGTAATCGCAGTGAATGTCGAGCGGCCTGGTTGTGTTGCGCTTATGCGTGTCCGGTGTTGAAACCGCGCATTAGCGCAACGCTTCGAGAGTGAGCCGCGATGGAAGGCACTCTTCCAGCGCGGCACCTATATCCGCTTCGTCGACCCAGATACAGTAGTCATGCACGCACGGTTCCGGTGTGCGAGCGAGAGAGTTGGCCCCGGCTGGTAACAGTCGGGGCTTTTTTTATGGGCGCGGCCTTCAGATCAAAACGCTGTGATGGTCGCACGCACGATTCGCCACCTCGCGTGGCCGGTGAGCCAGACGCCTGCTGCGGTATAGTCCCGCCAACAGACAGCCGACTCGCACCGCTTGACCGGTGCGGGCGCTGCAGACCTAAGCTTCGACTATCTGGAGATCATCGTGCAGGAAATCATCGAAGGTATCATCCGCTTTCAACGTGACGTCTTTCCGCAGCAGAGTGCGCTGTTCAAGCGCTTATCGGCCGCGCAAAGCCCCAATACGCTGTTCGTGACCTGTTCCGATAGCCGCGTCGTGCCGGAGTTGCTGACGCAGACCGAGCCGGGCGCGCTGTTCGTGATCCGCAACGCGGGCAACATCGTCCCGTCGTATGGTCCGGAGCCGGGCGGCGTGTCGGCCACGGTCGAATACGCGGTGTCGGTGTTGGGCGTGCGCGATATCGTGATCTGCGGACACTCGAACTGCGGCGCGATGACCGCGATCTCGACCTGCACGAATCTGGATCATCTGCCGGCAGTGGCCAGCTGGCTGCGTCATTCGGATGCCGCCAAAGCAATCAACGCGTCACGCACGTATCACTCGGACGCCGAGCGTCTGTCCGCGCTGGTGAAGGACAACGTGATCGCGCAGTTGTCGAATATCCGCACGCATCCGTCGGTGGCGGTCGGGCTCGTGAATAAAACGCTGCAATTGCACGGCTGGATCTTCGACATCGAAAGCGGCACGATGCTCGCGCTCGACGGGCGCACCGGCCAATTCTTGCCGCTGGTGGACAACCCCAATATTTACGCGGTCTGACATTGCGTTTTTCGATGTGAGCGGCCCGCCGACGCGGCCCGCTCGCGCGGCAAGAAATCCTCTTCGACGTCACCTGGCGCCACCTATACTGCCAGAGCGCCTGGAGCGGCTCGCGCCACTGCGGCGCCACTCCAGCGCCGTCCGGCGTGCGCAAGCCGGGCGAATCGAAACCGTTTACGAGGTCGATATGGAAATTCTGGTGGTCTTGACGTCCCACGATCAGCTTGGCAACACCGGCAGAAAAACCGGATTCTGGCTTGAGGAATTTGCCGCACCTTATTACGTGTTCAAAGACGCGGGCATCGCGACGACCCTGGCGTCGCCCAAAGGCGGACAGCCGCCGCTCGACCCCAAGAGCGACGATCCCGACGCGCAGACCGACGCAACCCGGCGCTTCAGCAAAGACGCCGATGCGCAAGCCGCGTTGGCGAATACGGTCACGCTCTCCAGTGTGTCGGCGGCGGATTACGACGCGGTGTTTTATCCCGGCGGTCACGGGCCGCTGTGGGATCTGGCGGAAGATCCGCACTCGATCGCGCTCGTCGAGGCGCTGTATGCCGCGGGCAAGCCGGTCGGCGCGGTGTGCCATGCGCCCGCGGTGTTTCGTCACACGAAGACGCCCGACGGCACGCCGCTGGTGCGCGATAAACCCGTCACAGGCTTTGCGAATACCGAAGAGGCGGCTGTCGGGCTCACCGACGTCGTGCCGTTTCTGGTCGAAGACATGTTGAAGAAAAACGGCGCGAGTTATTCGAAAGGGCCGGACTGGTTGTCGCATGTGGTGGTCGCCGGGAATCTGATCACCGGGCAGAATCCGGCTTCGTCGGAAGCGGCCGCGAAGGCGTTGCTTGCCAGGCTTGGCGTGACCTGAGTATCTCCGTAGCGCACCAGCACATAGGAGACCTGCCATGTGCGAACACCATCCGATTTCTTCCACGCGACGTGACTGGCTACTGGCCGGCGCGTCCGCCATCACGCTGGCGGCGTTGTCGCCGCACGATGTCATGGCGGCCGAACCGGTTGCCGGCAATGCGCCGAATTCGATTCCACCGCAGGAAGCGCTCGACCGGATCATGCAAGGCAACGCGCGCTACGCTGCGAATAGCCCTTCAAACAAGGACTTTTCCGCAGGCCGGGTGGCGCGCGTGGAGGCGCAGTATCCGATTGCGGCGATCGTCGGTTGCGCGGATTCGCGGGTCGCGCCGGAGCTCGCTTTCGATCAGGGCCCGGGCGATCTGTTCGTGGTGCGCGTGGCCGGCAATTTCGTCAACGAGGATATGCTCGCGAGCCTCGAGTATGGCGTCGAGTTTCTCGGCGTGCCGCTGATCATGGTGCTCGGGCATACGAACTGTGGGGCGATTGCCGCGACCGTCAAGGTGATTCAGAAGGGCACCGTATTGCCGGGGCACTTGCCCGACCTGGTTCGCTCGCTCAAGCCGGCGGTGCAATTGGCCGGTTCAGCTCATGATGACGATCTGGTTGCGCGCGCCACGATCGAGAACGTGAAGCTGAACACGAGCAGGCTGATGGTGTCGAAACCGCTGATCGGCCAGTACGTGCGACGCGGCAAGGTCAAGGTAGTGGGCGGTATTTACGATCTGGCGACGGGCAAGGTCACGTTGATCTAAGGCGCGAAACAGCGGAACGCGAGACTGATGCGCGGCCGGGCGACATCCGCCAGCTTGGGGATGCCGTGTTCGTGCGTGAATTGCGACGCGTAGCTCATCACGAGGCAACTCCCCGGTTCAAGTTCGACGTGCACGGTTCGGCCGGAGCCTGTTCTGGAGCGGATCGACATGCGGCGGCTCACGCCGAGCGAGACGATTGCAATCGGCTGGCCCGGCACGAGCTTGTCCGTTTTGTCGCTGTGCGGCGCGACGCTGTCGCTACCGTCACGATAGAGATTGAGGCCGACGCGATTGAACGGTGCGCCGATCAGCGCGCGCACGGCTTCGAACGCCTCGCCGAGCGGCGCGGGCAGATCGGCCGATTCGCGGGCGAAAGTGGCGAGCAGGCGCGGAACGGCGACCTCGCGTTCGTACATCATGCGCTGCTGGCTGAGCCAGCCGACGTTGCGCTGTGCCTCGTCGAACCAGCGCTGCGCGACAGCCGGCGGGATCGAGTCGGGCAGATAGCGGATGCCGCCTTCTTCGTCATGAACGAGAGAGACGGGTTCGGCGGCGAAGAGGGCTTGCTGGGCGGACATCATTCCAACGACGGTAACGAGGGCGCGGAAGGGCGCGGGTGTTTGCTGTCGTCTATTGTACTGTGTTTTTATACAGTGGTTTTTCGCTTGGGAAAGGTCGATCGGTTCTTGCTGGATAGACAAGTCGTCCGGCAGCACCGCACTGCCGGACGACTCTCTCACCACCTGATCAATTCGCCGTCACCAGCGAATCCGACGGCACGATCCGCAACGCCGACGGATTGCGCGCCGCCGAACTCGACCACAGCAGATGCATGCTGGCCGGCCCCGTCCCATGCACGTACTCGACCTTGATCGACGCGCGCTGCTTCGCGGCGAGCCAGGTCTTGCCGCTCAACGTGCCTTGCGACGCGCTCTTCTTGTCGATGATCTTCACGCCGTTGATCCACAACCGTGCGACGTTGTCGCTATCGATCGAGAACGTGTAGAGCCCCGACTGCGCCGCCTGAATCGCACCCGTCCAACGCACGCCATAGCCGGTCGCATTGACGCCGGCGGAGGCGTCAGGCGAATCGGTGCCGCGCTCGGTGTTCAGATCGAAGTCGATCAACGGCGTAACCGACGTCTTGACCGGCGCGCTTTTGAAGGTCGGATCGTTGTAATAGCCGACCTGCAGCACCGGCAGTTTCACGTCGAAACCACCGGTCAGCGCCTGCGTCTCCGAGGTCTGCCACGGGTGGCCGTCAGGATAGATCGTCCCCTGGAACGGGATGGCCGGTTCGACCGTAGCGGGTGCGCTCGGCACCTGCCCCCAGTGGAAACGCGTATTGGTGCGCCCGATCATCAACTCCCACACGATAAAACCCGTGCTGCCGCCATAGTTCGCGACGATGCCCGGCATGGTCTGCCCCGTGGTACCCGGAAAGCCGCGCTGCAAGGTTTCGGAATTCAGCGCACTGACCGAGCTTCCGTTCACCGGACCGGTGTACGGATTGCCGTACGGATGGAGCGCGTAGAAGTCCGAGAAGTACGTGCCTTCGTCCTCCTGCACTTGCGGCGCGTTGATCGGCTGGGTGGCGCCGGCATTAAGGATCGCGATGCGCGCGTCGTTCATCAGCACCGCGCGGGTTTCCTGCAGCGCGCCATTGCCGCTGCAACCGGGCTCGTTCATCGTCTCCCAGAAGATGATGCGTGGATCGTTGCGATGCGGCGCGACGAAGTCGGTGATGTAGCTCGCCAGACTCGCCTTGTACGTGATGCTGGCGTTCGACGCGCTCGGCTGGAAATACGCCTGTTCGACCGGCGTGCCCGGCGACTGCACCCATTGGCTGTTATGCACGCCCCAGACCGGCGCGGGTTGCGGGCCGTATTGCGGCGTAGGGTTCCAGCAGTCGTCGTAGAAAATCGGCGAGACCTTGATGCCGTGACGCGCGGCGATTTTCAGCAGGTTCTCGAACTTGCTCAGGAACGCGACGCGATCGTTCGCCCACACCAGGTAGTGCAGATACACGGCGATGGTGTTCATGCCGTAGGTCTGCGCGTAAGTCAGTTCACGATTGACGATGTCCGGGTCGTAGTTCTCCCAGAAGTCGATCGCGTTCACCGCGTTCGACGGCGTGTACACCGCGCCGACCACCTTGGAAAAATCGTAGCTCGGCGAGGTCACGGTGGGATACGTGCGAATCGTGACGTTGCTGAAGCTTGCGCCGACGCCGAAGCGCCGCAGCCCGAAGCTGCCCGACTGGAACACGGCGGGCAGGGCATTGGTGGCGTCGTTGACGCTGATTACGCGCTGCTGGTCGAGGTCGACGGTGATCGCGGTGCCGCTCGTCGTCACCTTCAGGTGATGCGTGCTGCCGCCCACCACCGAACTGACCGGATACGCGATGAAGTTCGTCCAGTTGTTGTTCTCGCGTCCCACCACGACCGAGTGCGTGCCGGTGTCGAGGCCGATGTAGTAGCCGGTCAGGCTGTCGGGACCGCCGGCCGTCGGGTTGGTGGTGCGCACGAGAAAGCCCGCGTTGGCGGCGCCGTTGCCGACCGGTGCGCTGACCGTCAGGTCGGCTTCGTACGATGCGGTGGCGTAGGTGCTGCCGAGCGCGACGGTCTTGTCGCCAGCGCCCGTGCCGTTGGTCGGCGGCGCGGGAATCGCGATCGTCGAGCTGTTGGCGCCGGTCTGCCAGCCTTGATTCGAGCCGGGCGCGAGGTAGCTGGTGAAGTCGCCGAACGAGAGTGTGGTGGTGGAGACCGGCGCGGGCGGCGCAGGCGGTGTGTACGGCGGCAGGTTGAGCGTCGGATCGGCGATCACGAGCGGCGGGATGGTCGTTTTCATGCCGAGCGGAACGGTTTTCGCGGCCCGGAATTCGTTGTCGACGCTGGCCAGGTCGGCCGCCGAGGCAGCCGATGCCGCAGCCGCCGCGGAAGAGGCCGAAGCCGAAGGATCGGCCGCGACGGTCTGTTTGTTCGCCGATGCGGCCGCACCGGGCGAGCCGTCATTGCCACCGCAAGCGCCAAGCGTAGCCAGCGCCGCAAGCACAAGATAATTGCGCACCTGTATCTCCTGATGTCCCCGCTTAGTAGATGGTCATAATTATTATTAAAGCTGAACGTGGCCATGGACAGAGAGTCTTGGCCTCACGATGCGGAAATCGATATGAATAATATTATTACTTTTGCTTACCTGTATCGGGACTTACCCGGAATCGTCGGTGGAAAGTTTCCGGACGGCGAGGGCGGTGATGCGATGCGCATTGGGTGACCCGTTGGACTGGGATCGACCCGCCTTCCGGACAGCGGGCATAATCCGTTTTCCGACGGCGCGCGCTTCATAAACGCCGCAAGAACATCACGCAAAACCCCGGCGCCGCGCTCGTCACGCGCGCTTCCCAGGACCCCTCATGCCGCCCATTACCGCCGTTCGGACGACCGCCGTACCGCCGCGCAGCATCGCGCTGATCCTCGTTTCGATGTTCTGTTTCGCGCTCGTCGACGCGCTCGCCAAATCCGTGGCGCTCGCCTATCCGGCCAACGAAGTGACGTTCTTCCGCATGCTGTTCGGTCTCGTGCCGGCCGTCGCGGTCTGCCTGCGCGGCAAGCCGCTTGCCGAACGTCTCAGACACATGGACGTGCGCGGTCAGACGCTACGCGCGCTGACGTTGCTCGGTGCGTCGGGTCTGTTCTTCGCCGGCTTGCCGTACATGCCGCTCAGCGAGGCGGTCGCGATCGTTTATTCCGAGACCTTGCTGGTGATCGTTCTGGCGCCGCTGCTGCTGAAGGAAACGCTCAAGCCGCGCGATGCGATCGCGGCGGCGATCGGTTTTATCGGCGTGCTGTTCGTGGTGCGCCCGGACGGCGCGCATTCGAGCTGGCTCGGGCCGGTGCTGCTGATGTCGAGCGCGTTCTTCGGCGCGTTGTCGATCGTTCAGATCAAGCGCATTCGCGCCACCGACGACTCGGGCACCACGGTGCTCTACTTCACGGTGATCGGGACGCTCGTCACCGGCGCTTCGCTGTTGCTGGCGTGGCGCACGCCGACGCTCGAAGCGCTCGTGACGATGGCCCTGCTCGGCGCGTTCGCGACGGCCGGGCAGTTGCTGATGACGATGGCGTTTCGCGAGGCCGACGCGGGCGCGCTCGCGCCGTACAACTACACCAGCATCGTCTGGGCGGCGCTGTTCGCCTACGTGGTGTGGGGCGAGACGATCGGCGCGATGGCGCTGCTAGGCATCGCGTTGATTGTCGGCAGTTCGATTGCGGTGGCGATGCGTGGCAAGCAGGCGGAAGGGCCGCTCGTCTAGTCCCATATGCCGGACCTGCGGGCATGGTTTCATGTCGGTGGATTGCCTGGCAGTTCCAACATGGTTCGGAAGAAAACCCCGCTGCCGCAGGTCTTTTCGGACAACTGGCAGGCCCATTCCGACGTTTCGGCGTTTCAAACGCGGAAACCGAGATTTCCTCGCATCCAGTTCAATCACACTTTCGTACGTGACTGGATCGGCCCCGAACTCGTGGTCGTTGCGGTGGCATCGATCTGCCGGTCGCCGCGAACCTTCTGATGAGTTCGGACACGTTGCGGCGAGCGCGGCGTGCGGCCACGATCGGAGGGGGACAAGGTATGCATGGCGAACCCAGGAAAGTCGTTCTGAGCAGTCTCGTGGTGGGCGCGGTGGCGATTGCGGCCTACGTCTCACCGGCAGGCCGGCACTGGCTCTCGGTGGATGAACCCAGCATGGACAGCGGCGGCGAGGCGGCCCGGCACGCGCGCGGCGACATCATGAGCGGGGCGATCACGTCCGGTCCGGTGCTGGCTGGCGGTGCTTCGGATGCCGCGTTGTCCAGCGGCTTGCAAGCCGCACGCAGTAGTTTGCAGCGCAACGACCTTGGCGCCGCGCAGGCGCAACTCGATGCGGTAGCGGCGACGCACAAAAACGATAACCAGGTGGCCGCGCTGCAGCGCGAGGTGCAGGCGCGCGCGCAAGCCTCGCCGCAGGCGCAGGTCGTGGCGCAGGAGGAGCCGAAAGCGAAGCGCACGTCGGCGCCGGTGAAGGGCCATCACTCTCGTGAGCGCCGCTATGCCACTCGCGATTATTCAAGCCGTGCATCCGGCTACGCGACAAAACGGCGCGGTGTGGGAACCCAGGTAACGGGTGCTTCAGGCGATCGTATGGCGGCCAGCAACGTCCCGCTTGACGAGCCTGCCGTGCTGACTTCGCGAGCGCGTACCGTTGCGCCGACGATCAGGGTGGGACAGGGTGTCGCCAGCGCGCCGGCCGTGCCGCCGCTGATCCTGCTGACGCCATCGGGCGCCGGCGTCGAGCAGGCGTCGCCGTCGAACCGCCAGGCCGAACTGACCGCGCAAGCGCCACTTCAGTCGACGTCGCTGCAATCCACCGCGCCTGGCGGGACATTGTTGAAATCGGACGGGCCGAAGACGCGCGAGCAGGTGCGCGAGGAGATTGTTCGCGCGCGAAGCAACGGCAGCCTGCCGGCATTCGGCAATCCGGACCCGGCGGGGCCGGGCGGCGCGCCGAGTCTGGTCAACGCGCAGCGTCCTTGAGATTGCGCTTGCTGAACGCCGCCAGCGCAGACGCAGGTACAGCGGCTAGCCGTCGCTTTTCCGCGCGCTACGATTCCCCGCTGCGCACATCAACCCATCAACCACCGCGCCGCCAGCGGCATCAACACCGGCACGACGAACGCGGTGAAGATGGCGTTGAGCCCCATGCCCAGACCGGCGAACGCGCCCATTTCCTCGCTGACCTGAAACGCCCGGGCCGTACCGATACCGTGCGACGCGATGCCGAGCGCGAAGCCCCGCACCTCCGGTTCCACGATCCGCAGCGCGTTGAGAATCGCGCGCGCGAATACGGCGCCGAACACGCCGGTCGAGATAACGAGCACCGCCGTCAACGAAGGAATACCGCCGATTTCCGACGCCACCGCCATGGCGATCGGCGTGGTCGCGGATTTAGGTGCGAGCGAGGCGAGCGTTTGATGCGACGCGCCGAACATCGCCGCCACGCCCACTGCCGAAACGATCGCCGTCAGCGATCCGGCGACCAGCCCGCCGATCAGCGGCAAGGCCGAGCGGCGCAGTTTGGGCCACTGCCGGTAAAGCGGTAGCGCGAGCGCCACCGTCGCGGGGCCGAGCAGGAAGTGCACGAACTGCGCGCCTTCGAAGTACGTCGCATACGGCGTGTGGGTGATTTCGAGCAGCGCGACCAGCAACGCCACCGCGATCAGCACCGGATTGGCGAGCGGATTGAAGCGCGCTTTGGTGTAGAGCATCTGGGCGATCAGATACGCGATCAACGTGATGGTCAACCCGAGCAGCGGGCTCGCGGCGAGATAGACCCAGATCGCGCCGAGCTTCGGAATGGCGGTCACGATGCGGCCTCCGGCGCGACCGGATCAGTCCGCTGCCGGCGCATCAATGCACGCGTGACGAGCGCGGCCACGGCGATCGTGAGCGTCGTGCTCACCGCAATGGAGACGATCACCGCCAGCGCGTCGCCGCGAATCCGCTCGGCCGACACCATGATGCCGACGCCGGCCGGCACGAACAGCAAGGACAGATGACGCAGCAATTCGAGCGCGGTCGGCTCGATCGCGTCGGCGGCTTGCGGACGCAGCATGAGGAAGCCGAATAACAGCAGCATGCCGATCACGGGTCCGGGTACGGGCACATGGAACAGGTACGAAATGCCTTCACCGAGGCACTGAAACGTGAGTAGGGCAGCGAGCGCTCCAAGCATGACGGTCTCCGGAACGGACAGGGGGAAACGGAAAATTTGCCCATTGTGTACCATGGCCCCTGCTTCGTGTTCGTAGCGTGCGCAGGGTGGCCGTTGGGCGTCGCGCGTGATTTCCCAGCCTCTTGCGGATGAGTTCCCCCATGCGGATAGACCCGTTTCACGTTGCCATTCCCGACGCCGACATCGACGATCTGCGCAGGCGGATTCGCGCGACGCGCTGGGCGCCGGCCACGCCGTCGCCCGCGTGGCAGCAAGGCGCCGACAACGCGTGGCTGCGTGAACTGGCCGCCTATTGGGCCGACGCTTTCGACTGGCGCGCGGCGGAGCGCAAGCTGAATGCGCAGCCGCAATTCCTCGCCCATGTCGACCGTCAGCGCGTGCACTTCGTGCATCGGCGCGGTGAAGGTCCCGCGCCGTATCCGCTAGTTGTGACGCACGGCTGGCCGGGCTCGTTCTTCGAGTTCCACACGCTTATCGAGCACTTGTGCAATCCGGCCGCGTTCGGCGGTGACCCCGCGGATTCGTTCGACGTCGTCGCGCCGTCGCTGCCTGGCTTCGCGTTTTCACCGGCGCCGGCTCAGCCAGGCTGTTCCGCGTTTCAGGTGGCCGACCTGTGGGCGTCGTTGATGCAGGGGCTCGGCTACGAGCGTTTCGGCGCGCAGGGCGGCGACCTTGGCGCGGGCGTGTCGGTGGCGCTGGCCGCGCGGCATCCGCAGCAAGTCGACGGGATTCACCTCAACTTTCTGCCGTCCTCGTATGAACCCGCGATCGGCGCGGACCGGCAGCCGCTCACGCCCGCCGAAGAAAACTATCTGCGCTCGAAAACCGAATGGGCCACGCTCGAAGGCGGCTACGCCCACTTGCACGGCACGAAGCCGCTCACGCTGGCGGCGTCGCTCAACGATTCGCCGGTGGGACTCGCCGCCTGGATCGGCGAAAAGTTTCGTGCGTGGAGCGATTGCGGCGGCGAGATAGAGCGGGTGTTCTCGAAAGACGACCTGCTCACCGACATTTCGCTCTACTGGTACACGCAAAGCATCGGCCCGTCGATCCAGATGTACTGGGAGAACCGTTTGCAACCGATGCGCTTCGCCGCGGATCAACGCGTCGTGCCGCCAGTTGGCTTCGCGAGTTTCCCGAAGGAGATCAACCATCCGCCGCGTAGCTGGCTCGAACGAACCTTCGACGTCCAGCAGTGGACCGAGATGCCGAGCGGCGGCCATTTCGCGGCCATGGAACAGCCCGCGTTACTCGCCCACGAGATCCGCACGTTTTTCAGACCCTTGCGGCATAGCGTCAAATAGCGCTGATCTCTGTTTGGAACAGCACAAAAAAACGCAAAAGAACGCAAAACAGCATGAGCGCCGAACCATTAAATTTCGTCAGACTCGGTCTGAATGGGGGCCGTACCGCGTATCATCGACGGTCCTCACCGTATCCGGGACACACATCGGCATAGCGCATCGGCATAGCGCAGCGCCGAGGGGGCTGGGCTCGATACAGTCCAGTGCAGACAGTGCGGGACCATCAAAACACAATGCATAAAATGAAGGCCATTACGCGGCGCGTCATCTATTTCACCCGGGATCCTTCGGCGGATCTGCTCGCGAGCTTCCAGGCGCGCGAATGGAACGTCGAAGTCATCGGCTCGGTTCAGGAAGTGCGGCAAGTCATGCAGGACGGCTCGCTGGCCGGTGGCCTTGTCGATTTTTCGAGCGTGTACGAGCCGCGCGACGCGGCCATGCTCGAAGCCTGTCTGGCCTTGCCGACCATCGGCTGGGTGGCGATGGCCGCGGCCACGCAACTCGACGACGCGAATTCACGCCGGCTGGTGCGGGACTACTGCTTCGACTACATCACGCTGCCGGCCGCCAACGAAAGAATCGTCGACACCGTGGGCCACGCCTGCGGCATGATCTCGCTCGGCGAACCGGCGTTCATCGACACCGCGGAGGCCGAAGGCGAGATGATCGGCACCTGCGACGCCATGCTCGCGCTGTTCCGCTCGATCCGCAAAGTCGCCACCACCGACGCGCCGGTGTTCATTGCCGGCGAGTCCGGCACCGGTAAGGAACTGACCGCCGCCGCGATCCACGCGCGTTCGCCGCGCCGCAAGGCGCCGTTCGTCGCGATCAATTGCGGCGCGATTCCGCCGCATCTGCTGCAATCCGAGTTGTTCGGCTACGAGCGTGGCGCGTTCACGGGCGCGAATCAGCGCAAAGTCGGGCGCGTCGAAACGGCCAACGGCGGCACGCTGTTTCTCGACGAAATCGGCGATCTGCCGTTTGAGAGCCAGGCGAACCTGCTGCGTTTTCTGCAGGAAAGCACCATTGAACGTTTGGGCGGGCAGGGTTCCATCGATATCGACGTGCGCATTATCTGCGCGACTCACGTGGACATGGAAGCCGCGATCGAAGCCGGCCGGTTTCGCGCCGACCTGTATCACCGTTTGTGCGTGTTGCGGATCGACGAGCCGCCGTTGCGCACGCGCGGCAAGGACATCGAGTTGCTCGCGCTGTCCACGCTCGACCGCTATCGCAAGGACGCAAGCCGCCGGTTATATGGCTTCTCACCGGACGCGATCACGGCCATGCATCAATACGATTGGCCCGGCAACGTGCGCGAACTGATCAACCGGGTGCGTCGTGCCATCGTCATGTCGGAAGGGCGCACGATCAGCGCCGAAGATCTCGAACTGTCGAGCTACGCCACGACGCTGCCGGTGACGCTCGCGCAGGCACGCGAAACCGCCGAACGCCAGGCGATTGAACTCGCGCTGTTGCGTCATCGCGGCCGCCCCGGCGACGCCGCCCGTGAACTCAGCATTTCACGCGCCACGCTGTACCGTTTGCTGGCCGCGCACGGCATGCGCGAAGGTGTGGAAAGCGAAGCGCGCGCCTGATGCTTTCTTTCAGGTGAGTCGGCTACGCCTCACCACAGCATGACGCTGCAACGTGCCGCGCGTCACATGTCGCGCTGGTCATTGCATTGATCAGTAAGTTGTTCATGCGCGCCCAATCAGCAACCTGCAATTATTGCGCAGAGCCGCGACGCCGAAACACGATCGATTCTCGCTGCGTTATGTCTCGCTGGTTTTTGGCGGAAAGGTAATGCAAGGACGTGAAACGATTGGGCATACCTGATGCCTGCGCCCCGGTTCATCTGACTCCATCGCCGCAGATCAGTCTCACACCGATTCGACTTCCGAACAATTGCGGCAGCGCTGGAAAAAGCGAACCGTCTCTCACGCATGGTGAGGAGCAACGTGAATCTTTTTCCTTGCACGCTCGTTTATGTGGATGGTGACGCGAAGCCCGGTCCGAATTCGACCAACCGCGATCCGCTGTCGTATGTCAGCCAGGCGATCTGCCTGAACAACAGCTTGCGGCGTGTCGGCATGCCGGCGTTGACCATCATGACGAACGCGCCGGCACTCGTCGAGCAGCGGCTTGCCAGCATGCCGGCGGAGCATCGGCCGGCGGTGACGAAGCTGGCCGCGACGATCGAACTGCCGAAGAACACGCCGTTCTACGCCGCGCATTTCAAGCTCGACCTGATGGACCAGGTGGCCGCGAGTTTGTCCGAAGACACGATGATGTTGTTGCTCGATGCCGATATGGTGGCGCTGCTGCCGCTCGACCGGAATCTCGTCGAACGTTGCGCGGAAGCGGGGCTTGGCGTGTTCGATATTTCGGATCAGGTGTTTCCGGCGTATGGCAGCGAGAGCGTTGTCGAGGATCTGGAAATCGTCGCGGATCGGCGCCTGAAAAATCCGCGCTGGTACGGCGGCGAATTCCTGCTCGCCACGCCGGCTTCACTGCGTCGCCTGGTGCCGTGCGCGCGCGCCTATTACGCGCGTTATCTCAGCGAAAGCGGGCGCCTCAAACATCATGGCGACGAAGCGTTCATCTCCGCCGCGCTCAATACGCTGGTCGACGAAGGGCAGGTGCTGATCGAGGTCGGCGCCTACCAGGCCGTGGGGCGTCATTGGCCGGGCAACAACTATCGCGACGTGCGCTGGTTTCGCTGCTGCTCGTTCGTTCATTTGCCGGGCGGCAAGGCGCTGCTCGAAAAGGAAGCGCGTTTCGGCGAATTCGCGCCGGACCGTTTCTGGCGACATATGCGCGTGGCGCATTTGCGTGGGCGTGTACGGCACGCAGTGAAGCGGATTGCCAGGATGCTGAGTGTCGGGCGGCTTGCCACGTGGTCGGCTTACGCGGTGCGCGGTGTGAAGAGTTAGACGCGCAGGCGGCGTGTCCAACCTCTCACTTTTCTCACCTGAACCTGCTTCACGCGACGCCAGCGCGCGGCGCAATCACGCCGGTTCCGCCGGGAAATAACCGTGATAGCGGAAATGCGCGTCTGTCGTGGGTTCGCTGAGACGACCCGTCGCGCCGACCGACAGCAGCGTTTCCACCGTCACCGCGCGATTCGACACGAAGGTCCACGGCTCGGCTTCAACCAGAGCGTCCGGCGTCGTGCGAATCTGTTCGAGCGCGTTGCGCAGCGCGTCGCTGTCCGGCGCATAGATCACGAAACCTTCGTTGGCCAGCGCCGCTTCGTTCATACCCAGCGCGAGACACAACTTCACGCGCAACGCGGCCTCGAGCTCACTCATACGGCGCGACTCGCCAACGAGTTCTCGCGTCGTTTCATCGACCAGCACGCCATGCCGTTGCAGCGGCGTGTGCTGCCAGGCTTCCGGCGGACAGCCCTTGTTTTCCGGTGCAAGCGGCACGAAAGGATTGATTTCGGCGGGATAGATCCGGCACACCAGCGGCCGCTGTTCGTAGATACGGCAGCGCATGTCGGCGTCCAGATTCGGACAGGGGCCGGCGAACGCGGCGACCAGCAGGACCGAGACGCGCACCGGCAACGTGCCGCTCATGGTCGGCGCCGAACGCGCCTTCTTGTAGGCGGCCTGTTCGTTGCCGGCTTCGGGTTCGACCGGCCATGGAATGGCCTCGCACAGCAGCTCCATCTGGCCGCCTCGCGCGAGCCACGCGGCCGCCTCGGCCAGCGTTAGCGGCAGGCGTAAATCGTGGCAGCACTTACCGCAGGCCGTGCATTCAAAGTTGATATCGTCCACCCTCTGATTCCCTCTACAAAAGTCGGTGTCGTGCTTGGTCGGGAAGGGCGCAAGATTCTGACAGCGGGTCGAAAAAAGATCTGACGGGTCGACCGCACGGCGGAATGAGGCATCCGGCGCGCGGCAAATGGCAGGTCGGGGCGATTTTTTGTTTTTTGCCGCAAGGGTGCCGAAAAACTCGTGCCGAAAAGCGGCCTGCCGACAATCGGCGGGGCACAATCGAAAACGGGCAGACGTGCGGCGTCACCGCATTATGGGCTGCCTTCATTTCTGAAAGCTTTCGAAGCGAGGCCGTCAGCATGAACGTACCGATCGCGCTGGTTCTGTTCGACATGGAGGGGGTGCTCTCGCATTACGATCGCGCCGCGCGAGTCGAGCGTCTCGCGGCAATTTCAGGTTGCACGCCGGACACGGTGCGTGACGCGATCTGGACGTCGGGTCTCGAAGGCCGCGTCGACGCGGGCCAGATTGATGACGACGACTACCTGAGCGAGTTGAGCGCGCTGCTGGCTTATCCGGTTAGCCGCGACGACTGGCTGACGGCGCGCCATGCGTCGATCACGCCGAACCTCGAAGTCATTGCGCTGGCCGCGAGCGTCGCGCAACATCGGCGCATTGCGGTGCTGACGAATAATTGCCGGATGCTGGCCGAGAACATCGGTTATCTGAACTCGCCGGTGGCGCGGCTGTTTGGTCCTGACGTTTACGCTTCGGCGTCGTTCGGTGCAGCGAAACCCGCAGCGCAGACGTATTGGCGCTGCGTCGAACAACTCGGCGTGCCGGCTGCGGAAACGCTGTTCGTCGACGACACCCAGGCCAATGTCAACGGTGCGATCGACGCCGGTTTGCAGGGCTATCTTTTCGTCGGCGCCGCCGAACTGCGCGACGAGTTCAAGCGACGCGATCTGATCTAGCCGCAGGGCTCGCTCGTTCCGGCAAAACATTCCACCGACAGCCGCATCACCATGCCGCATGGCGGCGAACTCAATTGCCGGTTCAAATTGAACTCGCATTGAGCGCGATTGATGTCGGCGACGCTAATAACACATTCCAGACTCATGGGAAATTAAGTTTCCCCGTAGTGTCGGCGTGAATGCCGCGATTTAGAAGATTAACTCTCGCGATTACCTAATCCATTCGATAGGCATACACCGAAACGTGTGCGTGAAATATTTTGAAAGAAAGTTGACATGAGAACGTCTGCCAAACTAGGCTACGCACTGTCGTCAAAACTGATCCTGCTTTGATGCACCTGCCCGGAGACGCAGGTGAGGCGCCGCTGTGCCGGTCAGGTGGGCGATTGCGTGAAAGCCGAAGAAAACGGCTCAAGCCGTCATTCGGAAAGCATTGTAATGAATTGAAGTCGTCATTTGAAAATCAGCCGTTAGTGCTGAGGGTGTAACACGTCCCTATATTCTCGCTAGCAATTCGGTGCTAGTGCGGGAGACCTTTTTTGCTGAAAAAAACAGAGAAACACAGCTCAAGTACTCATCGCACATTCTTTATGCCGATATTGTCAGTCGAGGATTAAAAATGCGTATAAATTTCCGATTGCAGATACAGTGCCTCGCACTTGCCGGAATCGTGGTTCTGGCGGGATGCGGCGGTAGCGACGGCTCGCCTTCGCCGAGCAGCAAGGCCGCGCAGCCTCCCGTCGCCGCGTCCGAAGCCGCGCTGACGCCGCCGGCCGCACCGGTCGTTGCCGATACATCGATCAACAGGAGCGTGCCGCCGGTCGAGTTGCCGGACACCGTCACGCCGATCAACTACAAGCTGTGGTTCCGGCCGAACCCGGCGCTCTCGTCGTTCGACGGCCGCGCGGACGTGCAGATCAAGGTGCAGAAAGCGGTCAATGCGATCACGATTGCCGGCCACCGGATCAAGTTCACCAACGGCACGATCACGCTGCAGCCGGGCAACATCTCGCTGATCGCCACCCCGCAGGACGACGGCGATTTCTACCAGCTCCGCCCGGTCAGCGGCCAGATCGCCGCCGGCAACTACTCGCTGCATATGGAGTGGAGCGGCATCATCAACTTCAAGACCTACGACGATCCCGTCGCGAAGACCGGCGGCAGTTGCGGCGACGATCCGTATCCGGGCTGCTCCGCGGCCGAAGGCGTGTTCCGCGTCGATCTGAAGTCGACCGACGGCAGCACCAGCGGCGCGATTCTCACGCAGGGCGAGACGAATCTGTCGCGGCAATGGTTCCCCGGCTGGGACGAACCGGCTTTCCGGCCGACCTATGAGGTGAGCGCCGAAGTCCCGCAGAACTGGAACGTCGTCTCGAACGCGGCCGAAAAACCGGCGGTGAACGTGGATAGCGGCTACAAGCTGGTGTCGTTCGAGAAGACGCCGCCCATGCCGTCGTATCTGCTGTTCTTCGGCGGCGGTCAGTTCGATATTCTCGAAGACGACTTCACGAGCCCGCTGCCCGACGGCAAGGGTCTGCATCTGCGTATCTTCACGCCGCCCGGCATGCGTGACTGGGCCAAACCGGCGATGCAGCAGACCAAGCAGGCGCTCGATTACTACTATCGCTACACCGGGATTCCGTTGCCGCTCACCAAGTTCGACACGATCGCCGCGAACGACGCGTTCAAGGACCAGAAGGACCTGAACTTCGGCGGCATGGAGAACTGGGGGGCGATTCTGGAATTCGCCGACGACATTCTGCCGCCGCCCGGCACGCCGATGTCCGACTACGGCGTGACGGTCCTCACGCATGAAGCCGCGCACCAGTGGTTCGGCGATCTCGTCACGCTCGACTGGTGGGACGACGTGTGGCTCAACGAATCGTTCGCGACGTTCTTCGAGAACAAGACCAAGGTGCGCTTCTTCCCGGACCGCTTCAACTGGGTCGACAACGTGAAGGAAAAGTACGCGGTGATCAACGCCGACCTGAAGTCGACCGCTTTCCCGGTGCAGCCGAACTTCAATGGCTGGGCGTCGAACGACTTCGTGCTGAGCGCGAGCGCCTTCACGTACAACAAGGGCGGCCACGTGCTGAAGATGCTGGAGAACTATCTCGGCGAAGACTTGCTGCGTAAAGGCCTGCAGTCGTATCTGGCCGATTACTCGCTCGGCAACGGTACGCCGAAGCGCCTGTGGGACGAACTGAGCAAGGCGAGCGGGCAGCCGATGGGCGCGATCGGCGACAGCTTCGTGCGGCAAACGGGGGTGCCGTTGATCTCGCTGGATACGCAGTGCGATCTGACGACCAACCAGACCGTCGTGACGTTGAAACAGTCGCCGTTCCCGAACCAGAACCAGTATCCGGGCACGCAGTGGACGATTCCGTTGACGCTCGCTTATGGCGACGGACTCACGTCGCGCAAGACGATTGCGCTGAAGGACACGCAAACCCAACTGCGGTTGAACGGCTGTTCCGCGGTGCTCGCCGATCCGAGCGGTCTCGACTACTACGTGACCAACTACAGCAACACCGCGTGGAGTCAGTTGCTCGCGCAGGGTAATGCGCTGAAGGATCCTGTGCTGCTGACGAGCCTGCAACTGGAGGCGAAGTTGCTGGTGAAGAACGGCCTGGCCGATCCGTCGCGGGCCACGAGTATCGGTTCGCTCAGTCCGACGGCCGCACCGCTCGCGCGTCAGATGCTGATGACGGCGCCGACCACGCAGTCGCAACGTCCGACGATCCGCTATCAGGGCAAGTTCCGGCTGAAGCCGCAGGCGCAGCAGGGGCAATAAGCGGTTGGAGTGAGTAGCAGGGTGGCCCGCATCGCAATACGCCGATGTAACAACACAGCGATGCGGGCAACTGTTTCAGCTTTATTGTCGACGTCGCCTCGAACGAGGCGACGCTTCACGCGCGCCGATCCATCACGCTGCAGCACTGGCTCGCGCCGATACACCGTCATACCAGCGCTTCACCGACTGCAACGCCGTCGGCACGGGCAGATCGATCGCCTTGGCCGCGAAATCGATCGTGACCAGCGCGGTAATGTCGGCCACCGAGAAACGATCGCCCGCTACAAAAGCCGTGTCTTGCAGGCGCTCGTCGAGATCCGCCAGAAAATTGACGGTGCGCTGCCGGCTGCGTTCTACAAGCTCGGGAATCTGCGCGTAATCGTGCGGCCCGGCAATCGCGCGGCCCTTCAAACCCGCCGCTAGATTGCGGATCGCTTCCATCACCGACGCGAAACCCTCCTGTTCCACGCGCCGGTCCCACATCGCGATCAACGCTTTGTCTTTCGCGGTGGTGCCGAGAAGCGGCACGTCCGGATAGATGTCTTCGATGTAGCGCTGAATCACCGGCACCTCGCCGATCGACGTGCCGTCCGCGAGCACCAGCGTCGGGACGACCCGCCGTGGGTTGATCGCGCGATAGGCGTCGCCGTGTTGTTCGCCTTTGCCGAGGTCGACCGCGACGAGCGGGACCGTGAGGCCTTTCTCAGCGAGAAAGACGCGGACACGGCGTGAATTCGGCGACGAAACGCCGTGGTACAGCGTCAATGTTTCGGTTGTCATGACAGGCTTCCTTTGAACGATGTTGAAGATGCCGAACGCGCGCGTTAAGCCGCGACGCCTTCCGCGTAAGTGGAAAAGTCGAGATAGCCGCGTTCGTCGCCACCCCAGAACGCTTCGCGGTTGTACTGAGTCAGTGGCTGTCCGAGCCGGAAACGCTCGGGCAAATCCGGGTTCGACGAAAACCACCGGCCGAATGCCACCAGGTCGGCGTCACCGCGTTGCAGAATCTGCTCGGCGCCGTCGCGATCGAAACCACCCGCGGCGATGATCGGTCCGCTGAAAAACCGGCGCAGGAACGCGGACGCAACCGGCGTTTGCCCCTCGACCAGCGTTTCCGTGCCCATCACGCGCGGTTCGATCACGTGCAGATACGCGAGACCGTACTCGTTTAGCCGTTGCGCGAAGTAACCGAACGTCGCTTCCGGATCGCTGTCCGAAATGGCGCCCCACTGGCCGCTCGGCGAGACCCGCACGCCGACGCGATCCGCGCCCCACACCGAAGCGAATGCCTCGACGGCTTCGAGCGAAAAGCGCGCGCGCTTCTCGAGCGTGCCGCCGTAGGCATCGGTGCGTCTGTTGGTGCCGTCCTGCAGGAATGTATCGGCGAGGTATCCGTTGGCGTTGTGCAATTCGACACCATCGAAACCGGCATCTTTCGCACGCGCCGCCGCGTCGCGGAACGAGCGGATCAGCGCGGGAATTTCGTCGAGTTCGAGCGCACGGTGCGGCGAGTTCGGCACCCAGCCGTTCTGCGTGAACACGGTCGTGTCATAAGGCACCACCGACGGCGCCACCGGCGCATTGCCCCAGCTCAGGTCGACGTGCGATTGCCGGCCGTCGTGCGCGATCTGCATGACGATGCGCGCGCCGCGTGCGTGGACCGCGTCGGTGATCTTGCGCCATGCGTTGACGTGCTCGTCGGTGTAGATGCCGGGCGCGCCGAGATAGCCGCGGCTGTCGTGCGACGGATGCGCGCTTTCGGTGATCATCAGGCCGCCTGCGGACGCGCGCTGCCGGTAGTACTCGACCATCATCGCGCTGGGGCTGTCGTCCGGATCGGCGCGCAGGCGCGTCATCGGGGCGAGGACCACGCGATGGGACAACGACATCGGCCCGACGTTGGCCGGCGACAGCAGTTTCAGTTCGGAAGAAGCGTTCATTTTTTTAGTCCACGTTATGGAATGGATTCAGCCTGCGGTCTTGCCGCCATCGACGCTGACGATCTGCCCCGTCACGAACGACGCGGCTTCCGAGGCGAGAAAGACGATTGCGCGCGCCACGTCATCCGGCTTGCCGATCCGGCCGAGCGGCACCTTCGCCGCGAGCGCCGCCTTGTTTTCCGGCGTGCCGGTGAAACGGTCGAGCATGCCGGTGTCGGTCGGTCCCGGCGCAACCGCATTCACACGCACGCCGAGCGACGCGACTTCGAGCGCGGCGGATTTGGTCATGCCTTCCACCGCATGCTTGCTGCCCGCGTAGACCGACGCGAAGGCGGCGCCTTCATGACCGTAGGTCGACGACACGTTCACCACGCTGCCGCTCTTTTGCGCCGACATCACGCGCAGTTCGTGCTTCATGCTGAGCAGCGTGCCGAGCACGTTGGTATCGAACGTGGCGGTGTAGCTCTCGGCGGTCTGGTTCGTGATCGCGCCGGGTTGGCCTTCTGTGCCGGCGTTGTTGACGGCGGCGTCGAGGCGGCCGAAGCGGGCGACAGTCTGGTCGACGAGGCTCGCCACTTCTTCATCGCGGCGCACGTCGGCCTGGATGAAGTGGGCATCCGCGCCGAGATCGCGCAGTTCCTGTTCGAGTGCGCGGCCCTCGGCCGCGCGGCGACCGGAGACGACGAGGCGGGCGCCGCTTTGCGCGAAAGCGACGGCGGTGGCGCGGCCGATGCCGGTGAGTGCGCCGGTGATCAGAATGACGGGCTGGTTCATGTTCAACTCCTGACGGGTATGTGTTTGCGGTATGGGGCCGACTTGTTCGCCGTCGCGTTCGGTACGTTGCGAGTGGCGTCAAATCGTTGGCTTGAATGCAATTTAGTGGTTCGGCAGCCGGAGGAAAAAGACTTTATAAGCTGGTAGGCATGCTCAAAAGGCATGGGAATAGCGAGGTAAAGACAATTGGTCGACCTCGCCGGGGCGGCGCGCAGTCAATAAGTTGGAATAAAACCGACACCCCGCCAGTCATGCGTGACGAACCGAGTCGCGACACCCGCCGGATGATCCGGTGGTCCGTTCGCGAGTCTTTACCCTGAGGTGGTCACCATGTCGTCACATCAACCGTTCGACGCGTCACGTCGCAACGCGCTCAAATGCCTGGCATTCGGCAGCGTGGGCACCGTGTTCGTGCTGGCAGGCGGGATTCTCACGCCCATGGAACTGGCGCTCGCCGCCGACGCGAAAACGTCCGGCGTGCCGCTCTTCCTGCAGATCAGCGACTCGCATATCGGCTTTAACAAGGAGGCCAATCCGGACGTGGCGGGCACGCTGAAGCAGACCATCGACTTCGTCAACGCGATGCCGGTGAAGCCTGCGCTGACGATTCATACCGGCGATATCACGCACCTGTCGAAGCCCGCGGAATTCGATCTCGCGGCGCAACTCATGTCCGGCCTGAACATCACCGAGCTGCACACGGTGCCCGGCGAGCACGACGTGACCGACGGCACCGGCACCGAATACTTCAGCCGTTTCGGTCAGGCCTCGGACAACAAGGGCTATTACAGCTTCGATCATCAGGGCGTGCATTTCGTCGCGCTCGTCAACGTGATGCATTTCAAGCCGAACGGTCTGGGCGGTCTCGGCGACGACCAGCTCGCGTGGCTCGAAAACGATCTGAAAGGACGCTCGTCCAGCACACCGATCGTGGTGTTCGCGCACATGCCGATGTGGACAATTTATGAACCGTGGGGCTGGGGCACCGGCGACGCGGGCCAGGCGATGAGCTACCTGAAGCGCTTCGGCTCGGTGACGGTGCTCAACGGGCACATTCATCAGATCGTCTCGAAGGTGGAAGGCAACATCACGTTCCACACCGCGCGCTCCACGGCTTATCCGCAGCCGACCGCGGGCAACGGCCCTGGTCCCGGCCCGCTGACGGTGGCGAGCGACCAACTGCCCCGAATGCTCGGCGTGACCCGCATCAAGATCGCGCACCATCCGCTCAAGGCAACGCTCGACGATAAGACGCTGGTCTGATCCAGCGCACTTTTCAGATTCAGGAGATCGACTATGCAAATCCCTACTCTTCGTCGCGTGTCATGTGTGCTGTTTCTGGGCGCGAGCCTGTTTGCGGCGGCGGCCGGTTCGTCTGTTGCGTGCGCGCAGACACCAGGCGCTGTCGTCATCAAGAATTTCATGTTCACGCCGATGGCGATGACCGTTAAAGCCGGTTCAACGGTGACATGGAAAAACCTCGACGGCGAGCCGCACACGGTGGTGAACGACGCGGGTCTGTTCCGTTCCGCCGCGCTCGATCAGAACGACACGTACCAGTTCAAATTCGATAAGCCGGGCGTGTACAAGGTTTTCTGCGGCATTCATCCGACCATGAAGGAGACGATTACCGTCGAGTAACGGCGCCGTGTGGGTCGGGTCAACATGCGTTCGCGGGCGGTCTTTCGTCCGTTGTTTTTCGCCCCTGCGTTTCAAGCGGCGCCCGCGAAAATTCATGGTTCGGCACAGCGCCAGTCTGGTGCAGGCCTGGTTGTTGCGTCTATCAATCCCATCGAACGCGGTTGAGAGCCGTTCGCCACGCCGGGCCTTGTTCCGGTGGGCGATAGCGCGCCGGGAGGCTTCCCGGCGGCGCGTCCGGCAACGGGTAGCCTGGCAGGTTTTACCTGAATGCCCGACGCGAATAGCTCTCGCAACGATGGCGTTTAAAGCGCAGCATTGCCGTGTTGTCGCTATCCGTTAAGCGGGGTAAATTCTTCGAACGACCAGGCGTCGGCTCGGCAAGGTCGCGCGAAACCCCAGTCTGTATACACGTCAGACATAAGGATTCCGGAGCGTATTGCGATGTACCACGATACCGACTTGCCCAATCCCTCAGTTTCTTCAATCGACGGCCTCGCGCCCGCCGGCGACACGTACGGCTGGCCTGCGCCCGCCGTCGCGCCGCCGCGCTTCGGCCGACTGGCGATGGGCGTCGCCATCGCCGGCGCGTTGGCGCTTGGCGTGATGGGGACGGTTGCGTACGGCGTCTGGTTCAATCACGATCAGCAGGCTTATGCAGAGGCGATTGCGGGCGCGCGGCAGGCGCTTGGTGCGGGTGCGACGGTGGGCGCGGGCGGTGCGGCGGGGCGGGCAGGTATGCCTACGACAAACGCGGCTACGGCAAACGGAGCCACAGCAAACGGAGCCACAGCAAACGCAGCTACGGCAAACGCAGCTACGGCCAATGCAGCTACGGCAAATGCAGCTACGGCAAATGCGGCCAACGCAGCCCCTGAAACTGGCTCAGCGCAGACGCAGACGCCGATGACGGTTACGCCCACCACGGCGGCCGGAACCTCCAGCGAAGCACAGGCGGAACAACAGGCCGAGCAGGGTGGCCGCCTGGCGTCGTGGTCCGGTCAGGTAGCACGACCGTCCACGCCGGACCCGGAACTCGCTCGCGCCACTGATGCAACAGACGCCACGCCGATCGCATCGTCATCGTCAGCGAACCGCCGGTCAACGGCCGCAACCGATTCGCCAATTCAACAATTCACCGCCGCCAGGCCCGCCAAAGACCCACGGTCCACCGACGCGCGCGCCGCTTCCCCTTCCGAGCGCCACGCCGCGAACAACCGACACAAAAGCCTGTTCGCCCGCATGGGGCAGTTCTTCCATCGTGTGAGCTATCGGCAGCATGGCAACGCAAGTCAACAAGACATCTACTCCCATCCGTGAGCGGCATCGCTCCTGGCGCGGCCGCACGGAACGCGCTTTCGCGACCCGCTTCGGGCCGGCGCCGGCCATGCTGGCCGCCGTATCGCTGCTATGTCTGCTGATCGGCCTGCTGTATCTCGCGCTGCAGATCAGAACGATCTTCTCAGACCAGTTGAAACAGGACTACGCCGGACTCGTGCTCGACGCGGTGCATCGCGCGGAAGGCGCGCGTGCGGTCGTCGGCGTGTGGCAGCAGGCGCCCGGCAATAGCCAGCGCACGGCCCAGGGCGTCAAGATCGCGCGCGTCGAGCTATCGCAGCGCCTCGATTCGCTCGCGGCGCTCGTCAATGCCAGCCCGATTCCCGCGCCACGCATACCACCCGCGGCGCTCGCGCCCGACGCGCCGCTGAACGGCATCGACACATGGCTCGCCACGGTGTCCGCCTACTGGCGTGCTCAACACGATGTCGACAGCGCCGACGTGCGGCTGCGGATCGCGCATGTCGCGAATCTGCTGATCGCGCTGGCCGCGTTGCTGTTTTGCCTGCTGCTCGCGGCGCTGGGTTTGTACGCCAAACGCAACCGTCAACTGGTGGGGCAATCGCAGGAGTTCGAGCAGGCGGCCTTGCACGATCCGATGACCGGGCTGCCGAACCGCCGCAAGCTGTTCGCCACGCTCGAAGACGCCGCGGAAAACTGGCATGCGATCGCCCGCCGCAGCGACCTTGCAACGCCGCCGCCGTACAAGATCGCGGTGCTGTATCTGGACCTCGACGGTTTCAAGCAGATCAACGACTCGCTCGGCCATCGCGTCGGCGATGAATTCCTGATCGCGGTGTCGCGGCGCTTTCGCGTCTCGGTGCGTAAAGGCGACGTCGTCGCGCGGATCGGCGGCGACGAGTTCGCGGTGCTGGTGCGGGAGTTTTCGAAGGCCGCTGAACTAGGCGAGATCGCCCAGCGGCTGATTGCCTGCGTGGTCGAGACCGATACGCAGATGGGCATCGGCTCGGTCAGCGCCAGCGTCGGCATTGCGAGCTTTCCCGATCTCGTCGACGATTATCAGCGGCTGGTTGCCGCCGCCGACGAAGCGATGTACCACGTCAAGCGCAGCGGCAAAAACAGTTTCGCGTTCGCGGTGCCGCCTGAATAAGCGCTGCCGATCAGCACGTTCAGGACGTTTGCATCGCCGCACGAGGTCCGTGAATCTGCGCTTTCGCTGTCACTTCCCGGTGGGTTTTCTGAGCGATCACCTGCACGCGCAGGTCGTCGGTCATGGTTTTCCACCCGCGAATTTCGTCGCGTGTGCGCAGGCATCCGATGCAGAAGCCGGTTGCGCCGTCGAGTCTGCAGACGTCGACGCAAGGTGACGGGATAGTCATGCTCAAGCTGTTGATTCCGTTGGATTGATTTCGATGGCGACGGATCTTACCGCACTTGGCCGTTGAACTGGATACGGCCGGGCAGCGCGCCGTTGATGCTTGCGTAAGGCGCGACGCCAAGGCTGTACCGCGATTCACGCGCAGTTTCGTTTCGTGTTACAAAACCGGAGCCTGGCCGTGCCTGTCGAGATGCATCGGCGGCGCAGTCGTTCCGAGTTCATCCGCAGCGGAAGGATCCATGTCCAGATACTCCTTGAAGCGTACCGTTGGGCGCGCCGGTCGGCCCGCGTGGATTGCCGCGCTGCTGATGACGGCGGCACTCGCAGCCTGCGCACCGGCGCCGGTAGCGACCAGTCAGACGGCAAGTGAGACCGCGAGTCAGACCGCGAATCCGGTCGCCATTCAAACCGCCACGCAGAAGCCCGTTGCGCAGCCCTCAGCTCAAACGCCGCCCATCAATGCGAAGTCCGCCGATGGCCCGCTGCCCGTGCCACCCAACCTCGTCGCCCTGGCGCAGCCGGCCGGCCAGAAGCGCCTGATCGGCGCCGCGGCCAATCAGTCGTACTGGCCGCTCTCGCAGTATTTCGAAACCCAGCGCAACGAAGCGTATTGCTCGGTCGCGACGTCGGTAATGGCGCTCAACGCATTGGGTATTCGCCGGCCCGCCTCGACGCTCTATCCGGACTTTCCGTATTTCTCGCAGGAAGATTTCTTTCGCGGCGTCGATCCGCAAGTGGCCAACGCGGCGCGCGTTTCTCACGAGGGCATGACGCTCGACCAGCTCGGCGCAGCCTTGCAGGCATTTCCGGTCGCGGTGCAGCCTTACCACGCGGCGGACCTCACGCTGGCGCAGTTTCGCGATCTGATTCGCGAGACCACGCGCCACGGCGATCGTTTCGCGCTGTTGAATTTCCGGCGTGTCGAGATCGGCGAAACCGGTGGCGGACACTGGTCGCCGCTTGCTGCGTACGACGCGGCGAGCGACAGCGCCTTGCTGCTCGATGTAGCGCGCTACAAGTACCCGGCGGTGTGGGTGCCGGTGGCGCAGTTGTACGCGGCGGCGCTCGCGGTCGATAACGTGAGCGGGTTGTCGCGCGGCGTCGTGGTGATCGGCAGGCGGCAGGGCTGAAGCCTGGCCCGCCGTGCCGGTCAATCGTTCGGGTTAAGCCACTCGGTCAACCCTTCGCGCGTATTCAATTCGATAAACGACGGTAGCGCGCGCAGTTGGTGGATATAGCCGGCGAGATGCGGCCAACCGGTCGCCGGTCGCGGCTGATTGCGGGTCCAGCGCATCAGCATGAGCGCCATCAAATCCACCGTGCTGAGCTTGCCGCCGATCAGGTAACCCGGCTTGTCGGCGAGTTGCGCGTCGAGCCGGTCCCACGCTTCAACGAGTCGTCGCTCCGCGAGCGCGCGCACTGCGTCGGCGCCGGCCGCGTCGCCGTCGACCTCCGCGTAAAACCAGTCGCGCATGGCGGGCAGCACCGTGTTGGCGAGAAAGATCATCGTTTCGAACCACTCGGCGCGGTCGGCGGAACCGGGCGCGGGCGCGAAGCCGGCTTCGGGATGGCGTTCGGCGAGCAGCATCAGCAGTGCAGCCGATTCGTGACGCGGCACGCCGTCGACCACCAGCGTCGGCACCCGACCCGAGGGATTGAGCCGCAGATAGTCCGGTTCGCGCTGCTTGCCGATATCGATATCGACGAGGCGGGCTTCGAATGCGACGCCCAGTTCGATCAGCATCCAATGCACCGCCATGCTGGCCGCGCCGGGCGAATAGTAGAGAACGTAAGGCATCGATGCGCTCCGGATAATTGTGCGATTTTGGTGGTTCGATCCGGCGGTAGTCTAGCGCCATTTATCGCATCGGCGGCGCGGTAACGCGCGTTCTCGTAGTAGCGGATGCGGGGGTTCGCGGCTACTATCCTTCGACCGTTTTATCGGCCGGAACGGGCATGCGGTTCGATCACACCGCAGCGTAAAGCATTCACCTGATGCCGCGCCACGGGGCGTTGCGCAGCGCGGCCATTCGGGAGACAGGCAAGCGTATGTGCGCATTCGACCGGCGGACTCTGCTCAAAGGCGCACTCGCCGCGCCATGGTTCGGTGCGAACTGGCGAGCGTTGGCGCAACCGCAACCGCAACCGCAACCGCTCGCACAGGGGCCGGCCAATGCGCAGGCCGACACGACGATCGAGGCAAGTGAGGCGAGCGAAGCAGCCGGTCCGACACTGCGTCGCGTGCGACCCGGCGATCCAGCGTGGCCTTCCACGGACGCCTGGCAACAACTGAATGCGGCCGTGAACGGGCGCTTGAGCGTGGTTCGCTCCCCGCTCGCGGTATGCGCCGAATCGCCCGCGAGCCAGGCGTGCGCGGACGAATTCAAGCGACTTAAAAACCCCTTCTATATCGGCGATACCCCGGCGCTAACGCAGACCTGCGGTTGGCTCGACGCGTGGACCTCCGCGCCGAGCGCGTACGTCGTCGCAGCGGGCGAAGCGCAAGACATTGCGAGCGCCGTCGACTTCGCGCGTAGGCATCGCCTGCGGCTGGTGGTCAAAGGCGGCGGCCATAGTTATCAGGGCACCTCGAACGCGGCCGATTCGCTGATGGTCTGGACGCACGCCATGCGCGGCATCACCTCGCACGACGCTTTCGTCCCGGACGGTTGCGCAGGGCGTGTCAAACCGGAGACTGCGGTTACGATCGGCGCCGGCGCGCTGTGGGGGCATGTCTATGCCGCTGTCAGCGCACAAAGCGGGCGCTATGTGCAAGGCGGCGGCTGCCTGACGGTCGGCGTCGCCGGGCTGGTGCAGAGCGGCGGCTTCGGCAGCTTTTCGAAGCGGTTCGGCTCGGCGGCCGCCGGTTTGCTGCAAGCCGAAATCGTGACGGCCGACGGCGTGGTGCGCACGGTGAATGCCTGCACGCACCCGGATCTGTTCTGGGCATTGAAAGGCGGCGGTGGCGGAAGCTTCGGCGTCGTGACGCAGTTGACGTTGCGCACGCACGAACTGCCCGATCTGGTGGGTGTCGTGAACGCGACGGTGAAGGCGTCGTCGGAGACGGCATTCCGCGCGCTGGTGGGCGAGTTCATCGCGTTCAGCGCGGCCAGTCTGATCAATCCGCATTGGGGCGAGACGGTGGCGTTCCGCAGCGACAATACGCTGCGCATTTCGATGGTGTTCCAGGGGCTTGATCGCGACACCGCTATGCGCGTCTGGCAGCCGTTCTTCGATTGGGTCGCGAACGGCGAGCATGCCTGCACGACCACACCGCCCCAGGTGCTGACCGCCTCGGCGCGGCACTTCTGGGACCCGACCTTCCTCGCGCAACACGTCCCTGACGCGCTAACGGTCGACGACCGCCCGGGCGCCGACCCAGGCAACGTCTTCTGGACGGACAACCTGATCGAAGCCGGCCAGTACCTGTACGGCTACACCTCGACCTGGCTGCCGGCCGCGCTGCTGGCGCCCGCACGGCGCGGCGACCTCGCCGACACGCTGGTGCAGAGCAGCCGGCGCTGGTCCGTCACGTTGCACTTCAACAAGGGACTGGCGGGCGCTCCGGCCGACGCGTTGAACGCGACCTGGCAAACCGCGACCAATCCCGCGGTACTCGATGCCTTCGCGCTCGCGATCCTCGCGGACCTGGGCGCGCCGGCGTTTCCGGGCATCGCGGGACATGAGCCGGATACGCGCAACGGGCGGCGCAGCGCAACGAGCATCGCCCAGGCCACGCAGATCCTGCGCACCATCGTGCCCGACCCGGGTACGTATCTGTCCGAGAGCGACTTCTTCGAAAGCGACTGGCAGCGGGCCTACTGGGGAAACCATCACGCGCGGCTCGCGGCGGTGAAGCGCCAGTACGATCCCGACGGCCTGTTCTTCGTACACCACGGCGTGGGCTCGGAAGAATGGAGCGCCGACGGGATGACGCGGGTCGACGCCGCGCGCACTTAACCCGCTAGTTCACGCGTTTGACCACGGGCGTCTTCCACTTGCCATCGAGCAGCGCCTGCTTCGGCCAGTAATAGCGCAGGGTGATCATGAACGGCCCATCCGGCGCCGGCAGCCAGTTCGCCTTGCGGGCGTTGGCGGGCGCTTCGGACTGGATATAAATCGTCACCGCGCCGTCCCGATCCTTTTTGAGTTGCGGCAGCATCGGTGAGTTGATCAGATAGCGGTCGAGCGGATTTTTCACCAGCAACTGGTCCGGCAATCCGTACATGGTCACCGACCAGAACGCGTTCACCGGCGGCAATTGCCCTTTGGGAAAGCGCAGCACGTAACGATGCTGACTGCCGTCCAGCGGCTGGCCGCTCGCGTCCTTGTCGAGCACCGGATACAGCGCTTCTTCCCGCGAATTCGCGCCGATGCCGACCTGCGTGCCGGTGGCGCGCGTCACATAGTCGTTCTTCAGATACTCGCGCGTGCCGAATAAGGTGTCCGTTTTGCCGCCGAGCGACGCGCGCCGGTCGTCGATCGCCTTCTGGCCGTCCTGCATGCCGGCGCTAAACGCCGCCTTCTGCTCCGCCGACAGCGTGTTCACGTCGAAGCGCTGCCCCGGCACCACGCCGATCTGTGCGAAGCGGCTGCGCAGTCCGGCTTCGTCCGGATTGACGGGGGCGAACTGCAACACGAACGCGAGCTGGTTGAAGAACTCGAGCGAGGTGCGCGCGGCGGCCGGCGAGATCGGCTTGATCCATTGCACGGCCGGCGCGGCGGGCGGTGGCGCGGTGCCGGTGAACGCCGAGAGCGTCTGCAGCTTGTAGCCCGCCTGAATCTGCTTGACGTTGTCGAGGTCGCCGGGATTGAACAGTTGCGTGCGTCCCACGACGTTCACCAGATCGGTCTCGGAGCGGATCACCTGGGTGATGCCGTTCGGCGTCTGACCGTTCCAGCGCGGACCCGCTATCAGGAATGTGCCGCCGTGGTTGCCGGTGGTGCGGCTGCCGATATAGGCGAAGTTGAAGGTGTACAGGTCCAGCAACTGGAACACGAAGTAGCGTTTCCGGTCCATCGGCGGGACCGTGATAACCACCGGTTCCGCACGCAGATCGAGACCGGCGAACGTATAGGGCGTGTCGGAGTTGGGCGTGACGAAAGCGGTGTCGTCGGGTGTGAAAACGCGTGCGACGTTCAGGATGGAATTGAAGGGACCTTTGTATTGCGGATTGGTGCTGTCTACTGAAAACGCATACATCGTGCTGTACACAGCAACCAGGGGCGTGCCGTAGAGATACGCGTCTTTGGCGATCGAGCGGATCTCGGCGGTGCTGGCGGTCACGGGCGCGGCGCGGGACTGGGCCATGTCGCCGCTCGGCGACGTCTGGCAGGCGGTCAGTGCGATAGCGAGCAGCACGGCGGCGATGATTCGACTTCTTGACATGGCGACCCTCTCGAAGCAGGCATGGACAGCGTCAACGGAATCGGAACACGGGAGGTAACGGGTACGACAGGCACAACACGCGAAATGCAGCTAGCCGGAATGGAAGGGAATGGAAGCGGGAATTGTTCTGGATGCCGAAGCTTGCCTTGCGTGCTCGCGAGCTGTCAAGCAGCATTCAGTTCGCCGGGATTGTCAGGAAGCGTTCAACATCGCGCGAGTGTGCCCGGTGTGGAACATCGCTTTTGCGCATGCTATGCGTGATGAATTATCGAACTCAGCCCCAGGCGGCATGCTGCAGGACGATTCGATAACCGTCAGGATCTTCGAAGGTTTTGCCTTGGCGATCCCAGTAGGGATTTTCGGCCTGGCACGGCATCGCGCCGAATGCCTGAAGCCGCTCGACCGCGGCGGTCCACTCGTCGAGGGCGGGCAGATAGAGCACGAGAAGATGTTCGTGAGTCGGCGCGCGTTCGACGCTGACGCCGTGCTGATGCGTGAATTCGATGTGCCACGGACAGTCGCGCCGTCCGACGACGACGCCGTCGAAACCCTCGTGATCGGCGAAACGCGCCAGCACCTCGAAGCCGAGTCCACGCGTGTAGAAATCGGCGACCTGATTGAGCTGGTTGGTGGGACGGGCGACGCGGAGAACGGGTGACGGCATCGGCAACTCCGGGAAAGACGAGTATGCCAGCGAGCTTAACGTGCGGGACGCGGCGTCGGGTCGTTCAACCGTTGCCGCGTGGGGTTATTCGAAGCGCGGGTTATGCACTGCGCGCCATCTCTCCGACGCCCGCGTTGAATCCCTCGTCCGCACGCGCAGCCTGGCGCGTCGCACCCGAGGAGCCCGCCGCGCGAGCCCGAACCGGTGTCTTGCGAACGCGCGTCTCGCGCAGCGCCGGGCGTGCATCGACCATCTCCGCATACAACGCGAGATAGTTCTCGGTCGACGCTTCCCAACCCGAATCGCGGCTCATCGCATTGCGCTGCAACGCGTGCCACGACGCCGGTTGCATGAACGCGGTCAAGGCCCGTCCGAGCGCATGCACGACATCGTCGACCTGCTCGCCGTCGAACAGAAAGCCGGTCGCGCTGTCTTCACCGTGCATGAGCCGCACGTCACGCGGCTCACGCGGATCGGGCGCCTCGAGCGGCACATAGTCGACGATCGTATCCGCCAGCCCACCCACGCGCGACGCCACCGGAATCGTGCCGTAACGCATCGCGTAAAGCTGGGTGAGTCCGCAGGGTTCGAAGCGGCTGCCATGCAGCAGCATGTCCGCGCCTGCGTGCAGCATATGCGCGCGTCGTTCGTCATAACCGATCTGCACGCCCACGCGCCCAGGCCACGCTGCCGCCAGTTGCTGCAGCGCCAGTTCGAGCGCGGGCTCGCCCTGACCGAGAATCGCGAATTGCAAACGCGGATGCCGTTCGAGCAGCGTGGGCAGCGCGTGCACCACGACGTCGGCAAGCTTCTGTTCCGTCAGCCGGCTGCCGATCGCGACCAGCGGCGCGAACGGGTCACGCGTCAGTCCGAACGCCTGTTGCAGCTCGCGCTTGCAGGCCTGCTTGCCGGCGGTGTCGTCGACGGAATAGGGGCGCGCAATCTGCGAATCGGTCGCCGGATTCCACGCAACGGTATCGATCCCGTTGACGATGCCGGACAGCTTGCCCGCCTGCGCCTGCAACACGCCTTCCATGCCGTGCCCGAAGCGGGACGTCAGAATCTCGCGCGCATAGCGTCGGCTGACGGTGTTGACCCGGTCGGCGTGGACGATGCCCGCTTTCATCATGCTCAGCGAGCCGTAGAACTCGATGCTGCGTTCGTCGGACAGCGCGGGCGTCAGCAAGTCGGACGGCACGCCGATCCAGCCGCCCATCGCGAGCGGATGGTTGCCCTGGAACGCGAGGTTGTGAATCGTGAAGACGCTTTTCGCGGCGACGCCCGCGAGCCGCATATAAAGCGGCGTGAGGCCTGCATGCCAATCGTGCGCGTGCACGATGTCGGGGCGCTTCAGATTACGCACGCCGCGCGCGATACGCGTGGCCGCCGCGGCGAGCGACGCGAAGCGCGTCAGGTTGTCGAGGTAGTCGCGCCCTTGCGGATCGCGGTACAGCCCTTCGCGGGCGAACAGGTGATCCATTTGCAGCAGCAGCACGGTGACGCCGGTGTCGGGCATACGCGCGCGCAGCAGCCGGGCGTCGCCGCCGGGCAGGCCGGTCATGCGCGCGACGGGCGCGACGTCGAGGGCGCGTTCGAGCGCCTCGGGATAAGCGGGCATCAGAATCGAGACATCCACGCCGGCATCGCGCAGCGCGGCGGCGTAGGCACTGACCATGTCGCCGAGGCCGCCGGACTTGGCGAGCGGCAGGGCTTCGGAAGCGACAAGAAGAACGTTGAGCGACAAGGTGGCCCCCAGGGACGCAAATTTTTGCACTTGCACAGTGCGGCCGGATTCGGCGATGTGTCTGTTCAGCAAGGGGTGTGCCCGGAGCGGGCGGAAGATTTGCGCCGCGGCTGCGGGTTTGTGTTGCAGTGCGGGCCGCTGTATTTCGCCGTGACGTTCGCGCTGAAGTTCGCGCTGGAACGCGGGCGGTTTTTTCATTCTTATGTAGATTTGACATTCGGCGCGCGACCGGTAAACGGAAAAGGGCCGTCGCCAATGGCGACAGCCCTTTCAAGTCCTGCTGGAAGCGAAGCTTAATGCACCGGCGCGTGCGTCTGTTCGACCGGATGCGGCTGCGTCACCGCACTGACCAGCGCGAACACGATGATATTCACCGCCAGCGCCAGGAAGCCGATGTTGACGTCCTTCAGCGCGTCCGGCAGGAACGGCATCAACTGGCCGACGCTCAGGTGCATCGTGGTCGTGATGGTGACCACCGCCACGCCGGCGAGAATCCCGCAGAACGCGCCTTGTTTGGTGGCACGGTTATGCGGCCGCAGGCTGCAGATCACCGCCGGGAACAACTGCGTCACGAAGCTGTAACCCATCAGCAGCAGGGCCACGATCGTTTCGCCGCCGTGCAGCGTGAAGCCGACCGCCACCAGCGCTACCACCGGCACCAGAAGCCGCGCCAGATTGGTCACCGTGGCGTCCGACGCGTTGCGGTTCACCATGCCACGGTAGACGTCGTTGGCGAGCAGCGTGGAGGCCGAGGTCAGGATCATGGAGCCCGGCACCAGCGCGGTCAGAATGCCGGCCCCGCCGATCACGCCGACGAACCATGGGTCGAAGGTCTGCAGCGACAGGCGGAACAGCGACAGGTCGATGTCGCCGCCCTTGAGGCCCGGCACCTTCAGCGTCGCGGCAAAGCCGACGAAGAACACGAACAGCAGGATCAGCTGGTACAGCGGCAGCACCATCGCATTGCGGCGGAAGATGCGTTCGTCGCGCGCGGTGAAGATCGAACCGAACGAGTGCGGCCACATGAAGAAACCCAGCGCGGTCAGCAGCACCGTCGACTGGAACCAGGTCACGCTCGAGCCCTTGGCCGGGAAGGTCAGGAAGCCGGGGCGGGCGGCGTCGATCGCGCGGAACATGTCGCTGAAGCCGCCGTAGTAGTGAATCGGCAGATAAATGCCGAGGAACAGCACGATCGCGAGGATCAGCGTGTCCTTCACCACCGAATTCCACGCCGAGCCGCGCACGCCGGAGACGATCACGTAAGCGGTCACGACGCCGGCGCCAAGCCAGATCGCCGTGGTCGACGAAATCGCGCCGTACGACGCGGTCGCGACGATAATGCCGAGCCCCTTGAGTTGCAGCACGAGGTACGGAATCAGCGCGGCGACACCCACCAGCGCGACCAGCGTGCCGAGCGCGGGGCTGTCGTATTTGCGCGCGAAGAAGTGCGGTTGCGACACGAGCCGGTGGTCTCGCGCATAACGCCAGATGGGCGGCAGCATCCAGTACGAGATGATGTACGCGAGCGTGCCGTACGCGAGAATGTAGTAGACCGGCGCGCCCTTGCCATAGGCGAAACCGCTGCCGCCGAGGAAGGTGAAGGTGGTGTAGATCTCGCCCGCCATCAGCAGGAACACGAACGCGGTGCCGAAGCTGCGGCCGCCCACGGTCCATTGTTCGAGGCTCATGTCGTGGCCGCGCCGCGCGCGTATGCCGAGGTACAGCGCGAACAGCGTAATGGCAGCAATGATCAGCAGGGCGCTCATGGGCGGACCTCCTCGCCTTCGACGGCGGCGAGTTGACGGTTGGACGGGTCCAGACGGTAGACGACCGCCATGATGATCGCGCTGAGCACGACCCACATGACGATCCAGGCCAGCACGAACGGCATGCCGAGCATCAGCGGCTCGACGCGATTCACAAACGGAACACCGAGCAGTATGCCGACGAACGGCAGCGCGGCGAGTACACGAAGCAACATGGGGGCAACTCCTCGAACCGGTAAGTACGTCTCGTTGAAAGTGCGGCTTCGCTGGGGACTTTATGCCTGATGCTTTGGGTACGTAAAGTAAGTCAAAAAAGTGTAGGCTTTCCGAAAGTTGCGCGTGCATCTTTTTTGCGTGTTTTCCGCGCGGCTTGCTGCGCTGCAATGCGCGGCGTCCGCGGTGACGAGGCTATGGCAAGGGTGCCGGTTGCGCACTTTTCACCGTGCCGGCTGGCGCGGCGCGATATCATCCCGGTCACGCGACGCGAGCAGTCGTTCATCACGGAAAACGCATATGGTCGAAAGTCTGATCTCGGACATTCTGTTTGGCTTCACCGGGCTGATCAGCATCATCAACCCGATCGGCATTGCCTTTGTCTTCCTTGACCGGACTGCGTCGTTGACCACCGAGGAGCGCACCGCGCTCGCCCGCAAGATCGCCATCAACGTGGTCTGCGTGCTGCTGGTGGCGTTCTTTATCGGCACCCCGATCCTGCATTTCTTCGGCATTTCGATGCAGGCGCTGCGCATCGGCGGCGGCCTCGCGGTCGCGGTCGGCGGCTGGCAGATGCTCAACGCGCCCGATACCCAGCCGGCCGAGCAACCGGCGGTGAAACGCGTCGACGCGGACAACGCCATGTCGAAGGCGTTCTTCCCATTCACCATTCCGCTGACCACCGGGCCGGGCTCGATCGCCACCGCCATCGCGCTGACCGCGAACCGCACGCACAAGCTGTCCGAGTTCGTGCTGTCGAGCGTTGCGTCGGTGGTTATCTCGCTGCTGGTGGCGCTCAGCGTCTATCTGGTATACAGCCGTGCGGTGATTTTCGCCCGTTACCTCGGCGTGGAAGGCACCAAGGTCGCCATGCGCGTCTCGTCGTTTCTGCTGTTGTGTATTGGCGTGCAGATCATGCTGACCGGCTTCTCCGAATTCCTGATTCCGATCGCGACGTTGCAGCCGGTGATCAAGTAGTGTCGGGCCGGGCGGCAGCCTGCCGCGCCGGAGCGTTGTGTCGCAGCAGAGCGCAACCGCCGCCAGGTTGCATCGCACCGGAGAGAACCCAATGTGCCGCTGGCTCGCTTATACAGGTAACCCGCTTCAGCTCGAAACGGTGCTGTTCAACGCGAAACACTCGCTGATCGATCAGAGCCTGCATTCGCGGCTCGGCCATACCACCACGAACGGCGACGGCTTCGGTATCGGCTGGTACGGCCACCCGACCGATATTCCGTTCCGTTACCGCTGCATCCAGCCGGCGTGGAGCGACCGCAATCTGCGCGAAGCCGCGCGGGCGATTCGCGCGCCGCTGTTCGTCGCGCATATCCGCGCGGCGACCGACACGCCTTCGCAGGAAACCAACTGTCATCCGTTCCGCTATGGCCGCTGGCTGTTCGCGCACAATGGCCTGGTGCGCAACTATCCGGTGGTGCGGCGCGATCTGATGCTGGCGATCGACCCCGAGCTGTTTCCTTCGATTGAAGGCTCGACCGATTCCGAGGTGTTGTTCTTTCTGGCGCTGACGTTCGGCCTTGAACTCGCGCCGGTTACCGCGCTCGAACGTATGGTGGGTTTCGTCGAAACCACCGGCCGCGCGCATGGCGTCGACGAACCGCTGAACATGACGGTGTGCGCGACCGACGGCGAGCAGATCGTCGCGGTACGCTATTCGAGCGAAGGGGCGTCGCGCTCGCTGTTTCACAGCACGTCGTTTCATCATCTGCACGAGTTGTATCCGGACGACTCGCGCATCACGGCGGCCGGCGACGACGCGTTTCTGGTGCTGTCCGAGCCGCTCGCCGATCTGCCGGGCTGGTGGGAGGAAATTCCCGAAAGCACGGCGGTGGTGGCGCGCGGCGGCACGATCGAGCAATATCCGTTCAAGCCGCAACTGGCGTGAACCTTGGAGCAGGATGAGTAGCATGGAGCAGAGCATGAGCCCGTTGATCGAAGCCCTCTACGACACCACGACCGGCACGTTCACGTATGTGGTGTTCGCCGCCGAAGGCTCGGCCTGCGCGGTGATCGACCCGGTACTCGACTACGACCCGAAGTCCGGGCATACGTCGACGGCGTCGGCGGAACGCGTCGTGGACTTTGTCAAAGCCCATGGCTTGCAGGTCGAATGGTTGCTGGAGACGCACGCGCATGCCGATCATGTTTCGGCGGCGCCGTATCTGAAGGGCGCGCTGGGCGGCAGGATCGCCATCGGCGCGGATATCCGCATCGTGCAGGGCGCGTTCAAACGTGTCTTCAATCTGGCCGACGAGATGCGCACTGACGGCCGCCAGTTCGATCATCTGTTCGCCCCGGGCGAGACCTTCAGCATCGGCGGATTGGGCGGCGAGGCGCTGCATGTGCCGGGCCATACGCCCGCCGACATGGCGTACCGGATCGGCGATGCGGTGTTCGTCGGCGATACGCTGTTCATGCCGGACCTCGGCTCGGCGCGCTGCGATTTTCCGGGCGGCGACGCGGGTACGCTATACGAGTCCGCGCGCGGGTTGCTGGCGCTGCCGCCGGAAACGCGGCTGTGCATGTGCCACGACTACCCGCCACCCTCGCGCGAACCGCGCTGGCAGACCACCGTGGCCGAACAGCGCCGCGACAATATCCATTTGCACGACGGCGTGAGCGAAGAGGCGTTCGTCGCGCTGCGCACCGCGCGCGACCGCACGCTCGGCATGCCGACGCTGATTCTGCCGGCTATCCAGATCAATATCCGCGCGGGCGCGCTGCCGGAGCCGGAGGCGAACGGCGTGCGCTATCTGAAGATTCCGCTGAACGCGTTCTGAGCGCGTAAGAGTCGCGCCAAGCTGAGTTGCGCTAGCGCTTCAGCAGCATCGTGCTCAGTACGGAGAACACCGTCGACGGTAATTCCGCGAGACGGCTCACCACCACGTTGTGCGGATAAAAATCCTCCACGGCGTCGGTCAACACGCCGATCCCCACCAACTCGATACCGCGCTGGCCGATCGCCGCCACGCGTTCGCGCAGATCGCTGCGCAGCACTTGCGGGTCGCCGTCGCCGGTTGAGGGATAACCGTCGGAGAATACGATCAGAATGCGCCGGCTGGCCTGATGATCCGCCAGACGCGTCGCGGCCCACGCGAGCGCTTCGCCGTCGGGGTTCTCGTGTCCGCAGTCGATCCGCGCGATGCCGCTCAGGTCCGTCGCGCCGAAGCGTTTGTAGACTTTCAGATCGAGCCGCTCGACAAACCGGTTATAGCGCCGCAAATCCGCGCCCGCGGCAAGCTGCCGCTGATAAAGCTGACGCATCGGCTCCGATTCGACCGAACAATAGCCCAGCACCTCGCAATCGAACGACAACTGCGTCAGCGCATCGCACAACGCGGTCGCGCATTGGCGCGCGAGTTCGATCTTGCGGCCGGCCATCGAGCCGCTACGGTCGATCAGCAACGTGACCGCCACGTCGCGCCCCTTGTGCGCCCGCTGCGTACGAAACGGCGTGCGGTAACCCGGCGAAGTGGCGAGTTTCGCGAGCGCGGTACGGTCGATCTCGCCGCGCTCCTGCTCGCGGCGCCAGCGCGTGCGTTCGTCGGCGCTCAGCGCACGTTCGAGTTTTTCCTTCAGCGGCGCGGTGTCCGCACGGGCTTGCGCGCGCAGTTCACGCCACGCCGCGCTGTCGCCCTGACCGGTGAGGTCGGCGATGTCGTCGAATTCGGTGGCGAGGGGAATGGACAGTTGCGCGCGCACTGTGTTGGCTACAGCAGCGCCGGCTTCGCCTTCGCTATCCGCCGAAGGCGGTTGCGCGTCGCCGAGCGATTGGCCCATGCCGACCGCGTTCTCCGCCTGAGCGCCGCCGCTGCGCTCCGACGGCGGCGAATTCGCGCTGTCGTGATCGGGCAGCACGGTGTCGTCTTCGTCGTCGAGCGGCGCGGACGAACTCGCGGCCGTTTCTGTGTCGATATCTTCGACCGGGTCCGCGGTGAAGACCATGCTGTTCACGTCACCCGCCGACAACGCGCGCACGCGCGCCACCAGCGTTCGCGCCGTCGCGATGCTCTGCGCGGTCGAGCGGCTGCCACGTGCTTCGTGCAATAGATCCTGCGACGCGTGCAACGCGGCGAGCAGCGAATGGACCGCTTCGGTTTGCGTCGGCGACTCGTCCCACAGCGCGCGCTCCACCAGCCAGACCAGCCGGTCGCGCCAATGCAGTTTCGGCCAGCGTTGCCGCACACGTTCGGCCGCATGCACGCGCAGTTTGCCGATGAACCAGCGCGCGCCCGGATACTCGTCGAGCAATTCACCGCACACGCGACGGTCGTCGATCACCTGCGCAAATTTCGCTTCGATCCCGGCCGGCAACGCGTCGAGCTCCGCGAGCGACGCATGTTTCGCGCGCGCCACCAGCAGATCCAGATAGCCGATCAGCACATCGCGCTCGATGCCGCCGTTCAGCTCGTAATCGGGAATCACGATCCGGCCAGGTTCGACGCGCGGCCCGTCCGGACTGAACGCGACCGTCACGCCGTATTGCCCCGTCAGCACACGGGCGACTTTGCTGAGCGTGGATTCGAAGGTGAAACCGCGCGTGTCGTGCGTAGCGTGCATCGTGCCCACGTTCAGGCGGCCGGCGCGATGTGATGGCGAATGATGCCGCGAATCAACGCGGCGTCTTCCGGACTCACCTTCGCGTAGATGGCCGGCCCGGCCGCGCGTTCGGGGTCGCCGGTGCGCAACATCAGTTCGGCCCAATCGAGCAGGCGCCGCGTCGAGAACGCGCTCGACAGATCTTCGCGCGAGAACGCCGCGCGGCAGTCGGCGGCAATCGCGGCGAGCGTGGTGGCGAGCGTGCGCGTCATGTGCGGGGCGAGCGTGCGGATCAGCACGTCGGCTTCTTCGGCGGGCGACAGATAGTCGAGCAGATACACGCGCCAGCGATCGAGAAACGCCTCGTTCATCAGATTGGCGCCCTGATACAGATGGCGGAACTGGCTCATTGCGCCGACCGCGTTCGCGGTGGCGAAGAGCCGGAATGCCGGATGCGGCGCGACGATCTCGTTGCCTTTCTCCTTCAGCACGAGGCGGCCGTGCGGTTCGAGCACAGCGGTGAGCGCGGCGAGAATCGACGGCTCGGCGAAGTCGATTTCGTCGACGATCAGCCACAGGCCTTCGCGCATCGCGGTGGGCAGCACACCGTCGACCCATAAAGTCTCGCCGCCCTTGACCGTCCAGAAGCCGACGAAATCGCCGACCGTGGTCTGCCCGTTCATGTTGGAGCGCAGCACGCCGTGTCGCGAGCGCGCCGCGACCTGTTCGATCAGGCTGGTCTTGCCGGCGCCGGTGTGGCCGATCAGCATGACGCGGCGGTTCTCGACGATATCTTCGACGATGTCGTTGAAGCGCTCGGAAAACAGATAGGCGGGATTGATGCGCGGCACCAGCGGACCATCCATGCCGCAGGGCACGTCGACATGGCCGACGCGCACGCTCTCGCTCTCGTTTACGCCTTCGGCGTGCCGCTGTTTCGCCACCGCCGCGAGCGCTGCGGCGCGCTGCAAGGCGGGCATGAAGGCGATGCGTTCGGCCGCGTCGTGCTCGGCGTTGGTGTCGTCGGTATCGATCGCGAAGCCTTCGCGGCGCCATTTTTTCAGCTTGGCGCGCAGGTTTTCCGCGTCGACCACCAGATCGATATCGACCGCGCCAGTGCGCTCGCCGTCGTCCGTGCCATGTTCGAGGCGATAGTTTTCCGGGCGGTCGGCGACGCTGACGCGCCACCATTCAGCGCCGTTATCCGTTGCGCGTTGGTAAAGGCCAAGGTGTTCGTCTTCGGTCAGTTCGGGCGCATTCATGGCAGGAGGTAAAGGATCGATAACGGTTTATGCGTTTCTATTTGGCGCGGACGTAATGAGCATCTATCTTATCTTGAGTAGCTTTCGATCTCCCTTTTCGGTTGCCCACTCAATGTCGAGTCCGCGGTCCGCAAAAGTTTATTGCGTCAAACGGATAGGCTATCAGCCGCGTATCCCCTATAGTTCGACCGCGCAGGATGTAGTTTCGCAACATCTATCCATCGTTCTACCCCTCATCGTTTTCGAATCCCGCTTTACACCGGTGTTGTCCGGGCGGTCGCAGCCTGAGCGCGGCCGACGCTGCACCGAGTAGTTTTGAATCATCTGCATTTGGCTTTGCCCTCCCTCGCGATACAAAACAATTCACGGCAAAACAATGAGACTACCTGCTAAAAAATTAATGGCGGCGCTCGCGGTAGCGGCCAGTCCGCTGGCTTATGGTCAAACCAGTGTGTCGTTATATGGCCGCCTGGACGCGGGTCTGGAATACCTGAATCACATCAACAACGCCGCGGGCGGCAGTTCGAGCCGCTGGAGCGCGGAGGGCGGGGATTGGGGCACCAGCATGCTGGGCCTCAAGGGTAATGAAGATCTGGGCGGTGGCCTGAATGCGATCTTCAACCTGGAAACCGGCTTGCAGGTGATGAACGGCACCACCAGCGGCGGGCGCCTCTGGTCGCGGCGCGCGTTCGTCGGCTTGAAGAGCCAGGAGTGGGGCACGCTGCAGGCGGGCCGCAATCTGTTTATCGATAGCGACGGCGTGTGGGAATTCGATCCGTTCGTGCAGCAGGCGTTTTCGTCGGCCTCGCTGGTGCGCGGGCGCAACTGGCAGCAGACCAGCAACAACGTTGAATATCACAGCCCGGTGTTCTGGGGCTTCGACGTGCAGGGGCAATACTCGTTCGGCAATCAGCCGGGCTCGTTCAACAGCGGTGCCAACGGCGAGTTCGGCCGCTCCGACGGCATCATGCTGAGCTATCACTCCACGCTGTTCGACGTGCGCGGTATCTACGACGAACTGCGCGACAGCAACGGCCGCTTCAGCAATATCTTCCAGGCGTCGCGCGAATATTTCGTGGGCGCCAACGTGCATTTCGATGCGGTGAAGATTCAGGGCGCCTATACGCACTACTCGGCGCCGGACTCGCCGGTCGGCGTGGCCGATAGCGCGGATCACTACTGGCTCGGCGCGACCTACAACTTCCAGCCGCGCTGGGCGGTGACGGCGGGCGGCTACTACGTGAAGGTCGGCGACGGCAGCGGCGACGTCGCGCACGACCCGTCCGGCCACGCGATGATGTACGTGCTCGGCACCACCTACAACCTGACGAAGCGCACCTTCCTGTATGGCACGGTGGGTTACGTGAACAACGGCGGCAACTCGAACTTCTCGCTCGAAGCGTCGCCGCGCGACTCGACCAGCAACACGAGTCCGCTGGTCGGCGAATCGCAGACCGGCGCTTATGTCGGCATGCTGCATCAGTTCTGACGCTGCGCGATAAGCGGCATGGAACGTGCTACGAGCGAACGGCGCTCGTGGTGCCGCTCGTGCTGCATTCGGCCGATCTCGCATCACCCCGCAATAAGTTTTGAAGAACGCCTCACAAGGGATAAACAACAATTGACTCCACACGATACTCACGGCGAGTCCCGCGACGGGACAGCCTTCGCCACGAGCGGTGAAGCGTCGAGCATGACGCGCCGCCGCTGGCTCCAGGGCGCACTCGCGTTGACCGCCGCGGGCCTGACCGGCTCGCTCGCGCTCAAGGCACTCGCCGCGGACACCTCCGCCGCGCCCGTCGACGCGTTCATGAGCCTGTCGCAATCGCTGACCGCGCGAGCCACGCTGAATCGCGACGTCGGCACGCGCCTGCTGGCCGCGCTGCAGAAGTCGTCGCCCGATGTCGCGCAGCAGTTGCCGAAGCTGGCCGGCGCGCTCGCCGCCGGTTCCGCCGACGCCTCGCAGCAGGCGCTCGCGCTGAAAATTCTCGAAGCGTGGTACCTCGGCACCGTCGATACGACCGTGGTCACGTACGAACAGGCGCTGATGTACGACGTGGTTTCCGACACGCTGATCATCCGTTCGTACTGCCCCAACAAGCCCGGTTTCTGGGCTGCCAAACCGATCGAAAGGCAAGCCTGAGCATGGCCGATTCACACAGTCAAACACAACCCAAAACCCAGCAGGCCGATATCGTCGTAGTCGGTTCGGGCGTGGCGGGCGCGATCGTCGCGCATCAGATGGCGCTGGCCGGCAAGTCCGTGATCCTGCTCGAAGCCGGGCCGCGCATGCCGCGCTGGGAAATCGTCGAACGCTTTCGCAACCAGTTCGACAAGTCGGATAACTCGGCGCCGTATCCGTCGAGTCAATGGGCGCCGCATCCGGAATACGGTCCGCCGAACAATTATCTGATCCTGAAGGGCGAGCACAAATTCAACTCGCAGTACATTCGCGCGGTGGGCGGCACAACGTGGCACTGGGCGGCGTCCGCGTGGCGCTTCATGCCGAACGACTTCCACATGAAGACGGTGTACGGCGTGGGCCGTGACTGGCCGATGGAATACGACGAACTGGAGCCGTACTATCAGCGCGCCGAAGAAGAACTCGGCGTGTGGGGCCCGACGGACGAAGAACTCGGTTCGCCGCGCAGCCAGCCGTATCCGATGGCGCCGCTGCCGCTGTCGTACAACGAGCAGACCATCAAGGGCAAGCTCAACGCGTTCGACTCGCGCTATCACGTGGTGACCGAACCGGTGGCGCGCAATAGCCGCCCGTACGACGGCCGCCCGACCTGTTGCGGCAACAACAATTGCATGCCGATCTGTCCGATCGGCGCGATGTACAACGGGATTGTGCACGTCGAGAAAGCGGAGCAGGCCGGCGCGAAACTGATCGACAACGCGGTCGTCTACAAGCTCGAAGTGGGCGCGGACAAGCGCATCGTCGCGGCTTTGTATAAAGACCCGCAGGGCAACGAGTATCGCGTGGAAGGCAAGTATTTCGTGCTGGCTGCGAACGGCATTGAAACACCGAAGCTCATGCTGATGTCCACCAGCCACGATTTCCCGAACGGCGTGGGCAATAGCTCCGACATGGTGGGCCGCAACCTGATGGACCACCCCGGCACTGGCGTGACGTTCTACGCCGACGAAAAACTGTGGCCGGGCCGCGGACCGCAGGAAATGACCTCGCTGATCGGTTTCCGCGACGGCGCATTCCGCGCGACCGAAGCCGCGAAGAAGATCCATCTGTCGAACCTGTCGCGTATCGATCAGGAAACGCAGAAGATTTTCAAGCAGGGCAAGCTGATCAAACCGGCCGAACTGGACGCGCAGATTCGCGACCGCGCGGCGCGTTTTGTCGAGTTCGACTGCTTCCACGAAATTCTGCCGGCGCCGGAAAACCGCATCGTGCCGAGCAAAACGGAGACCGACGCGATCGGTATTCCCCGTCCGGAGATTACGTATCGTATCGACGATTACGTGAAGCGCGGCGCCGTGCATACGCGCGAGGTCTACGCCAACGCGGCGAAAGTGCTGGGCGGCACCGAGATCGAGTATCAGGACGAGTTCGCGCCGAACAATCACATCACGGGCGCGACCATCATGGGCAGCGATCCGCGCGATTCGGTGGTCGACAAGCATTGCCGTACCTTCGATCACCCGAACCTGTTTATCTCGAGCAGCGCGACGATGCCGACCGTGGGCACCGTCAACGTGACGCTGAGCATCGCGGCGCTGGCGCTGCGCATGGCCGACCAGTTGAAGAAGGAAGTTTGAACGTGCTGAAGAAAACCTTTTTCTGGCTGCTGGCCGGTGCGTTGACTCTGCCCGCGTTGGCGCAGGCGGACACGTCGGTGAACGGCAACGACACCGCATTGATTAAACGCGGTGAATATCTCGCGACGGCCGGCGATTGCATGGCGTGTCATAGCACGGTAAAGGGCAAGCCGTTTGCCGGTGGCTTGCCGCTGAAAGTACCGATGCTCGGCACGATTTATTCAAGCAATATCACGCCCGATCCGCAAACGGGGATCGGCACCTGGTCGCTCGACGACTTCGATCGCGCGCTGCGCAAAGGCGTCTCGAAGGACGGCCACAATCTGTATCCGGCCATGCCGTATGTCTCGTACGCGAAGGTCAGCGACGACGACGTGAAGGCGCTGTACGCGTACTTCCGCTACGGCGTTGCGCCGGTGAATCAGCCCACGCGCGCGAGCGACATTCCGTGGCCGCTCAACATGCGTTGGCCGCTGAGCGCGTGGAACTGGCTGTTCCTGACGAGCGGTCCGTATCAGGCGAAGTCGAGCCAGAGCGTCGAATGGAATCGTGGCGCGTACCTCGTGCAAGGCCTCGCGCATTGCAGCACGTGCCACACGCCGCGCGGCTTCGCAATGCAGGAGAAAGCGCTCGACGAAACCGGCGGCGATTTTCTCGGCGGTTCGGTGCTGGCGGGTTGGGATGGCTACAACATCACGTCGGCGACCAACAGCGGGATTGGCGGATGGACCCATGCGCAGCTCGTCCAGTATCTGCAGACGGGCAGCGTGCCGGGTCTCGCGCAAGCTGCTGGGCCGATGGGTGAGGCGGTGGAACACAGCTTCTCGAAGATGACGGACGCCGATATCAACGCGATCGCTACCTACGTGCGCACGGTGCCCGCGGTCAGCGACGGCAGCCGGCAAGCGCGCGCTACGTGGGGCAAGCCGGCCACGGACGTGACGCGGTTGCGGGGTGTTGCGATGAGCGACGGCACGCTCGATCCGGCGCGGTTGTATCTCGGCAATTGCGCGACTTGCCATCAGGCGCAAGGCAAGGGCACGCCGGATGGGTACTATCCGCCGCTGCTGCATAACACCACGGTGGGGGCGTCGAATCCGGGCAATCTGGTGCAGGTGATTTTGCATGGTGTGCAGCGCAAGACTGCGGGTAACGATGTCGGGATGCCGGCGTTTGCTACGCAGTTGAACGATGCGCAGATTGCTGCGCTTGCCAATTACGTGACGACGCAGTTTGGGAATCCGGAGGCGGTGCAGGTGACGGAGAAGGATGTGGGGAAGCTGCGGTAGGTCGTTTCGTTGAGCATTGCAGGTAAGCGCCGGTCGTATTAATGAAAATTTGTATTCTTCATTGCCTTATACGAGCGGCGCTTTCTGCTAGCAAGGTATGACGGCGCAGCCGGTGCGGGGCGGTCCGCCGAGTTTATTCATAATTCGACGCTCTTCTGAATATCCGTTTTGCATTGAATAACTTTGCAAATTTGTAAAATCGCAATTCACAATCAATATATTATTGCTTTGCAGATGTTTTAACGCCTAGAATGCCGCCAGAAAATTGGCGAATAGAGAGGCGGCATGGCCACACGGGGAGTAGGAATCGGCGCAATAACGGGAGGGCTGTCGCAGCAGGGCCGTCTTCTTAAGCTGGATACGCCGGCAGGTAATGGCGTTTTGCTTCCTCATCGCGTCGCTGGCCGCTCACGGATAGGTCGCGATTTTCTTTTTCTGCTCGACTGCGTGTCGACTTCGGGTGATGTCGAACTCAAAACGCTAATCGCCCAAAGCGTCACACTCTGGATACAGCAGACCGATGGGTCTTATCTGCCGCATCACGGCTACGTGCATACCGCGCGCCGTTTGGGCGCCGACGGCACCCTGACCGGCTACCAACTCGGCTTTTCATCGTGGATGCATTTCCTGAAGTTTCGCCGCGACCAGCGGCACTGGCAGGACAAGAGCGTCGACGAGATCATCACTGATGTGTTCAACCAGCATCCACAGGCGCAGGGCGAGTACCGCTTCGCATTGACGAAGCCACTACCCACGCGGTCGTACTGCCGGCAGGACGAGACTGACTGGAATTTCGTGCACCGCCTGCTGGAGTCGGAAGGACTGTATGGATGCTGGCAGCAAGCTGCCGACGGCCAATCGCACACGCTTGTCATCACCGACCGACTGGAAACGTTCGACTCACTGTCACCTGCGACAGTCGGCTTCTACCGCGCAAGCACCGGAAGCGAAGCCGACGCGCTCACGCAGTGGTCGGGTACGCGGACGCTGCAATCCGTGATGCTGTCGACACGCACGTTCGACTACAAGAGTCCGTCAACGCCGTTCAATCCCAAAGGAACTTCAATTCCGACGGCGGCAAATCAGGGCGTGTTACCCGCCCAGGCGGAAGTCTACGAATATACAGGCGGCTATACGTATCCGGACCAGGATCGCGGCGATGGCCTGTCGAAGATTCGCATGGAGGAGTGGGAGTCGCAAGCGAAGCGGTTTGACGGGGTAGGTAGCCTGCGGGTGATGGACGCAGGTCGGCGGTTCACATTGACCGGGCATCCGGAGCACGATCAGGACGCCGCGGATCAGCGCGAATTCGCAACCATCGAGGTCGAGTGGACTATCGAGAACAATCTCCCGCTGTCCGGCCATGAAGCTAACTACCCTCACAGTCTGAGTAATCAGGTCGCGCAGGCGCGTGCCGACGATGCAGATCACACGTTCAGTGTGAATTACGCGGACGGCTCTACGGGCTTCTATCGTGTGTCCATTGAAGCACAACGCACGACGTTGCCGTACCGCAGTCCGTTCGAACACTGCAAGCCCGAGGCGAAGCTGGAATCGGCCATCGTGGCTGGTCCGAAGGGGCAGGAGGCCTACACGGACGAGTTGAACCGGGTGAAGGTTCTCTTCATTTGGGACCGGCTCAATCCCGGGGATGAACGCGCATCGTGCTGGGTGCGCGTCGCGCAGTCTGACACCTGCGATGGTTATGGTGCTGTCCATATGCCGCGCGCGGGCGAGGAATTACTGATCGGCCACATCGGAAATGATATCGACCGGCCCATTGCGCTTCATCGCGTCTATAACGGAGCGGCGAAGCCGCAGTGGCATTCGAACGCCTTGCTTTCAGGCTATCAGTCCAAAGAGTTTGGCGGTGGCGGTGGTTATAACCAGTTTGTGATGGATGACTCCACCGGCCAGAGCCGTATGCAAATCATGAGCAGTCACGGCATGAGCATGCTCCATGTCGGATACCAGATCGTTCAGGACGGCAATTCGCGAGGCGCGTACACCGGCAGCGGCTTTACGCTGCGCACCGACTACGCTGGCGCGGTCCACGCGGGCGAGGGGCTGTACTTCAGTACGCATCAAACAGGCGCCGACGGACAGCCGCTCGATACTACCGAGCCACGCGAGATACTGGCGCGGGCGGATCTGCTTGTCGAGTCGCTATCCACCGCCAGTTCGACGGCCAAGGCCGAGGATCTGAAACCCGGGAGGGAAGCGCTTGCACAGTTTGCGAAAGCGACTCAGCACAGCAAAGCGGGCGTAACAAACGGCGGCAGCACGGCGGGCGGCGGAACGGGTAACGCAAGTGGCTTTGCCAAACCCGTCATGCTCGGGTCGAGCCCAGAAAGCATCGGCTTTACCACACATGCATCGGCACAGATCGTGGCGGACGATCACCTGAACTTCGTCAGTGGCAAGGATACGTACTGGGCTGTTGGCAAATCGCTGGTTGCGAGCGTCGCGGACAAGATCAGCGTGTTCGTCCAGCGCGCAGGCATGAAACTGATTGCGGGCAAAGGTGCAATCGATATTCAGGCGCTTGCCGATCAGTTGCGGTTACTTTCCGAGCTCGGCTTAACGCTTAAGAGCAATAACGGCAACATCGAGATCGACGCTAAAACCGAGCTGATGCTCAAATGCGGAGGCTCGTACATTCGCATTACCCCGCAAGGTATTGAGGATGGCACGCGCGGCGCGCGCACGATCAAATCGGCGTCGTTTAGCAGGCAGGGGCCTAGTTCGGTAGCGGAGCATATGAATAACCTCGAAAAGCCGGCGTTTAACGACAAATACCTTTTGCGCGACCGGGTGACGGGCGACCCGCTCAAGAACCATCCTTACGAGATCGTGCGTGCGGACGGCACGCGTCTGAGCGGCGTCACGGACGAACTAGGCCATACGGCCGAACAAAAGAACAGCGACATAGAAACCGTGATGATCCGTGTATTGCGCCCCGACACGGGCAAAGCATAAACGGCTGAACGGGACCACTATAAGCGAGAATCCATGACCGACAATCCTGGCACAACGAGCCAGACCTCAGGCGATGACGATGCCGAACAGGAAGTCGTCCGCCTTGCGTCGCACACCGACGAGAGTGGTGACTCTTACGCCCATGCGACCTTGACGCCGGCCGACGATACCCGCGCGAAGGAGTCGTTGCACCACCTCGGTCCGATCATTCCCGTGATTTTCATACCGGGCGTGATGGGCTCGCCGCTGGCCGCCAAAGACACTGGTGACACGGCATGGTCCGCACCGAATACCGACGCAATAGGGGCAACACTCGGCGGCTTGTGCTCCCTTATTGCTGGATGGTTTCGAAGTGCGTCGTCACGTGAAGTCCTCTTCGATCCCCATAGCGTGACGGTGACGCCACTCGGTCCGCTTATCGATCTTGGGAAAGAAGACGCGATAACCGAGAAGGAAGCGCGACGCCGCGGCTGGGGGTCGGTTTACCGCAGCAGCTATCAACCTGTCCTGTTGTGGCTTGAACAGCAATTAAACAAGCCGATGCTGTTTGGCAAGCCAGAAGGCGCGTGGATCAATCCCGATCCGGAGGGCGAGAAATGGGCGCTTCATCCGGTGCTGGGCACTGATCCGACGGTTTACGGCGCCTTTGGAAACGGTCAGGCGATTGCCGCGGACTCAGCAGAATTCAAGAAATTCACGAAGTTTCGCTACCGTGTATACGCAATCGGATACAACTGGTTGCAGTCGAACGACGATTCGGGGCGTGATGTGGTGAGCGGTTTGGATATTCTGGATCCGCAGACAAAAAAAACGACACGGCTGATGGGTATCTCCGAGATATGCAAGGAGAACGATACGGGCAAGGCTATCATCCTGACGCACTCAATGGGCGGCTTGGTTGCTCGCTTCGCGGTGTTGAACCACGGACTCGATGGCCTCGCGCACGGCGTATTTCACGGCTGCCAGCCGGCCACCGGTGCGCCACTAGCGGCTAAGAGGTTCAAGACAGGGGGTGGTCCCGAAGGCGGCCTGAATGGCTTTATCAATGGCAGTCTGCTCGGACGCGATGCCGACGAGTTCATCGCAGTGATGGCTAACGCACCGGGACCGATGGAGCTCACGCCTATGCCGGACTATCACAATGGCGAGCCGTGGTGGATTTTTGCGCGGCCGGACGGGCAGGTGATAATGAAGTTTCCCAAAGAAGGTGATGTAACCAGAGAGCTACATCTGAATCCGGCGTGGTACGGTTTGCAGCCGAGAGAAGAGCAGCTCGATCCGGCAGGGGCCACGAAGGACCGGCTTGAGAGACTAGGTCGAAAAGACACTGTGGTGTCGAACTATAAGAACACCGTCGTAGATGTAGTAACGAACCAAAGCCGACTGAAGAATCAATACCACGGCACGACGTATGTGGCATACGGCGAGGGTGGGCTCGACTTCCGGACACCGCAGCCCGGTGTGAAAAAAGAGGCGGGCGACAAAGGCAAGCCCACAATCGAGAAAGGGGAGCCGACAAAGGATCTGTTGGCGTGGGGCAATGCAATCTGGACTGGGGACGTGCCGTCGGATGTTACCGAGGACGACCTTAAGAGCGCCAAGTTGCTCCACGACTCGGGCAAGGGGGAGATTCGCGTGCTCATATCGAAGCACAATCTTAGCGTCACCTTTACAGTCCAGAAGACGAATACTTTGCCGGAAGTGAATGACAAGACAAACTGGTCACAGGTGGCGAGCAAGACGGGAATTATCCGTGGCGACGGTACCGTGCCCGTGTGGTCGGCGGACGCACAGGCGCGCGGCTTGAGGCCCGATGTTCCAGGCGACCCGGCCAAGGGGGTTCAGATGGCATTTGTGCAGGGTGGATACGAGCATATGAAGAGCAATGCGCATCCGTGGACTCATTGGGCGATGCTTTACAGCGTGGTCCAGATCGTGAACGGGAAGAATATTCCGGTGCCGGGAGAATAATCATGAATCGTCTCGCTCGCGCACTCTTTCTGTTGGCAGGCCTTTGCGTCTGCTCTCTCGCGCTTTCCGTGGAACCAACGATGAACAATCCTCTCCTCTCCAAAGTGCGGCCGTGGTGTATCGGCCGCCTTGTGTTCGACCGACCGACGTCGAGCGAGATTTCGAACCAGACCTACGAATGGCGGGGTGAAAAGCTGGAAACTACGCGCGGCATGTCGCGCGAAACCTATCGCGCCAAGGTCGAGGCGCGGGAGCGCGAGTTGCAAACCAAGCAACGCGTGAACCCCTCCAATCTCGATGAAAAGACCGGCCGCGCATGGCTGGAAACGGCATTCTCGCCTGTCAGCGATTCACGAGTTTTTATCTATCAAAAGGGTTTCGTAAAAGGCATCAAATTACCTTTCTATTCGGAGGGGTACAGCCTTGCAGATCACACACTTTTCCACACGACCGGTACCATTGGAGAGGATGGCCTAGACATTTCCCGAAGTGTCTATGACGACATGTATCGGCGAATCAAGGCGCGCGACAACTGGAACGTCCCGACGGAGTCCGGATTTTGCTTCGACGGCGGGATCGTAACCGGCTCGTCGACTTATCCCGAAGAAGTCAGCCAGTCGTTCGCGTTGATGCCAGGCCGGCCGGCGTTACTCCTGATCAAGATGCGGGACGCGGTCGAGCAGGATCAAGGTCAGCCGCTCACCAAGAACCTGTCCGAACTGCGCGCAAAACTTGATCGTATGCCCGGGAGCTATCGCGTCCTGCGCAAGGGCAAGCGGGTAGTCGCCGGTATGGACGCAGAAGAAGTCCTATTTGTGCTTCAGGACGGGCCGGTGACGGTCTACCGGTTCTATCTGCTGGCGCCGGGCAATCCCGCCACGCTGGCGCAACCGCACACGTCCGTTGAACTGCTGCTGGGTACGTCTTCACAAAGCGACCTGCCGCCCGATCAGGCAACGTCGCCGGTCGATGAGGCAGGGGCGCTGCAAGTGTGGGACGCACTGCTGAATAGCCTCCGGCCGCGACCGGGTGCGGTGTAGGAGAGTGAGATGCGGCGTTTCGATATTGTGAAAGGCGACAAAACGACGGTAGGCGGCATCGTGCAGGGTGGAGACGGTAACGACCTGCTCGAAGGGCGCGAGCAGGCCTACGAAGCCGATCCCGTCCAATGCCCTGAGTGCAAGACCGTTGGGCTGATCAAATGCGATGGCCCACGCGTGTCCATGACCGGACCCGATGGACGACAGGCAGCGCTGAGTGACGATCTGTGCGTCTGCCTTTGTACACCGCATCCGCGTCTCGTGCCGTCGCAAACGACGTCTTATGTTGACGTGTAGGGACTAATACACACTACAGCAGGGAATCAACCGGGCGCGGTTTGTCCGAATTTGGCGGACACGGCATTGAGCCACTCGTGTTATGGCCGTTGCCGCGAGAGCTACTATCAAGGAGAGTCACATCATGGTTAGAAAAACGTTAAGTTTGATGGTGCTGTTTGCGTTCATAGCAAGCATGGCGGGTTGTGCGTCCCTTCAATGCATCCCGACTTGTTGACACCCCGGAGAAAGGACTGAATGCCTAACTGTGGTCGCCCCGCTCGGCGATACTGTGATGGTCGCTACGGTTGACAATCCTGCCGCCAGGACTCGTCGACACTCGAACAAAGGTGCTGGCGCAAAGCGGAAAAAGACGTTGCCAGATCCTCAAAATACTTCGTCCGACTCGTCGTATCGAGGCCCGCGCGTCGGGGACGAGTCATGCCCCCTTGAGTTGCGTCTCGTCGTCAAGGTGACTCCGTTCAGCCGCCAGTGTCGCGACGCGCACTTCGAATTTCGTCATGACGGCGGCCACCTGGCCAGCAACTCGCCAGCAAGTTCGGCAATCGCTCCGCCGTGATCGCCGACTTCGCGGCTCTCTACTCATCCCACCCCCACCCGAGTTCCCCAACGGACGCGCTTCAGCGTCGCGTGGAACGGGGCTTGCTCGACTCTGGTTAGAACGCGTCGCAACACGACACGGAATACGACGCACCACGAGTGCAGGGATAAGGGAAAAGACACATGGCGCGACATAAGGCCGACGTTGCTGACGATGACTTCGAGATTTACGCGAGCTATCACGGAACAGGCGACGGCCGTTACGTAGGTGGGCTGAAGGTAGTCAGAAAAGCGGACAGGAAGCTTCTGTTTCCATTCGATGGCGCGCCCGAGATCGGGCCTTACGCGACCGCCGACGAGGCACGTCGCGCCGCGATCGATTACGGACGCGAGATCGTGGCCGCGGATCGCTTGGCCCCGGAGCAGTGACGCTGGACTCGCAAATCGTCGCGATCGTCATGACGTTCTCCTTTTTACAAACAATGGACGTGACCTCCGCGTTCGCCGCCGCAACGGCGGTTCGCACTGAGCCGGCGGAACCGTTGCGCGAAGCCGGCTGACGCGCGTTTCACACACAAGGACCAATTGTTGCTGCACAGATCAGATAGCCGACAGGCCAGTCAAGGAGAGCGACATGGAGCAGAGCGACGCGCAAGACAACGATAGCGGCAGAAGCGACAACAGCGACCCCGAGCAAGGGAAATCCGGCGCTACCACCAACGTATGGAACATCTCACCGGAAACGAAGCAGCGCAACAAACCGAGCGGCACGCATTACGTCGAACCGAGTCCGCTGGGCATCGAACCGGTCGAGCAGACGGGCGTCGACAAGGCCACCAATCCGCCGCGTTCGACCGAACATCCCGCGCAGAGCGCCGAAGTCCCGCTCGGCACTGGCGCGCAGGCCGAGCCTCCGGGCGGCGGCGGCCGAGAGTCGCAGCGCAAGGAGTAAATGGCGCGCAAAGCTGCACCGCCGCACCGCACACCATCGGCGACCACCCGGCAGCACGCACAGGAGCGAACCATGTTCAACGATTCGAAGCACGGTTTCGACGCGGCGCAGACCGAGTACGAAGCCTTCATGCTGGAGCCGCACGACTGGGTGCCGAACAACCGCAAACTACCGGTCGTGATTTATCGCCGGGCACTTTTGCCCGATAGCGGCGACCTTGCGGCGGCGTTCGAGATTCTGTTCGAGCGCAACGACTGGCCGCCGCAATGGCGCGACGGTATTTTCGACTATCACCATTTCCACGCGAGTGCGCACGAAGTGCTCGGCATCGCGGACGGTTCCGCGCAGGTGATCGTCGGCGGTCCGGGTGGCAAAGTGGTGACCGTGTCCGCGGGCGATGCGTTGTTGCTACCCGCCGGCACCGGCCATTGCCTGCAATCTTTCGCGCGCCATTTTCAGGTGGTGGGCGGTTATCCGGACGGGCAGCAGTGGGACATCCGCCGCGAAGCGCTCACCCCGCAAGAGATGGCAGCGATGGACGCGTTGCCGTTTCCACCCATGGATCCGATCGACGGCAAGCTCGGCCCGTTGATCGAGTTTTGGCTGCATGCGGCTCGCAGCGGATAAACAAACGCGCGCCATTCCTCTTTTTTCCATGCGTCGGAGCAAGTGTCGCAAGCCTCTTGAAAGATCCATCGTCCAACCCATCCGCCGCCCGCCGCTGCCTGGCAGCTAGCGTGCAGAATCGCGCGCATGGGCGCATCATCGGTGAGCCTGTGCGGTTTCCCTGCGTTATCCCCTGAACACCACCACCGGCCACGCTCGCCGAATCGCTGAATGAGGCGCGGCATGCCGGCCATGTTCCCCACCGCCGAACAAGGAGTGTCCCCATGCAAAACGATCCCGCCCTCGACCAGTTGTGCATCAACACGATTCGCACGCTGGCCATGGACGCCGTGCAAAAGGCCAATTCCGGTCACCCCGGCACGCCGATGGCGCTGGCGCCGGTTGCTTACCATCTGTGGCAAAACCATCTGCGTTACGATCCGGACGAACCGTTGTGGCCGAATCGCGACCGCTTCGTATTGTCGGTAGGGCATGCGTCGATGCTGCTGTATGCGCTGCTGCATCTGGCCAACGTGAAGGCCGTGGACGAAGAAGGCCACCCGACCGGCGGCCCCGCGGTGTCGCTGGACGACATCGAACATTTTCGTCAGCTCGACAGCAAGACGCCGGGCCACCCCGAGTACCGGATGACCACCGGCGTGGAAACGACCACCGGACCGCTCGGCCAGGGACTCGGCAACAGCGTCGGCATGGCGATGGCCGCGCGCTGGTACGAGAGCCGCTTCAACCAGCCGGACGTGCCGCTCTTCGACTACCGCGTGTACGCATTATGCGGCGACGGCGACATGATGGAAGGCATCTCGCACGAAGCGGCTTCGCTCGCGGGACACCTGAAGCTGTCGAATCTGATCTGGATCTACGACAGCAACCGCGTGACGATTGAAGGCCACACCGATCTCGCGTACAGCGACGACGTAGAGAGCCGCTTTCGCGGTTACAACTGGCACACGCTGCACGTCAACGACGCGAACGACGCCGCCGCGCTCGAAGCCGCGTTCGTCGAGGCGAAAAGCATCACGGACCGGCCGACGCTGATCGTGGTGCACAGCATTATCGGCTGGGGTTCGCCGCATAAGCAGGACACGTCGGCGGCGCACGGCGAAGCGCTCGGCGTCGAAGAGGTTGCGCTGACCAAGAAGGCGTACGGCTGGCCCGAAGACAAATTTTTCTACGTACCGGACGGCGTGCACGAACGTTTCGCGCAAGGCATCGGCGCACGCGGCAAGGCGGCGCGCGACGCATGGCTCGCGAAGCACGAGGCTTATAACAAGCAGTATCCGGAACTGGCGCGCGAACTCGCGTTGATCGAAGCGCACGAATTGCCCACCGGCTGGGACAGCGACATTCCCACCTTCGACGCGGACCCGAAGGGCGTCGCGTCGCGCGATTCGTCGGGCAAGGTGCTCAACGCCATCGCCGCACGCGTGCCGTGGATGATCGGCGGCGCGGCGGATCTGTCGCCGTCCACCAAGACCAATCTGAAATTCGAAGGGGCGGGCAGCTTCGAAGCGGATAACTACGGCGGCTGCAATCTGCACTTCGGCATTCGCGAACATGCAATGGGCTCGGCGGTGAACGGCCTCGCGTTGTCGAATCTACGGCCGTTCGGCTCGACTTTCCTGATTTTTAGCGACTACATGAAGCCGCCAATCCGTCTGTCGGCCATCATGGAAGTGCCGGCGATTTACGTCTTTACGCACGATTCGATCGGCGTCGGCGAAGATGGCCCGACCCATCAGCCGATCGAGCAACTGGCGTCGCTGCGTGGCGTGCCGGGACTGACCGTGCTGCGTCCCGGCGACGCGAACGAAGTCGCCGAAGCGTGGCGTGTGGCGCTGTCGCATCCACGGCGGCCGTCGTGCATCGTCGTATCGCGCCAGGCATTGCCGACGCTCGACCGCAGTCGTTATGCGTCGGCGAAGGGCGTGCAGAAGGGCGCGTATGTGCTCGCCGATGCACCCGATGGGCAGAAGCCGCAAGTGATTCTGATGGCGACCGGCAGTGAATTGTCGGTGTGCGTCGACGTCTACGAAAAACTCAAGAGCGAGGGCATCGCGGCGCGCGTGGTGTCGATGCCGTCGTGGGATGTGTTCGAGCGTCAGGACGAGGCGTATCAGGATGCCGTGCTACCGGATGACGTGGTTGCGCGTGTGGCGGTGGAGCAGGCGGCTTCGCTGGGCTGGGATCGTTATGTGGGCCGGCATGGCGCACAGGTGGTGATGCATACGTTCGGTGCGTCCGCGCCGCTCTCCGAGCTGAAGAAGAAGTTCGGCTTTACGCCCGAGCATGTGTATGAGGCGGCGAAGCAGCAGATTGAGAGGGCGCAGGCGAAACGGAGTTAAGCGGGTTTTAACGCATTAATTCGGTTCGCTTTGAACTGCATGATGCGCAGTACAAAACCGGCGGCGTAAAAACCGCCGGTTTTTTTATGTCACGCCGATAACCTCAGTTTCAACGAACGCTCCAATCAATTCGCCGGAATCGTCACCACCGGGGCCTTGCTGCTCGTATCGGCCTCCGCCAGCGCCATCAGATTTTGCACGACGGTGAACGCGTATTTTGAATCGAAGTCGTTGCGGTCCACCCAATACGAGGATGGGCCATAAGAAATCATCACATACACGTTATCGGGGGGCGTCTTGCCGGAATGGACGATGATCGTCGGTCGCGTCTCGCCGCCGATCAGACCCACGGTCGGCTTGGTCGACCCATCGTCGATACGCGCGACGGGCACTTGAACCTGCGCGCCGAGATCGCTCAGAATGCCGAGCACCGAGCGCGTGACCATCGGGATACTGTCGCCCTTTTTCGATGACGACGACGGTCCGTAGACGATCTCATACGTGCGCGTGGTTGAGGACAAATGCAGCAGCTTGCGCACCCGCGCGAGATCCGCGCCGGTTTGCGGCGATTCGCCGCTGGTGGCCGCGCCCATCACCAGATACACGCCCATCTGGCCGCTCTTCGCGTCGGCCTGGCGCGACTCGACATTCAGTTCGCCCGCGAGCTGCAGACGACGCAGCGCTTGCAGCAGTTCGAAGAAGCCCGGCGCGCCCGCGCTGTTTTCGCCGCCGAGCGCGTTGCCGTTCTGCAAACCGCCGACCGATTGCGCGGTGATACGTAGCAACAGATCGATCGGAATGCCGCCCTCGGCAAGCGGCAATACGAGCGATGGCGCGAGCGGCCGGATATACGCGGACGCGAATGCCTCGCCGGTCGTCGGCGCGAACGTGAAGGTGGGGTGATTCGAATAGGACACGCTGCCGGTGGCGAGCGCGTAACTCGGCTGGCTGCCGGAACCGGCGTTGGCGGTGGCGCCGCCGGTGGCGTCGAACGTGTAGGCGGCGATGATGCTGCTGACGGTCAGGAAGGCCGGCGCATCGCCATAACGCAGGCCGACCACGGCGGCGAGAATCTCGCGTTTTTTGGCGTCGCCTAGCGCGCGGGCGTAGTCGACCTGGTCGGCTTTGAGACGGGACGGGCCGATATGGACGCAAGCCGATGTGAGGCAGGCCGCGCAAAGTGCTGCGGCGACAGAAGCGGTTCTGATCATGGCAACGAAGGAGGCGGAGCGTAATCCGCTGAAGAATGAGCCCGCAACGGCGTTAGCAGGGCGCATTCCCGCGCCTGGGGTGGGCGTGGTTGAGTCGTCGTTTCAGCTTATGAATAGGGAGTTTGCGCGGGCTAACGCGCGCTGTGCTGTCGCGCAGGGTTTGCCGTTGCATTGCAAGATTTGCAGGAATGCGCGCAGGAGATGCGCGAGGTTGCCTTGCTGACTGCTCGCGTTTAGCGCTGCCGCTTGCGCTTGCGCCTCGCGCCAGAGCGAAGCCGACCGCTCGCGTCTTAAGGCTTGGCGCGAATCAGGTTTCGACCGCTGTTTGCCCAGCCCCATCGGCCACATCTTCAAGCGTGCTGCGATATCCGCGCGATTGCATTTCCGCGAGCCGACTCAGCGTTCTCGACAGATCGTGTGCGCCTTCCAACCCTGCAAGTGCCGCTTCGATCGGCTGATCGGACGCGATAAACAGCGACCGCTTGCGGTCATAGAAAATATCGACGAGCCACACCAGCCGCTGCAACGTATGCGATTTCGTGAGCCAGTCGGTGTGCAGGTTGTCGAGAATCAGCCCATGCCACTGCCCGGCGAGATCGAGGTAGTCGAGGTGCGAACGGCTCGCCACGCACAAGCTGTCGAAGTCCGCCCACAGCAACGCCGTGCCCGCCGCACGGGCGGTAAGCGGCCGGCCCGCCGCACTCAGCGTGACCGGTTCGAGGCTCGCATCGTCGCCTTCATGACGCACGAAAATCTGCCGAAGCGCGTCGTGATTCGACGGGTCGAGCGGCGCGAAGAAACGCGGCGCGTCGGCTTCTTCGCCACCGAAACGATAGTCGCGCGCGCCGTCGAAATGGATCACCGTGAAGCAGCGTTCGATCTGCTCGATGGTCGGCAGAAAACGCTCGTGAAACTCGGGGTCGGACAGCAGCGCATCCGGCGCGTAGTTCGAGGTCAGCACGATGCGCGTGCCGAGGCTGATCGCGGTATCGAGGAAACGGGCCATCAGGAACGCATCGGCGATATCGTGCACATGGAATTCGTCGAAGCACAGCAGGTCGATGCCATCGAGCCACTGCCGCGAGACCGAACCAGGCCGGTCGTCACCACGAGGTTCGCTGACGAGCCGCCGGTTCATCTCGCGCAGAAATTCGTGGAAGTGCAAACGTCGTTTGCTGCACGTGGCCAGTTCGAACACGGTGTCGACTACCAGGCTTTTGCCGCGGCCCGGCAGACCGTGGCAATAGACGCCCTGGCGCGCAGACGTAGCGTCGACGTTCTCGCGCCGGGCTTCCGAATGCAGCAGCGCGACGAGCGCCGCGATCGCGTCGCGCTGGCTGGCGTCGGGCTCGATGCCGCGCGCGGCGAGGCTGCGGGTGACCTGAGCCGGATCAAGCATGCGCAAGCGTCCCGCAGGATGAAGGGGCGTGGATGATCACGGTGATGGTGAAATCGTTGAACATGGATAACCGGCGAGAAACGAGCGCGTTAGTTTAGCAAGGGCTGCCCGCAGGGCTCAAACCCAGCCTCAAACCCGCTGCCGCCCCAACACCTGCTGCAACTCGCGCGGATCGACCGGTTTCGTGAAGTGATGATCGAAGCCCGCTTCCACGGCGGTCTGCTTATCCTGCTGCTGACCCCAGCCCGTTACCGCGATCAGCAGAATGCTCGCGTCGCCATATTCATGACGAACCCGTCGCGCGACCTCGTAGCCGTTGAGCCGTGGCAATCCGATATCGAGAATCACGGCGTGCGGCGCGAATTCGCCGATCAACGCGAGCCCCGCGAGACCGTCGCCGGCCGTGCGCACTTCGTGGCCTTCGAGTTCGAGCACCATCGCGAGACTGTCGGCGGCATCCGCGTTGTCGTCGACGATCACGACCCGCAGGCCGGCCGCGTGCGCGGGTTCGGGCGTCGCATGGTCCGCCGGTGCGGACGCCGCGCGCGATAGCGGCAGGCGGATCATGAACTCGCTGCCGGTGCCGGCGCCGTCGCTGAAGGCCGCGACCGTGCCGCCGTGCAGTTCCGCGAGCCCGCGCACCAGCGCGAGACCGATGCCGAGGCCGCCTTGCGAGCGGTCGAGTGCGGGCGCCAACTGCGAGAACATTTCGAACACGCTGTTCAGATGCTCGCGCGGAATACCAATGCCGGAGTCGCGTACCACGATCACCGCCTCGTCGCCTTCGCGCTCTGCCGCGAGTGAAATGCGGCCGCCCGGCGGCGTGTACTTGGCGGCGTTGTTCAGCAGATTGAGGATCATTTGCGACAGGCGCGTCGGGTCCGCGTCGAGATAAAGCGGCTCGCGCGGCAGCGTCACGCTCAGATGATGCGATGACGCCTGCACCGTGGGCCGCGCCGCTTCCATGGCCGACTGCATCGAGCGGGCGAGTTCGAGGCGCTGCTTGCGCAACTCCAGTTTGCCCTGGGTGATGCGCGAAACTTCGAGCAGATCGTCCACCAGATGCGTCATATGCTGCAACTGACGGTCGAACACGTCGCGCGACCAGTTCAGTTGCGGATCGGCAAACTCCTTGAGCCGCAAAATCTCGAGCACGTTACGCATCGGCGCGAGCGGATTGCGCAACTCGTGCGCGAGCGTGGCCAGAAATTCGTCCTTGCGACGATCGGCCTTCGAGAGTTCGAGATTCAAGCGCTGCAATTGCTGCTCGGCGCGCCGTCGCTCGGTAATGTCGCGGCTCACGCAAACCGCGCCGTAGATGTCGCCGCGCGCGTTCGCCAGCGGTTTGACGACGGTGTCGCACACGCCGCGCGAACTGTCGCGCCGCACGAACGGCAATTCACCGCGCCAGGTGCCGTCGGCGGCGAGCGCGGCGAGCGCTTCGCGGCGAACCCGCAACGCGTCTTGTTGCGGGTGGAACATCGTAATGGGTTTGCCGAGAATTTCGCGTCGCCGATAACCCAGCATGCGTTCGCCGCCGACGTTGAAGTCGGTGATATTGCCGCGCAGATCGGTGATCACGATCGCGTCGCTCAGGTGCTCGAAAATCGCCGCCTGGCGCAGCAGCACGGTCTGCGCTTCCTTGCGCTCGGTGATGTCGGTGCCGAGGCCGTAGACGGTCAGCGGCTCGCCCTGGCGGTCATAGGTTGAGCGGCCGCGGCCTTCCATCCAGCACCAGTCGCCGCTCGCATGCAGAAAGCGGAATTCCACCACGTAATCGTCGCCGCTCGCGAGCGCACGTTCCACTGCCTCGTTGAGCGCGATCAGGTCGCGCGGATGGATCAGTTCGAAGAAGCCGCCGGGCATCTTCGCGAAGCGTCCTTCGGCGTAGCCCGCGAGCGCTTCCAGTTCGCGGCTCCACCAGAACTTGCCGGACTTGGGCTCGTGCGACCACGCGCCCATGCGCGCGCCGCGCATCGCCAGACTCAGCACGTCGCGGCTTTCCTGCAACTCCTGTTGCGCGCGCTGATGCGCGGCCACCGAAGCCTCCGCGTTACGTCGTGCAAGCAACAATTCCTGCTCGTACTTATGACGGTCCTCGACGATCAGCACCGCGATCTCGATGAAGTCGGCTTCGCCGTGACGGCGGCATGCTGCGTTGAGCAGCATCGGCACCATGTGGCCATCGCGGTGCACCATGTTCAGTTTGATCTCGCTCACCGAGCCCTGCGTTTGCAGCAGCGGCGCCCAGTGCGTCTGATAGAACACCTTGCCGCCGGCGCTCAGCAGATCCTGCAGGTGCTTCAGGTCGATGAGTTCGGCGGCGTCATAACCGAGCCAATCGCAGAAGCTCGCGTTGACGCGCAGGAGGCGGCCGCGGTGATCGGTCAGCAGCAAGCCGCAGGCGGCGTGCTCGAATAGTGCGTCGGCGGAAGGCTGCGGGCGGTCCGTGCTTGACATTGCGTTATGGGACCCGTGGCCCGATCGAGGCGTGGATGGCCGGCGTCGTGATTCGTTTGCCGCTGGCGGTAGTTGGTAAGTCGTTGCGCTGCGCGATGCTCATCGTCGTGTCCTGAGGCCTGCTGGGCATGAAGCGGCGATTGCGCCAGGCCCGCTGGCATCGAGGGATGTTACCGCAGTCTCGTGGCAAATCGCGACTGGACTAACCCGCTCGGGAAGTGTGCGCGCCAGACAGCCGGCGCCGGTCATGCGATACGCATTGACGACGCCAGGTAGTTCGTCATGAAACGCCTTCAGCCGGTTTTAATTTTGGGCAACGGGGCGCCGGCCGGTTCGAGTCCGAAGCGTTCGTATTGGGAGATCACCTGGGCGCCGAATAGCAGCAGCGTCGCGAGCCATTCCAGACTGAACAGGATCACGATGGCCATGGTCAAGGAGCCGTACACCACGCTGACCTGCGAGAGCGTGGCGAAATACCAGACCAGCACATGGCGGGTGATTTCCCACAGCACGGCCGCGACCACGCCGCCGAACAGCGCGTGTTTGAGCGACGGCTTGCCGACCGGCATGACCAGATAGATCGACGTCAGCACGAAGATTTCACCGGCCAGGCCGAGCAGATACAACACCACTCGCGAGAGCCCTTGCAGCGACACATGCAGGCCGAACAGATCGACACCTTCGGCGCCGATCGCTTCCAACCCGCTCGACACGAACGTGACGATCAGCAGGCCGACGCCGAGAAACAGAATGTAGCAATACGGCAGCAATGCCGACAGCAAAAAGTGCCGCCGCCTGGCCACCACGCGATGCACGAAGATCAACGACATCGCGTTTTCCAGCACGGTGAACGCGAGCGAACTGAAGAAGATCATCGTCACCAGCAGCACCCAGCCGATCACCGCGCGGTGCGCCAGAAAATTCGCGAGCTCGCGCACCAGCGCACTCGATTGCCCCGGCACGAGCCATTGCAGCAGATGCCCGAGCGCGGTCAGCAGCACATGCTGCGGGACCATCCGCGACAGCACGATCACGATCAGGATCAGCAACGGCACGATGGACAGCAACGCGTAATACGCCACCGCACCCGCGAGCAGCAGGCCCTGATTCGCGCGGAACGCCTTCAGCGTTTGCAGCACGAAGCTACCGGGATGTTTCGCGACATATAACGCGTGTTCGTCGATGAGCGTTTGCATGGGGCCTCGCGGCGCACGTGGCGGACGGTGACGGGAAGGCCGCCCTTGCCCACGTGCTGAACTCTATTGCGTGAACAGAAGCAAGAACGCAGCCATACTGTGGCTGGGTGGTTCGACTGAGCGTGGATAGCGGGCTGGCGGCGGTTCGCTTGCGCGATACGCCGTTGCGGCGCGTGCCGCGCGCGTGTCAGGAATACAGTTTGCTTGCCGCTGCGCAGCAAGGCTTACCGGTCGGCAACGGGCAGGATTTTCGCAACCGGCCGAGGGGGCCACCGCAACGGAGCCGCCATTGAATACCGCGTCTGACAATCAGCATGAGAAGCAGGACGAGAAGCAGCCTGTGAAGCAGGACCGCACGCACGACGACAGTCAAGACCTCGTCGTCGCGCGCCCCGAAGGTTTGTATTGCGCGGCGGGCGACTTCTACATCGACCCGTGGCGGCCGGTCGAGCGCGCGGTGATCACCCACGCGCATTCCGACCACGCACGCTTCGGCCATCGGCATTATCTTGCGGCGCAACCTGGGGCGAACGTGCTGCTGTCGCGCTTGCCCGGCATTACGCTGCAAACGCTCGCTTACGGCGAGCGTCTCGCGATCGGCGGCACGGTCGTGTCGTTGCATCCCGCCGGACATGTGCTGGGTTCCGCGCAAGTGCGGATCGAACACGCCGGCCGCGTATGGGTCGCCTCGGGCGACTACAAGCTCGACCCCGACCCCACCTGCGACGCGTTCGAACCCGTGCGCTGCGATACCTTCATCACCGAATCGACTTTCGGCTTGCCGATTTACCGATGGGACGCGCCGCAAAGCGTGTTCGACGGTATCGATTCATGGTGGCGCCACAATGCCTCCGAAGGACGTGCGTCGGTGCTGTTCTGCTATTCGTTCGGCAAGGCGCAGCGCGTGCTGGCCAGCGTCGACGCGGGCATCGGCCCGATCTTCTGTCATGGCGCCGTCGAACCGCTCAATCGCGCGTATCGCGACGCCGGTGTGCCGTTGCCGCCGGTCAGGCTGGTCAGCGAAATCGAGCGTAAGGACAAGGCGATGTTCCGCCAGGCGTTGATCGTGGCGCCGCCGTCCGCGCAAGGCAGCGCGTGGCTCAAGCGCTTCGGCGACTATAGCGACGCGTTTGCGTCGGGCTGGATGCGCCTGCGTGGCGCGCGGCGCAGACGCGGCGTCGATCGCGGTTTCGTGCTGTCGGATCACGCCGACTGGCCCAGCTTGCAAAGCGCGATTCAGGCAACGGAGGCCGGTCGCGTGATCGTCACGCATGGTTCGGTTGAGCCGATGGTGCGCTGGTTGCGCGAGCAAGGACTTGAAGCCGGCGCGTTTGAAACGCAATACGGCGACGACACGGTCGAAGCGGATGCGGCGGTCGCGGATGAAACGGCGTCCGCGCAGGACAGCGATGCGGAGCGTCATGCATCGGCCGAGCAGGCTGACGAGCGCATCCAACGCATCGACCAGCCCGAAGCGCGCGGCGATTCAATCACTGGCGCAAACACCCCATGAACCGCTTCGCCGCCCTCTACACCGCGCTCGACGCCAGCACCTCCACGCACGACAAACTCGAAGCGCTGACCGCCTATTTCTCCGTGGCCGCGCCGGAAGACGCCGCGTGGGCATCGTACTTCCTGGCCGGCGGCAAGCCACGTCAATCGGTGCCCACCCGTCAGTTGAGCGAGATCGCGCGCGAACGGGCCGGCCTGCCGCCGTGGCTATTCGAAGAGTCGTATCACGCGGTCGGCGATCTGGCCGAGACCATCGCGCATATCTTGCCGCCCGCGCAACGCAGTTCCGAACTCGGGCTCACGCAATGGATCGAGCAACGCGTGCTGCCGCTGCGCGGCATCGCGCCCGACGAACTGCGCACGCGTTTGCTCAGCTATTGGGACGAACTCGACTGGAGCGGCCGTTTTCTGCTGACCAAACTGATCGGCGGCGGCTTTCGGGTCGGCGTGGCGCGGCAACTGGTGGTGAGGGCGTTAGCGGAAGTCGCGGGCGTCGACCCTAAGCGGATCGCGCAACGCATGGTCGGTTGGACCGACTCGCAGCAGAAGCCCGACGCCGCGCGCTATCTGCGTCTGATCGCGCCACAAGCCACGGACGAAGACGGCGACGCGCAGCACGGCGAGTTCAGGCACGACAGCGATCTCGGCCTGCCGTATCCGTTCTTTCTCGCCCATCCGTTGCAGGCCGATCCGGCGACGCTCGGCGGGCCGTCGCTCTGGCAGATCGAATGGAAGTGGGACGGCATACGCGCACAGTTGGTCAAACGCGATGGGCGCGTCTGGCTGTGGTCGCGCGGCGAAGAGTTGATCACGGACCGCTTTCCCGAAGTCGCGGCGCTCGGCGACGCGTTGCCGGACGGCTACGTGATCGACGGCGAAATCCTCGCATGGCAGCCGGGCGCGAGTGCGCCTTTGCCGTTCGCGCGGCTGCAACCGCGTATTGCGCGGAAAACGCTAACGAAAAAGATTCTCGCCGATTCGCCCGCCACCTTGCTCGCCTACGACCTGCTCGAAGCGCAAGGCAAGGATCTGCGCACCACGCCGCTTGCGCAACGGCGCGCACAACTCGACGCGTTGGCCGTGTCGATAGACGGCACGCTGGCGCGCGATCTGCTGCGCGTCTCGCCGTCGATCGACGCGCCGGACTGGCAGACGCTCGCCACACTGCGCGAGGAAAGCCGCGCGCGTGGCGTGGAAGGTCTGATGCTGAAAGAGCGCGACTCGATGTATGGCGTAGGCCGCACCAAAGCATCGGGCACCTGGTGGAAGTGGAAGATTGATCCCTACGCGGTAGACGCCGTGCTGCTCTACGCGCAACGCGGTCACGGCCGCCGCGCGAGTCTCTACACGGACTTCACGTTCGCGGTCTGGGACGAAGCGAACGGCGTGCGTACGCTCGTGCCGTTCGCGAAGGCCTATTCGGGTCTCACCGACGACGAGATGCGCCAGGTCGACGCGATCGTGCGCAAGACCACGATCGAAAAATTCGGCCCCGTGCGCAGCGTTACGCCCACCCTGGTGTTTGAAATCGGCTTCGAAGGCATTCAGGCGAGCCCGCGCCATAAATCGGGTGTGGCGGTCCGTTTTCCACGCATGCTGCGCTGGCGTACCGACAAAACCATCGACGACGCCGACACGCTCGTTATGCTCAAAGGATTTATCGACGATCGAACGGGATAACCCTCAGAGCGGAAACCCTGGAAAACCCGCTGTCTTTTATTGACGCGCCCCCAGTTGACTGCATGCTATCGACGTGACCCGCGTCTGCGAGTTCATCCGATGAGAGACGCAGTTTGCCGGATCGCGGGAGCGAATCTTGCGAATACGCCGCGGGTTGCGCGCACAGGGCGCCGGAAGAATAAGGAGAACAGGGTGAGGCTCGATGACCGAATGGACGACAACGACGACGTCGTAGTGTGGCGGCCGATTCAGTACGCCATGGCTTCGCATCGTCGCGTGCTGGTGGTGGACGACTACCGTGAAGCGGCGGAGGCCTTGCAGATGCTGCTGAACGCGGACGGCTTCGAATGCCGCGCGCTGGAAGATCCGCACGCCGTGTGCGACATGGCGTGCGAATGGCAGCCGTTTGCCGTCGTGCTGGACATCAAGATGCCGGGGCTGGATGGGCTGGAGCTGGCGCGGCGTCTGCGCGCGCATCCGGACACTTCGCATATGTTGCTGGTGGCGTGTACGGCTTTCGCGTCGCGCGATGATCGGGCGCGTGCGAAGGCGGTCGGTTTCGATGCGCATTGCGCGAAGCCGCTGACGCCGGAACGGCTGTTGCGGGTGCTGGAATCGGCGGCGGCACTGCATGCGGCCGGGCCGCCGTAAGGGCGACTTGTGGTTGAAAGCCCTGTTTCTCACCAGCGAACTGCTACGCCCCCCGCGATGGAGCGTGTCCAAGCGTTGCACCTGCTGCTTGGTTTGCCGGTAGGGTCACGATCCGGTAACGTGTCGGTCTTCATTCATGAACAACGCGGTGGCAATGCTCCGATCAAGTCACCGTGGCATGAGGAAGCTAATAACGCCATTTTTCTGACACGCGAGACTGATCCAGCATGAGCGCCCTTACGCATGCCCCTCTACTTTCCGAAGTCCGACAGCTGATCGATTCGGCGCGGGAGCGCGCCGCAGCCGCCGTCAATGCAGAGCTAACCCTGCTGTACTGGCAGGTGGGACGGTGCATTCGCGCGGAGGTGCTTAATGGTGCGCGCGCTGAGTACGGACAGCAGGTGATTGCATCGCTTGCGCGAACCCTCACCGCGGAATATGGGCGCGGCTGGAGTGCGCAGCAGTTGCGTCATTGCCTGCGGGCCGCCGAGATTTTTCCCGATGACAACATTCTCTCCGCGGTGCGGAGAGAATTGAGTTGGACGCACATCAAGGCGCTCCTGTACATCGAGGATCCGCTGAAACGCGAGTTTTACCTCGAATTGTGCCGGCTCGAACGTTGGTCGTCACGACAGTTGCAGGAGCGTATCAGTTCGATGCTATTCGAGCGCACGGCGATTTCGCGGCGGCCCGATGAGGCCGTAAGACACGACCTCGCGCAATTGCGGCAGGAGCAGCGCGTGTCGCCGGACGTGTTGCTGAAAGACCCGTATATTCTTGATTTTCTTGGACTGAACGATCATTACCTGGAACGGGATCTCGAGGACGCCATCCTGCGGGAAATGGAGCAATTTCTGCTTGAACTGGGCGCGGGATTTACATTTGTAGCGCGCCAGAAGCGACTGCAGATCGACAACGATGACTTCTACATCGATTTGCTCTTTTATAACCGCAAGCTCAAGCGTTTGGTAGCGGTCGAACTGAAGCTCGGCGCTTTCAAGGCCGAATACAAGAGCCAGATGGAACTGTATCTTCGCTGGCTGGCAAAACACGAACAGGAGGCGGACGAGCAGCCGCCGCTCGGCATCATTCTCTGCGCGGGAAAAAAGCAGGAACAAATCGAATTGCTCGAACTCGACAAGAGCGGCATTCACGTTGCGGAGTATCTGACCGTTTTGCCCCCACGGGAAACCCTGCAGGCCAAGCTCCATCAGTCGATCGCGGCAGCCCGATTGCGCCTGAACATCAAGCACGAAGAATAATGCCCGACCGCAATTCTCGCGGATCGATCAATCTGGCGCGTACTTAAACTCCGGCAACGCCTCAAGCGATTTCTTGGTGGCATCCGGCAGCACAACCCGCCGGTTATTGATCTGCAAATCGTTGAACGGCACGGCCACCAGATGCTTGCCCATGCCAAGAAAACCGCCAACGGAAAGGATTGCGTAGGTGCCGCGATCGCCGCTCGGCGACACGATCAGGTCGTCTAGCGTGCCGATGGTGTCTTTATTCCTGTTGTAGACGTCAGCGCCGTTCAGCTTCGACGCCCTATACCCACTCGCGAGTTGGACCACGTCCGTGCGTTTTTCCGTAATCGCCTGGGGCGCCCCTTGTGCGTAGGCATTGCCGTAGCCTGTCAGCGCGCCGAGCAGCAGCGCGGAGGCGACAAGCGGTTTGAGATGAAGTCGGCGCATGATGTGTTTTCTCCCTGATGTAGTGGGCGCTCATTGCGGCGCGTGATGGATCCGATTCCACCTTGCCGGCTGCAAGAGTTGTGCCTCAGTTGTGCCTCGCACCCTCTCAGGTCTGGAAGTTGCTACATCAGCGAGCCCAACTCGCGCGCAAGCGCCCATGCTTTCACAGGAAACGCTATGTCATCCCAGGCCAACTTCTCGATGCGCATTGCCGAAGGCACGCCGTTCCCACTCGGCGCGACATGGAATGGCAGCGGTGTGAACTTTGCGCTGTTCTCGGCGCACGCCACCAAGGTCGAACTGTGTCTGTTCGACGACACCGGCACGGACGAAATCGAACGCATCGAACTGCCCGAATATACCGACGAGGTGTGGCATGTCTTCGTGCCCGGACTCAAGCCCGGCGCGATCTACGGTTACCGCGTGCATGGCCCTTACGAACCGGAACAAGGTCACCGTTTCAATCCGAACAAACTGCTGCTCGACCCGTATGCCAAGGCGCATATCGGCGAACTCAAATGGGCGCCGGAAATCTTCGGCTATACGCTCGGCTCGGAAGAGGGCGATCTATCGTTCGATGAACGCGACAGCGCGCCGTTCGTGCCGAAGTGCAAGGTGGTCGACGCCAATTTCTCGTGGAGCCACCCTGAGCGCAACGCGTTGCCGTGGGAGCGCGTGATCTTCTACGAAACCCACGTGCGAGGTTTTACCAAACGTCATCCGGACGTGCCTGAGGCTTTGCGCGGCACCTTTGCCGGCCTTGGCCAGCAGCCCGTGCTCGACTACATTCGCAACCTCGGCGCGACGTCGATCGAATTGATGCCGATCCAGACCTTCGTCAACGACAGCTATCTGCTCGACAAAGGTCTCACCAACTACTGGGGTTACAACACGATCGGCTTTTTCGCGGCCGATCCGCGTTTCTTCGCATCGTCGACGGATTCGGTGGCCGAGTTCAAGGAAATGGTCGACCGCATTCACAACAACAATCTCGAAGTCATTCTCGACGTGGTCTACAACCACACCGCCGAAGGCAACGAACGCGGCCCGACGATCTCGTTCAAGGGCATCGACAACGCGTCGTACTACCGTTTGATGCCCGACGAGCCGCGCTATTACATCAACGACACCGGCACCGGCAATACGCTGAACCTGTCGCATCCGCGGGTGCTGCAAATGGTGACCGACAGCTTGCGCTACTGGGTGACGGAAATGAAGGTGGATGGTTTCCGCTTCGACCTGGCGACGATTCTCGGCCGTGAAACCCACGGTTTCGACGAAGGCGGCGGCTTTCTCGATAGCTGCCGGCAAGACCCGGTGCTATCGAGCGTGCGCCTGATCGCCGAGCCATGGGACTGCGGCCCCGGCGGTTATCAGGTGGGCGGCTTTCCGCCGGGCTGGGCGGAATGGAACGACCGCTTTCGCGACACCGTGCGCGAATACTGGAAGGGCGACGAAGGCAAGGTCGCCGATCTCGCCACCCGGCTGACCGGTTCGGGCGACAAGTTCAATCATCGCGGACGGCGTCCGTGGGCGAGCGTGAATTTCGTCGCCGCGCACGACGGCTTCACGCTGAACGATCTGGTCTCGTACAACGACAAGCACAACGAGGCCAACGGCGAGGACAACAAAGACGGCCACTCGGACAACAAGTCGTGGAACATGGGCGAGGAAGGCCCGACCGACGACGCCGAGATCCGTCAGCAGCGTGAGCGCCAGAAACGCAATCTGCTGGCCACGCTGCTGCTGTCGCAAGGCACGCCGATGATTCTCGCGGGCGACGAATTCGGTCGCACGCAACAAGGCAATAACAACGCCTATTGCCAGGACAACGAGATCAGTTGGGTCGATTGGGAGGCGATCGACGACGACGGCCGCGCGCTCACCGAGTTCGTCAAGAATCTGACCACCTTGCGGCATCGTTTGCCGGTACTGCGGCGTGGGCGTTTTCTGAGCGGCGAATTCAACGAGGCGCTGGAAGTCACCGACGCGCGCTGGCTGTCGCCCGACGGCACGGATCTGTCGCAGGAACAGTGGGACGATCCGTCGATGCGCTGCTTCGGCCTCGTGATCGACGGCCGCGCGCAGGCGAGCGGGATTCGCCGGCCGGCTTCGGATGCGACGTTGATGCTGGTGCTGAACGCACATCACGACGTCGTCAATTTCACGCTGCCCGATATTCCCGAGGGCGATCAGTGGACCTGTCTGCTGGACACCAATATGCCGGTGCGCGCCGAGTTGCCGCAGTTCAGCGCGGGCGACGCGTACCAGGTGACGGCGCGCTCGCTACTGCTGTTCGCGCTCGAAGCGCCGAGCCGCGCGACGCAACGCGTGTTCGACCGCCTCGAAGAACAGCTCACCACGGACGAAAGCGAAACGCCCGACGCGGCGTGACATCGCATCAATGGACCGACGAAGCGCACGACCCCGAAGCATTTGAATAGCCGGGTATAGCGCTTGCTCGATTGCCTGCAACTGCGCGCGTGGCCGCCGATGTTTTTGTGCGGCCGGCGCGCAGCACAACCGATACCGGTTTTCGTCAGGTCTAACCGAGGTGATCAAATGGAACAGGACACAACCTCTCAAGAGGAACAGATTCGCGAGCGCGCCTATTACCTGTGGGAGCAAGCCACCGGCACGAAGGGCCCGCCTGACGAGTATTGGGAACAGGCACGCGCCGAGGTCGAACAGAATACGCCGCTGGGCAAGAGTAAGCCGGTAGCGGGACATGGCGATGAAGGCGTGGAGGAACCGCCCACCCGACAATCCGCCAAAGAAGCGGCAAAGGAGCCCGCCAAGTAGTCGGCAATGAAAGACCTACCCGACCCACGCGGCGCGCGGCCCGCCACCCGGATTCAGGCGCCGCCCGCCGCCTTCGGCATCGACAGTCTGATCGCGCTGGCGGTCGGCATGGCGGTGGTTGCCTGTTTGTACTTCGCGAGCGCGGTGCTGATACCGATCACGCTCGCGATTCTGCTCAGCTTTCTGGTCGCGCCGCTGGTGGATGCGCTAGCGCGTCTGCGGCTGGGCCATGTCGCGTCCGTCTTCGCCGCCGTGCTGGTGTCGGTCTCCGTGATCGGCCTGCTCGGCACGCTGATCGCCACCCAGTTGAGCGATCTGGCGGCCGGCATGCCGCGCTATCAGGCGACCATTCAACACAAGATGGAAACCGTGCATAGCTTGACGATCGGCAAGCTCGACCGTTTTGCGGGCGCGGCTGGCCAGGCGCTGCAACGCGTGACCAGCGAACCGCCGCCAGCGGAGCCGTTGCGCGGCAGCGCGTCGCCCGGTACGGCGCACGCGCCGGCCGCCGTGCCTGTGGAAGTGCGCGAGCCGATACCGACGCCGTTCGAACTGGCGCGCCGGGTGTTGTCGCCCGCGATCAGTCCGCTCGAAACCGCGTTCATCGTGTTCGTCGTGATGATCGTGATCCTGTTGCAACGTGACGATTTGCGCGACCGCGCGATCCGGTTGTTCGGCTCGCGTGATTTGCATCGCACGACAACGGTGATGGATGAAGCCGCTGGGCGTCTGAGTCGCTATTTCGTTTCGCAGTTGGGACTGAACGCGGGCGTCGGCGTGGTGATCGGCACGGGGCTGTTTCTGATCGGCGTGCCGAGTCCGATTCTGTGGGGCATTCTCGCGGCGTTGCTGCGGCTCGTGCCGTATGTCGGCATCTGGATTTCGGCGACGCTGGCCACCGCGCTCGCTGCCGCCGTGAGTCCCGGCTGGGCGATGGCGATCGGCTCGCTGGCGCTGTTCGCGACCGTCGAACTGCTGGTCGGGCAGGTGGTCGAGCCGCTGCTATACGGACGCAGCACCGGACTCTCGCCGTTTTCCGTGGTGGTCGCGGCGATTTTCTGGAGCTGGATCTGGGGGCCGATCGGGCTGATTCTGTCGACGCCGCTCACGTTGTGTCTGCTGGTGCTGGGTCGTCATGTGCGGCGTCTGGAGTTTCTCGACGTATTGCTCGGCGATCAGCCCGCGCTGACTCCCGTCGAGAATTTCTACCAGCGTGCGCTCGCGGGCGATCCGGACGAAGCGATCGAACAGGCCGAGATTCTGTTGCGGGACCGCTCGTTGTCGACGTACTACGACGAGGTGGCGATCAAGGGCTTGCAGCTCGCGGCCAACGACGTGGAACGCGGCAGCGTGACAGCGGCGCAACTCGCGCGGATAGAATCGACGACCAACGATCTGGTGGATGGCCTCGACGGTTACGAAGACGAAGAGCCTGCGCCGCCGGTGGTGGAGGAGGCATGGAGCGCGATAAGTCCCGTCGTGCCGCCGAACGATCCGGAAGCTGCCGACGCAGCGTCCGTCGAAGCTGAGGCAGACCGGAGCGCCGGCGTGCAAGGCAACACGGCGCGGCGAGTCGAGCCACTGAAGATGCAAGGCGTTTCCACCGGCAATGTCGCAACGGACAAGCCGCTCGCCACTACCTTCGAAGTGCCGGCAAAGTCTCCCTCTGGACGCGAAGGCAGCACCTCTCAGCCAGCGCGAAACCGCGTGCTATGCCTACCCGGACGCGGGCCGCTCGATCCGCTCGCGGCCACGATTCTGTTGCAGCTACTTGGCAAGCACGGTTTCGTCTCGCGGACCTTGCCGCACGACGCCGCGTCGCGGGCCGCGATAGAGCGGCTCGACGCGGACGACGTCGATACCGTTTGCCTTCTCTACCTGCAGATCGACGGCATTCCGTCGCATTTGCGCTATCTGGTCAGGCGGCTTCGCGCGAGGTTGCCACAGGTGCATATCGTCGTCGGCTTGTGGGGCGCTCAGGATACGGGCAAGTGGAGTGCCGATCTGCAAAGCGCCCTCGGCGCGGAGTGTTACGCAAGTTCATTGCGGGAAATGCTGGCCGCGTGCCGGCGTATTGAAAGCGCGCACGAAGAGGAGGCGCTGGCGGTGGTCAACGCGTGACCTGCACCGCCTCAAACGGGCGAGCGCTAGCGGTACACGCTAAACGACCCCCATCGTTTAGCGGCTAACGTTCGATGCCTCCCCACCTTGCCACCCACCTCCCAGCGCCTTATACAACGCCACCAGATCGGTGCTCACCTGCACGGTGCCCTGCGCATATTGTTGCCGGGCCTGCGCTAGTTGCCGCTCCGCATCGAGCACGTTGATAAAACTCGTGATCCCTTTCCGATAGCTGTCCCGCGCCAGTTCGTAAGAAGTTTGCTGCGCAGCCACGCTGTCGCCCAACGCGTCGCGTCGCGCCTGATCGGTGCGATACACCACTAGCGCGTTATCGACATCGCGCAGCGCCGTCAGCACGGTCTTGCGGTAATCGAGCGCCGCCTCCGCCTGCTGCGCTTTCGACATCCGCAGATTCGACACCAGCACACCGCCCTGAAAAATCGGCAGCGACACGCTTGGCCCGAACGAATAGAACAGATGCGACCAGCGCGACAGATCGCTTGCATTCGTCGCGCGCGTGCCGACCTGGCCGGTCAGTGACACGTCCGGGTAAAACTGCGCGACCGCCACGCCGACGTTCGCCGTCGCGGCATGCAGGTTGGCCTCGGCGCGGCGAATATCCGGCCGGCGGCGCGCCAGCGTCGACGGTAAACCGACCGGCACAGTGGGCGGCACCGGCGGCACCGCGGCGGGCGTGCCGAGTTCCGTTTCCAGGGCGCCGGGCGCTTCGCCCACCAGATAAGCGAGGCCGTTCAACGCCTGGGCGATCTGCTGGTCGAATTGCGGCAACTGCGCCTGGGTTTGCGCGAGCTGCGCGACGGCGCTTTTGACATCGATCTGGCTGGCGAGACCGACCTTCGCCTGACTCTGCGTCAGCGTGACGATCTCGCGCTGCTGATCGACGAGGCTCACCGTGATGTCGTGCAAGGCCTGTGCGCCGCGCAATTGCAGGTAGGTTTGCGCGACTTCGGCTTCGAGCGACAGCAGCGCGTCGTTGCGGCTTTCCTCGGCCGCTTCGGTTTGCGCCTTCGCGGCCTCGACCGAGCGACGCACACGGCCGAACAGGTCCAACTCCCACGACGCGTCGAAGCCCGCCTGCCAGAGATTGACCGGCGCGGTGAGCTGGTTCAGCAGGTTGTTCGCGCCGCTTTGCAGCGTCGCGCCCGCACCCGGCGCGATTGCGTTGACCGGCGAGTTCGCCGCGCCGAGCTGGTTGACCTTGTCGTAGACGCCGTCCGATTCGAGAAAGCCCTTCACGCCGAGCTGTTCGCGCTGGTAGCTGCCGGTCGCGCGCACGTTCGGCAGTCCCTGAGCCGCGGCGCTTTGCACCTGCGTGCGCGCTTCGACGATGCGCAACACGGCCTCCTGCAAATCCAGATTGCCGCGCACGGCGCGTTCGATCAGCGTGTCGAGCTGCGGATCGTTGAAATTGCGCCACCAGCGAGGGTCCGGATCGGTGTCGAGCGTCGGCACGGACGCCACGCTCGCAGCGGAAGCCGGCGTGGCCGTGGCCGAAGCCGTGGAAGCAGCAGCAGCGGCGCGCTGCGGATCGCGCCACTGCGCGGGCACGTCGGCGTTGGGCGCATGAAAATCCGGCCCGACGCTGCAAGCGGCGAGCAACATGGCCAGAGAAAGCACCGATAGCTTTGGAGCAAAACGCGAGCGTGTCATATCAATGTCCTCCCGCACCGCCGGCCGCTTTGGCCGGAGAAAAGAAGAACGTCATCGGAATGCAGAGCGCGCAGAACACCGCGAGAATCGCGAACACGTCGACGTAAGCGAGAATGGTCGATTGCGAAATGAACTCGGTGTACAGGCGGCCGGTGGCGGTTTGCATGGCCTGCGCGAATGGCACGCCGGTCATGTCGGCGATGGTTTTCGCGCTGCGCTGCACGGCGTCGTTGTAGTTTTGCGAGAGCGTGGACATGTGTTCGGAAAGATGCGCCATGCGAGCCTGAGTACGCTCGCGGATCAGTGCGGTCGACAGCGAAATGCCGATCGACCCCGCCACGTTGCGAAACATCGTGAAGAGCGCCGACGCGTCGTCGTTCAACTTTGGCGGCACGGTCAGGTAGGCAAGGGTGGTGATCGGCACGAATAGAAAGCCGATCGCGAGCGATTGCGCGCTGCGCATCTTCACCAGCGTCGCGTAATCGATATTGGGCACCAGCAGATGCGAATAGGCGAGCGCGCACGCCAGCAACGCGAAGCCCGTCGCGACCAGGAAACGCGTCTGGATATACGGCATCAGCTTGCTGATGATCGGTATCTCCAGCGTGATCAGCACCGCGCCGGGTGACAGCACGAGGCCCGCGAGCATCGCCGTGTAGCCGAGTTGCTGCTGCGCGAGTTGCGGCACCAGCACCGCACTGCCGTACAGCACGGTGGCGAAGGCGCCGATCGTCATGCAGCCGAGCGCGAAATTGCGATCTTTCAGGCAGCGCAGATCGACCACGGGTTTCTTCGTGTACAGCAGCCAGAGCGTCGCACCGACAATCCCCGCGACTGCCAGCACCGCAAAGATGCGAATGAAGTTCGATGAGAACCAGTCGTCGTCCTCGCCGCGATCGAGCATGACCTGCAGACAGCCAAGCCCGATCGCGATCAGCGAGATGCCGATGTAGTCGATCGATACTTTCGTGTCGGCATTCTTTTTCCACGGCGGGTCCTCGACCAGTTGCATGACCGCGAGCGTGGTCAGCACGCCGACCGGCACGTTGAGCAGAAACACCCAGCGCCACGAGAAGTTGTCGGTGATCCAGCCGCCGAGCGTCGGCCCGAGCACGGGGGCGACGACGATCGCTATCGCCGAAATCGAAAACGCGCGGCCGCGTTGTTCGGGCGGGAAGGTGTCGAGAATGATCGACTGCTGGTTCGGCTGCAGACCGCCGCCGAAAAAGCCCTGCAAAATGCGGAAGATAATCAGTTGCCAAAGATCGGTAGCAATTCCGCACAGGAACGAACAGACCGTGAACGCGATGATGCAGACGAGGAAGTAGCGCTTGCGACCCATCACGCGGCCGAGAAAACCCGAGATCGGCAGCACGATGCCGTTGGCCACGAGGTAAGAGGTGAGGGTCCACGTGGCTTCGTCGTAACTGGCGGACATGGTGCCGGCAATGTGCGGCAACGCGACGTTCACAATGGTCGTGTCGAGCACTTCCATGAATGCCGCGAGCGTCACGACAATCGCGATCAGCCACGGATTGGCGGCCGGCTTCCAGTTGGCGTGGTCCTGGCTGGCGTCGGCTGAACTCATGGGCACACCGCGTCAGACGGATTGGCGCGGCCGGCAACTACCACGCGAACGAGAGCCGTTTTCGAGGTCGACACGAGCGCCGTCATTTCAGATACACCTTCGGCGTGACCGACAAACCGAGTCCGAGCGGCTGATCGCGCGGCAAGCCGTCGTCGATGACGATTTTCACCGGCACGCGCTGCACGATCTTCACGAAGTTGCCGGTGGCGTTCTCCGCCGGAAACGCCGAGAAACGCGAGCCGCTGCCGAGCTGAACGCTGTCCACGTGGCCGTGCAGATCGAGTTTCGGATACGCGTCGACTTCGACCTTCACCTTGTCGCCGGGCCGCATGCGTTCGAGTTGCGACTCCTTGAAGTTCGCCGTCACCCACACCTGCGGCGTGACGATCGAAAATAGCGACACGCCCGCCTGCAAAAAGCTGCCGAGCTGCACGTTGCGCCGCGTGATCCAGCCGTCGGACGGCGAGCGCACCTCGCAGTACGAGAGATTCAGTTGCGCCTGTTCGAGTTGTGCTTCGGCTTGCTGCACCTGCTGACGGCGTTCCTCGACGGTCGCTTCCGTCTGGCGGATCTGTTGCGGCACGAGGCTCGCGGTCTGCTGCTGCGCGCGCGCCTGCTCGACGCTGGCGTGCGCGGATTGCTGCTGCGCATCGGCGGTGTCGATATTCTGCTGCGACGTGGCCCGCTGATCCACCGCATGCTGGCGGATGTACGCGGCCTGAGCCTGCTTGAGGTTCGCTTCCGCCGACGAGGTCTGTGCCCTGGCCTGACGGTACTGCGCCGGATATTGAACGCGCGCGATATCGAGCTGAACCTGGGCGGCATTCAGTTGCGCTTTCGCGAGGCCGACCTGGGCCTGAGCCTGATCGACTTGCGCCTGATAGTCGCGCTTGTCGATCACGATCAGCAGATCGCCCTTGTGGACGTAGACGTTATCGTTGACGGCGAGCTGCACCACGTAGCCCGAGACTTTCGGCGCCATGGTGATTGCGTTGCCGTCGGTGTAGGCGTCGTCGGTGGTCAGTTCGTTGCGGGTCGCGAACCACCAGATGAACGCAACGATCGCCAGCAGGATCACCACGATGGCAAGAATGATCAGCGGTTTTTTGCTGGGCTTCTTGCGCTTTTTGTCGTCGCCGTCGTCGCCTTTGCCATCACCTTTGCCACTGTCGTCGTCTTTATTGCTGTCCGACTTCTCGTCTTTACTGTCCTGCGGTTTTTTATGTTCGTCCTGCTCTTGTGTGTCTTCAGCGGCGTCGGTTTCGTCTGACATGGCGATTCGTTCCCGTCGTTCGAGAGGGGCAGCAGATGCATAGCAGAGAAAACCGCCCCGTCGGCGGTGCGTCGGGGCGGTATCGGTACGGAAAGCGTGCTAGCGGTGACCCGGCTTATCGGCCGGCGTGTGCGGCTTCGACGCGTGTTCCTTGTCGGGCACGATCTTCGTGGTGCCGCCCGTGGAGGGCGGATCGCTGGCGGGAAAACTGTCTTCGACCTGTTTGTCGATCTGTTTCTCGCTCTTGTTCGAGTGCGGATGTTTTTCCTTGTGTTCCGTCATTGCGGTTTCTCCTTCAGGGAATCGACTTCTTCGATAATCGCCAACGCGTCAGCGCGCGACAGACCGTCGCGCATCGCATCGATCAGACGCGCGGTGTGCGCTTCATGCTCGCAGGCGAGTACGGCGGCAACCTGGCCGTCTTTTACATACAGCGCGACGAATTGCTGGTTCTCCAACTCGCCATGGACAACGAACTCGTCCCACTCGCTCGCATGGCCGAGGTATTCAAAGTTTTTACCGAAGTGATAGGTCCAGAAAAACGGCACGCCGCTATAACGATGCCGCGCACCGCACATGTTTTGCGCCGCGATCCGCGCGTGCTGTTGCGCGAGCCGCCAATGTTCGATACGCAACGGCTCGCGGTTCTCGACCAGCGGAAACGCCGCGATATCGCCGGCCGCATACAGTCCGGGCGCGGCCTGCATGCCGGCATTCACGATCACGCCGCCGTCTTTCTGCAACGGGAGTCCTTCGACAAAACCGGTAGCCGGCGCAACGCCCGTGCCTAGCAACACGAGATCGGCAGCCACATGTTCGCCGCCTTCGAGCATCACGTCATGCACGTTGCCTTCTTCGCCTTCGAGCGAGGCGACCTTCGCGCCGAGTCGGAACACCACGCCATGACGCTCGTGCAATTCGCGGATCATCGCGCCGGCACGTTCGCCGAACTGCTTCGCGAACGGCACGCTGTCCGGCGCGATCACGGTGACCTGCGCATTGCGCGTGCGTAACGCCGAGGCCGTTTCCAGACCGATAAAGCTGCCGCCGATAATCGCGACCCGCACTTGCGACGGGTCGTCGCCGAACGCGTCGACCAGCGCGGCGGCGTCGTCGAGCGTGCGCAGTACATGCACGCCGCCGAGTTCGCAGCCGGGGATATCGGGTAGTTTCGGCGTGCTGCCGGTGGCGAGCAGCGCGGTGTCGTAAGTGAGTTCGCCGCCGCTTTCAAAATGAATCGTGCGCTTCGGCACGTCGAGACGTGCGACTGTCGCGACGAGCCGTTCCACGTCGTGTTGCGCGTACCAGTCGGGCGACAGCAGCGGCGGTACGTCGGCCGGCGCCATTTCACCGGACGGCACGAATTTGCTGAGTGCAGTGCGATCGTAAGGTGCGTGCGGCTCGGCGCCGATCATCGTGAGGCGGCCCGCAAAACCGCCTTCGCGTAATGCGGCGCAAGCGGCGGCACCCGCCGCGCCCGCGCCGATGATCACGTAATGCGGATCGCGCGACGATGCGTTGTGCATCGGGCGCGGAAGTTTTTCGGGGGTGACTATCACGTCGTCGCCGGTCACGATCACGGGGTAACGGTCGAGCGCGATCAGCGCGCAAGGTTCGAGCACGTCGCCGGTGGCGACATCGAACATGGCTTTGTGCCACGGGCAAATGATTTTTCCATTGCACAGCGCGCCTTCTTCCAGTGGCGCGCCGGCATGCGGGCAATCGGCGGCGTAGGCGCGAACGGTATCGCCGTCGCGCACCAGCAGAATTTTTTCGTCGTCCACCTCCACGCGTTCAGCACGATCCGCTCGCAGTTGCGAGAGCTGGGCGACGCGTCGGGCAGTGGTGGACATGGCCGGTTCCTCGCGGGCGGTGAACTTCGATTCGATGTTTAAAGCAATGTCGCGCATTGCAGCGCAGCACACAGGCATGGCGGAATTCGCCGAACGCCTCTGCGTCAGCAATCCACGTGCCCACGACCGCCCGACTTGTCCGAAGACATTTTTCGTCGTCGCGCGCGCTAGGGAGAACGACGGAAGTGAGGTAAATTCAGGAAAGCAGGAAATAGCGCACGAACAACGCGCCGCGCATGGGTATTCGAAAGAAATGCGCGCCTTGCCTTGTAAAGACCTTTCATGGAGATCGTGGCCGTGCAGCGTGCGGAGCGAGTTGCAGTCGATTTCCCGATGCCGTCGCGAAACTTCGCGGCCACGCGGCGCATGCTGCTGATCGTGCTCGCCGTATCGATTGTGTTTCCGCTGGTCTGTCTGGCGGGTTACGGCTACTTCGATTACCAGCGCCGCATTGCCGATTCGAACGACATGATCGACCGGCTCGCTCGCGTGACCGAGGAACAGGCCGTCAAGGTGATGGACCTCAACCAGCAGATGGCGTCGCGCATCGTCGATTTGCTGGGCAATGAAGACGACGCGCAGGTTCGCGCGCATGACGCGCAGTTGCACGGCCGGTTGCGCGAAATCGGCGGTGACTTTCCGCAGGTGTCGTCCATCTATCTGCTCGGCGCGAAAGGCGATCTGCTGGTGTCGAGTCTCGCGTATCCGGCGCCGACCCTGTCGAACGCGCAGCGCGACGACTTTATCGCCGCCAAGGCCATGCGTCCGCAACCGTATTTCTCGTTGCCGATCTTCGGGCCTGTGTCGCGCACCAATGTGTTCACCACCTCGACCGGCCGCTCCGGTGTTGATGGCCAGTTCCTCGGTGAAGTGTCCGTCGCGCTGCGCAACGACTACTTTTTACGCTTCTACCGTGAACTGACTAATGGCGATTCGTCGCTGGCCTTGGGGCTGTATCGCCAGGACGGCAATCTGCTGGTGCGTTACCCCGAATGGCCGCCGGGTTCGAAGCCCACCTCGCAGAGCGCCTTTACCGAAGCCCTGCGCGACAAACAACTGTTCGGTCATGTGCGCCTGCATTCCACCGTCGACGGCGTGGAGCGACTGCTGGCGTTTCGCCGCGTCGGCGACTATCCGCTGTATGTGATGAGCGCGTACGCGACCGAGTCGATCGGCGTCGCGTGGCGTCAGCATTTCATCATGATCGCCGCGTTCACGGCAGTGCCGTGCATCGCGATCTGGCTGCTGGTGTTTTACTCGCTGCGCCAACTCGAAGGCGAGCGCCGCGCGTGGGAGCGCTGGCAGGGTGAAGTCGCGATGCGGCTGTCCGCCGAAGCATCGAGCCGCCAGTTGCAGCGTATGGGCGCGCTCGGCAATCTGGTCGCCAACGTCGCGCATGACTTCAACAATCTGCTGATGGTAGTCGCGGCCAATACCGAACTGGCGCGCCTCAAGCGCTACAACAACCTCGAAAAAGAAGTGCTCGCGGTCGAGCGCGCCACCGCCACCGCCGAATCGCTGACGCGGCGTCTGCTGAGCGTGGCGCGCAAGCAGCCGCTCAAGCAGGAGGCGGTCGATCTGGCGAACTGGCTACCCGCCGCCGCGCCGCTGATCGACGCGGCGCTCGGCGATAACGTGGAACTCGCGCTGAACATGGTCGACAACGTCTGGCAGGTGCTGGCCGATTCGACCGACCTCGAATTCGCGATCATGAACCTCGCGGTCAACGCGCGCGATGCGATGCCGCGCGGCGGCCACTTCGTGATTCGTTGCCAGAACAACCGGCTGGTGGGTAGCGATACCTTGCTGCCCGACGGCGAATACGTGCTGATCGCCTGTTCCGACGACGGCGAGGGCATGCCCGAAGCCGTCGCGCGGCGCGCCTTCGAGCCGCTGTTCACCACCAAGCTGCGCGGCTCGGGCACGGGTCTCGGTCTCGCGCAGGTGCTGTCGATGTGCGAGCAGGCCGGCGGCACCGCGAAGATCGAAAGCGTGCCGGGCAGCGGCACGACGGTCAGGCTGTACTTGCCGCGTCACCGCGAACGGCAGGCCGCGGCCGCCGCGAACCTCGAAACGGTTCGCCCGCCGATACCCGCTTCGGCGGGCGTGGTGCTACTGGTGGAGGACAACGAAGACGTCGCGGCGGGCGTGGCTGCCGTGCTGGAGACCTTCGGCTGCGAAGTGCGGCACGAACCGACCGCCGACCAGGCGCTCGACGTGCTGACGGGCGGCGCGCGCTTCGAGCTCGTGCTGTCCGATATCCAGATGCCCGGCAAGCTCAACGGCATCGATCTCGCGGAAAAAGTCCGCAGCGCGTGGCCGTCGCAGAAGATCGCGCTGATGACCGGCTACGCCGACGAGCTCGACCGCGCACGGCGTCTCGGCGTTGCGATTCTCGCGAAGCCGTTCAATATCGACGAACTGCACGCGCTGGTGGTCTGCGAACCCTAAGGCGTGGCGCGGCGTGTTCGAAGCGTTTCATGACTCGCGGCACACCCCTTGCTGTGAAGTAGACGAGGTTCGCGTATCCGGCTGGCGCAGCCGGCGCGACCCGCTACTTTCAGGAACGGGAGAAGGATCATGAAGATCAAACACGCATTGCTCATCTCAACGTTGCTCGCGGCCTCGTCGCTGGCCATGGCGCAAGGCAGCGGGGGCGGCGGCGCGGCGGGCAACGACCCGAACGCGGGCACCAACGCCGGTTCGACCCGCGAGGGCGGTGACATGCAGGCGTCCGGCGCGAGCGCACATAAGTCGATGAAAAAGCATCACACGAAGAAGGCCAAAAAGCCGATGACCGATTCGACCAATACCCCCGGCGCCGACGCCAGCAGCGACACAAAGGGGCAATAAGGACGCCGCGAGTACCAGGCGAACCCCAGGCGAACCCCAGGCGAGCAGGAAGCGGGCGGCCCAGCGCCCGCACCGACCCCGTCCAGCCCCATCCCAGCCTTTGCAATGCGGCCCGACACACGCGACAATGCGGGCTGAACAAAGGGAGGCCCACGTCGCAATGACGGCGAGGCCGCTGGGACGCAGCGCAGCACACAAGGATGGGTATGACCGGCAGTGAAGCAGGGGCGTCTCCAGCCAACGCGCAGACCACGGCGACCACGAGCACGCAAACAGGAACCTCCACCCACGCCGAAAGCGCCGCCGCGACTTCGGCGCAGACGGCTGCGTCCGAGTCGAGCCCATTGAATTTTCCAGTGGTCGGCATTGGCGCGTCCGCGGGCGGCGTGCAGGCGCTACTGCGTTTCTTCGAGAACGCGCCGGCCGATATGGATATGGCCTTCGTGGTCGTGCTGCATTTGTCGCCCAACCATGCGAGCAGCGCCGACCAGGTGCTGCAACACGCCACCCGCATGCCGGTGCTGCAGGTTCAACACCCGGTTCAGGTGGAAAAGAACCACGTCTACGTGATCTCGCCGTCGCACGACCTCGCGCTCGACGACGGCCACCTGACGCCGACCGAAGTCGGGCGGCCGCGTGGCCGCCCGATCGCGATCGACCTGTTCTTTCGCAGCCTCGCCGACACGCACCGCGAGCGGTCCATTGCGATCGTGCTTTCCGGCACGGGCGCGGACGGCTCGACCGGGATTGGCCGGATCAAGGAGCAGGGCGGCGTGACGATCGCGCAGCAGCCGTCGGACGCCGAGTACCCGGAAATGCCGCAGAACGCGATGGCGACCGGCATGATCGACTTCGCGCTGCCGGCCGCCGAGATGCCGCGCAAGCTCCGCGAACTGGCCGACAACGCCCGCGCGATCCGCCTGCCGGCCGCCGAAGAAGAACCCGAAGCGCTCGCCGCCGCCCAGCCCGACGCGGCCTCCACCGCCGAGCGCGCGTTGCTCGGCGTGCTCGCCACGTTGCGCGCGCGCACCGGCCACGACTTCCGCCATTACAAACGCGCGACGATTCTGCGGCGTATCGAACGCCGTTTGCAGGTCAACGGAATTCCCGATCTGCAGAGTTACCAGGACTATGTGCTCACGCATCCGGAAGAAACCCCGGCGCTGCTCAAGGACATGCTGATCGGCGTGACGAATTTCTTCCGCGACCGCGAGACTTTCGAGGTGGTCGAGCGCGAGATCGTGCCGAAGCTGTTCCAGAAGAAATCCGAGGACGATCCGCTGCGCGTGTGGGTCGCCGGTTGCGCGACGGGCGAGGAAGCCTATTCGCTCGCCATGCTGCTCGCCGACCACCCCGCGCATCACGACGGCATTCCGGTGCAGCTATTCGCCACCGACATCGACGAACGCGCTATCGCGTTCGCGCGTGCGGGGCTCTATCCGGAGTCGATTACGGCGGATGTTTCCGCGCAACGCCTGCGGCAGTTTTTCACGCCGGAGCGCTCGCACTTCCGGGTCAGCAAGCCGATCCGCGAACGGGTGCTGTTCGCGGTGCACAACGTGCTGCGCGATCCGCCGTTTTCGCGCGTCGACCTGGTGTCGTGCCGCAATCTGCTGATCTATCTCGACCGCAGCGTGCAGAGCCAGGTGCTGCAAATGTTCCATTTCGCGTTGCAGCCGGGCGGTTATCTGTTGCTCGGCAGCTCCGAATCCGCAGAGGCGGCCGGCGAACTCTTCACCCCGGTCGACAAGAAAAACCGCATCTACCGCGCGAACCGCGTGACGACCGCGGTGCGTCCGCCGATCAGCATGCCGGTCATTCAGCACGGCGGCGTGAGCGCCACCCCCTACGCCGGCCCGGTGCAGCCGCTACCGCAGGCGTTGCCGTTCTCGGCGCTGCATCACCGCATTCTCGAGCTGTATGCGCCGCCGAGCATCGTGGTCGATACCGACGCGAACATCCTGCATATCTCCGAGCATGCCGGCCGCTATCTGCGTTTCGCGCGCGGCGAGCCGTCGTACAACCTGATCATGCTGGTGAACCCGGCGCTGCGTCTGCAATTGCGCGCGGCGCTGTTCCAGTCGCTGCGCGGCAATAGCGAAGTGACCACGGCGTCGATCGAATTCACGCCGGAAGCGCGCGTGCGGATCATCGTGCGCCCTTATCGCCGTTCGGAGGACGCGCCGGAATTCGCGCTGGTGGTGTTCGAGGAGGTCGCGGCCGGCGCTGCTGCCGGAGCGCTCGGGCCGCGGACCCAGCCTGCCGCACAGGATTCGCTGCTGGTGCATCTCGAGGACGAACTGCATCGTACGAAACAGGAATTGCGCTCGACGGTCGAGCAGTCGGAAGCCTCGACGGAAGAGCTGAAGGCGTCGAACGAAGAATTGCAGGCGATCAACGAGGAACTGCGCGCCGCCACCGAAGAACTCGAGACCAGCAAGGAAGAATTGCAGTCGTTGAACGAGGAACTGTTTACCGTCAATGCCGAGTTGCAGGCCAAGATCGAGGAAACCAGCAAGGCCAAAGACGACTTGCAGAACGTGATCGCGTCGACCGGCATCGCGACGGTGTTCGTGGATCGAGAGATGCGTATCAAGCGCTATACGCCCGCCGCCACGGAACTGTTCAACGTGATTCCGTCGGACGTGGGCCGTCCGCTGCACGACATCACACACCGGCTCGACTACCCGCAACTGGCCGACGACACGGTTGCCGTATTCGATTCGCTGCAACTGATCGAACGCGAGATTCGCGGCATCAACGGGCGCCATTTCCTCACGCGGCTGTCGCCGTATCGCACCACCGACGATCGCATCGAGGGCGCGGTGCTGACCATCGTCGATATCTCGGCGCTGCGGCGTGCCGAGCAACTGGTGCGCTCCAGTGAAGAGCGCCTGCATCTGGCCGCGCAAAGCACGAATGATTTCGCGATCATCGTGCAGGACATGGACGGGCGCGTGGCGACCTGGAATAAGGGCGCCGAGCGTATTTTCGGTTACAGCGAACACGAGATGGTCGGACAAACGCTCGACCGCCTGTACCTGCCGGAAGAGCGTGAAGCCAACGAATCCGCCAGCGAACGGCGCCGCGCACAGAACGACGGCCGCGCGGAAGACGAGCGCTGGTACGTCCATAAGAGCGGCGCGCGGCTCTATTGCAGCGGTGTGATTACGCCGGTCGCGTCGGACAGTTTCAGCGGCTTCGCGAAGATCGTACGCGATCTGACCGAGCGCAAAGGCACCGAGGCGCTCGAACAACGCAAGATTTCGCTGGAACGCTCGGTGCGGCAGAAGGTGGAAGCCGCCAGCCGCCTGAAGGACGAATTTCTCGCGGTGCTGTCGCATGAACTGAAGAATCCGCTCAACCTGATTCATGTGAAAGCGGACATGCTGGATCGCGCGCCGTCCACCCAGGGCTTGCCGGTAGTGCGCGACGCGGCCGACGCGATCCGCCGTTCGGTGATCAGCCTTGCGAAGATCATCGATGACTTGCTGGACCTGTCGCGCGTGCGTACCGGCAAGCTGGCGCTGGAACGCTCGCGGGTCGATATCGCGGCGATCACCGCGCAGGTGGCCAGCGCGATCGAGGCGGATGCGTCCGCGCATCAGGTGAGCGTCGAGGTGATCGGCGTCGCCGAGCCGTTTTTTATCGACGCCGACGCCGTGCGCTTCGAACAGATTCTGTGGAACCTCGTCAGCAACGCGGTGAAGTTCACGCCGCCGGGCGGACGCGTGACGCTGCAACTGTCGCGCGAGAACGACCATGCGTGCATTGAAGTGCGCGATACCGGGCGCGGCATCGAGGCGGCGTTTCTGCCCAACGTGTTCGATATGTTCAGCCAGGCGGAGGGCGCGCACCGGCGGCATAGCGGCGGCCTGGGCATTGGACTCGCGCTCGTCAAGCAACTGAGCGAAATGCATGGCGGACGGGTCGAAGCGGAGTCGGCGGGCGCGGGCAAGGGCGCGCGTTTCCGCGTCTGGCTGCCGGCCGACAATGCCGCGCCGCGAATCGAACCGCGCGAGGCTCAGGGCGACGCCAGTCTGCTGAAGGGCATGCGCATTCTGCTGGTCGACGACGCGGTAGAGAGCCTGCAAGCGTTTCAGGGCCTGCTCGAAATGGAAGGCGCGCAGGTGTGGCCGCAAACCAATGGCGCGGCCGCGCTGGCGGTCGCCGCGCATCAGACGTTCGATCTGATTCTGTCGGATATCGGCATGCCGGGCATGGACGGCTATGAGCTGATCGCGGCGTTGCGCAAGCTGCCGGCCACCGCTGCGGTGCCGGCGCTCGCGCTGACCGGCTTCGGCCGTCCGCAGGATGCCACGCGTGCGATTCGCGCGGGCTACGACGGCCATCTCGGCAAACCGGTTTCGTTGCAGGCGCTGCTCGACAAGATTGCGCGCGCAACCACCGCGAACCGCTGAGCGTTAGTGCTGAGCGTTTAGTCTGATGTTTCGCCATCGAATGGGCCGTTGAATGCTTCGTTCGATGGGTATAGCGCTTGCTGAATTCGACCGCATACACGGTCGTCGAGCGCCGCTTTGAAAGTGCCTCCGATGGGTCCGTGCCTTCACCCATCAGGAGTTGCGACATGACACTCGGCGACACGATCAAAGGCATGGTGGGACTCGATCCCACCGGACATGCCGATCCCGATATGAAGGCCGTGCTCGACGCACTGAAGAGCCTCAATCCCAAACCGATCGAAAAATGCACGGTAGCGGAGGCGAGAAAACAGCCCACGCCCGCCGACGCCGTCAAGAAACTGATGACGCAGCCGGCGTTCAGCGCGCGGCCTTCGCTGGAACTGGAGGCGGTGCGTACTGAAGACATCGTGATTCCGGGCGCGGCAGGCCATGGCAATCCGGCGCGCGTTTATACGCCGCAAGGCGAGGGGCCGTTCCCGCTGATGCTGTATTTTCACGGCGGCGGCTGGGTGATCGCCGATCTCGACACTTACGACGCAACGCCGCGCGCCATCGCCGCGCAAAGCCACGCGATCGTCGTGTCCGCGCATTACCGGCAAGCGCCCGAACATCGTCTGCCGGCGGCGCACGACGACGCGTTCAGCGCGTGGCACTGGCTGGTCGAGAATGCGGCGAGCCTCGGCGGCGATCCGGAGAAACTCGCCGTGATGGGCGAGAGCGCGGGCGCGAATCTGGCGATCAACGTGTCGATCCGCGCTCGCGATGCCGGCATGCACACGCCCATGCATCAAACGCTGATCTATCCGGTGGCGAGCAACAATATCGTGTCGGTATCTTATGAAGAGAACCGCAATGCGCGGCCGCTGAACAAGCCGATGATGCTGTGGTTCATGCAGAACGTGATCAATAGCGAGAGCGATCTGACCAGCCTGTTGATCGATGTGGTGAGCGCCGACCTGTCCCGTTTGCCGCCGACGGTGGTGGTGACCGCGGGCATCGATCCGTTACGCTCGGACGGTGAGACGCTGGTGCAGAAACTGCATACGGCGGGCGTAGCGGTGGAGCACCGCAATTATCGCGGCGCGACGCATGAGTTCTTCGGGATGGCGCCGGTGGTGGAGGCCGCGCGTGACGCGCAGGCTTTCGTCTCGCTTGCGCAGCGGCAGGCGTTCGGCGCGGCGCCTTTATAAAGGACGCCGCGCGATGATGAACGCGCAGCCGTGCGAGGTTTGTCGGCGAGCAGCCTCTCGCCGTTTACTTTTACGGCTAACGGCTAACCGTTAGCCTTTTTCCTGCGCCGCGTCGTATTTCCCCAGCGCGGCCGCGCTGTTCAGCCGCGCGCGCTTGAGCAAGGCCTCCTGCGCTTCCTTGACGTTGCCCGGCTGGCCCTTCCACGCTTGCAGCGGCGGTTCCTGCAACGCGCGCCCATACGAAAAGCTCAGATTCCACGGCAGCGGCCCGAGGCGATTCATCGCATCCAGATTCGCGGTGGCTTCTTCGGGCGTCTGACCGCCGGACAGAAACACGATGCCCGGCACCGCCGACGGCACCGTACGCCGCAACACCCGCACGGTATGCGCCGCGATCTCGGCCACCGACGACTGATGGGCGTGCTCGGAACCGGCCAGCACCATGCTCGGCTTCAGCAGAATATGTTCGAGCACCACGCGGTGCCGGTGCAACGCATTGAACACCTCGTGCAGCACGGCTTCGGTCACTTCCGCGCTGCGCTGGATGGTGTGATCGCCATCCATCAGCACTTCTGGTTCGACGATCGGCACGATGCCCGCTTCCTGCGAAATCGCCGCGTAGCGCGCCAGCGAATCCGCGTTCGCTTCGATCGCGAGACGGCTCGGCAAGCTCGCGGTGATGTTGTAGACCGCGCGCCACTTGGCAAAACGCGCGCCTTGCCGTTTGTAATCGACGAAGCGTGTGGCGAGGCCGTCCAGCCCTTCGGTGATTTCGTCGCCCGGCGCGAGCGCTAGCGGGATCTTGCCGAGGTCGACCTTGATGCCGGGCACGACGCCGTTTTTCGCCGACAGTTGCGGGAACGGCGTGCCGTCGTCGGCTTTCTGGCCGAGCGTTTCTTCATAGAGGATCACGCCGCTCACGAACTCGCCGAGCCCCGGCGTGGTGAGCAGCAGATTGCGGTACGCGCGGCGGTTTTCCTCGCTCGATTCGAGGCCGATCGTCTTGAAGCGTTTGGCGATGGTCGGGCCGCTTTCGTCGGCGGCGAGAAGGCCTTTGCCGGGTTGAACCATGGCCTTGACGGTGGCTTGCAGCTCGCTACGGGTGTCCATGAGGTGTGCTCCCTTTTGATCCGGTTTGCGGATGGAATCCTGCAGTAAAACCTGCGATGAATCTGGTGACTCGACCTGCTATCTCATCGGCTCACAGCGACGTCAACGCTTGCGTGATGTCCGCCGCGCCGGTCGGCCGCACCACGCGCGCGACTTCGATGCCGTCGCGCATGAACACCAGCGTGGGCCAAAGCTTGACCTTGAACGAACGGCCCAGCAGCCGGCCGGGACCGTCTTCGATTTTCAGGTGGCGGATGTCGGCATGCGGTTCGAACGCCTTCGCGATCGATGCCTGCGCGCCCTGACAATAGCCGCACCAGTCGGTGCCGAATTCGACGACGGTGGCGCCGGGCAGGGCGTCGAGTTCGGCGCGCGAAGGGGCTTTCGTTGAGTAGGCGGTCTGGGTGGCCATGCATGCTCCGGTGCGGTTCGATCTGTGCCGGCAGGCCTTTCGCGGGGTGGGAAGGCCGGCGCGTGAATTCGGTAAGAGTAGCAGCTATGCTTCTAATCGTCAGTGAGCAAGGCCTCGATGAAGCACCGCACGGCGAGCTCGGCCGCCCCTTTTGCGCGCATTTTCATCCGCCTGTTCTCGTGGCGTGTTAAACATCGTCACGCGCCGTCGAGTGGCGGCGTATTGCATTGAGGAAAGGACATGGGAGCAAGGATCTATCTGCATTATCCCGGCAACGAGGACACCGTCGCCGTCCCGACCGGCTTCAGTTGGGGCGCATGCCTGCTGGGTTTCATGTGGGCGCTGTCGAAGAAGATGTGGTTTGCCGCGTTCGTGATGCTGGCGGTCAGCGTGATTCTGTTCTGCTCCGGGCTGTGGGGCGAAACGGCCGACTGGATCGGTACTGTGCTCGGCGTGCTGTTCAGCGTCGGTTGCGGGGTGTACGGCAATCAGTGGCATCGCTGGACGCTGGAAAAGCGCGGGTATGTCGTGCTGTGACGCGCAAACTTCTAGGTAAGCGGATTTGGGATGCGACCGGCACGGGTTTACGCGCCCGCAAGCCAGGTTGATAATGCCCCGGTTGTTCCGGCTACGAAGTCCTCGGCGCGCGTTGCGTTTCGCGGGCACGCTCCTCCTGACCCACCGCCACCCGTGTTGAAAACCTCACGTTTTTTCGACCTGCTGCGCATCCCTGGCTTCAAGCCGCTCGCCGCCGCGACCCTCATGCTCGGCGTCGCGATGTCGTTCACCGCTCCGTATCTGTCCTTGTTCGGCGTCGAACGCGCCGGCATGACGCCGTTCAGGCTCGGCGTCTTCATGACGCTGATCGCCGCCAGCGGTGTGCTCGCCAGCACCCTCGCGGGCCGTTGGAGCGATGCGAGCGGACGGCATCGCCCGTTGCTGCTCGCGGCACTGGTGGCGGCCGCGCTCGGCTATCTGTGTTTATGCGTGGTGCGTGATTACCGCTTGCTGCTGGCGGTCGGCATCGTCTTTATCGGCGCGGGCGGCTCGGCGATTTCCATGGTCTTCTCGTTCAGCCGCGCGGCGTTGCCGGTCGGCGACCCGGCCGAGCGCGTGTTCGCCAGCGCGACCTTGCGGACCATTCTGTCGGCGGCGTGGGTGTTCGGGCCGTCGGTGGGTGCGCTGGTGCTGGCCGCCAGCAGTTTCTACGGCCTGTTCCTGTTCGCCGCGGCCAGTTTCGCGGCCTGCGCGGCGATCGTCTGGCGTATGCGCGAGCCGCAAGGTCATCTGGGCGACCACACGGTGGAAGACACCGCGTCGGAGCCGTCGGCGTCGATCACCGTGCCGCCGCTCACCACGCCGGGCGAAGACGCACACGAAGACCTGCCCGGCGTCGCGTCGGCCAACGACATCGGCCGCGCGGTCGCCGCGCTCACGCTGCTGGGGCTCGCCGCGAATGCGACGATGATCGTGCTGCCGCTGTACATCGTGCATGGCCTGAACGGCACGCATCTGGACGTGTCGGTGATGCTCGGCCTCGGCGCGTTGACCGAAATCCCGATGATGCTCGCGCTCGGCGCGAAGTCGTCCTCGCTGCACAAGCCGAACTGGCTGGCGGCGTGCGCGGCGGTGCACGCGGTGTATTTCGTCGGCATGTCGATGGCCGGCACGGTGCATATGCTGATCCCGATGCAGATCCTCAACGCGTTCGTGGTCGCCGTGACCTCGTGCCTCGGCATGACCTATGTGCAGGATCTGATGCCGCATGCGCCGGGCCGCGCCACCGCGCTGTTCTTCAACGCGGCGCGGGTCGGCTCGATTCTGTCGGGCGTGTTGTCGGGCTTGCTGGTGCAGGCGTTCAGCTATCGCGGCACGTTTCTGTTTTGCGGCTTGCTGGCGTTGTGTGCGCTGGTGCTGTTCGCGGTGCCGGGCGACCGCTATCCGCTGATGTGGCGCGCGGTGAAGCGCTTCGCGCGTGCGCAATATGTGAAGTTGCAGGCACGCGGCGGTGGACGGCGTGACCGGGCCTAAGCGCAACGTGCAAAACCCACACGCAACAGCCGCGTAAAAAGACCCACCTGTAAGACGACCGTCAGCCGAATCGAAACCCACACGGGCGGCACACCAAACCAATTCCATTCACGCGGAACTTTACGCCGTGCAAAACCTCTGCAAAGAGGCGTATCGTCTTTTGGCGCGCGCGGTGATGCACAGCAAAACGAACCAGGGCGAGCAACGCAACGACGCACTTTCCGGAGCGAGATATGCAGCTAGGCATGATTGGATTGGGACGCATGGGCGCCGACATGGTGCGACGCCTCACGAAAGGCGGTCAGCACTGCATTGCCTACGACGTGCAGGCAGCGGCGGTGGACAAACTGAAACAGGACGGCGTGGCGGGCGTCACCTCGCTCGAAGACCTCGTCGCGCAACTGGAGAAACCGCGCGCCATCTGGCTGATGGTGCCGGCCGCCGTGGTCGACGCCACGCTCGACAAGCTGGTGCCGCTGCTGGAACCGGGCGACATCGTGATCGACGGCGGCAACTCCTATTACCACGACGACATTCGTCGCGGTAACGAACTGGGCGCACGCAAGCTGCACTACGTGGACGTCGGCACGAGCGGCGGCGTGGCGGGTCGCGAACGCGGCTACTGTCTGATGATCGGCGGCGAGCCGGAGGTGGTGAAACACCTCGAACCGATCTTCGCGGCGCTCGCGCCGGGCGCGGGGGCGGCGACGCCCACGCCGGGCCGCACGGCCAGCGCCAGCACGGCGGATCAGGGCTTTCTGCATTGCGGGCCGCAGGGCGCGGGGCACTTCGTGAAGATGGTTCACAACGGCATCGAGTACGGGATCATGGCCGCGTACGCCGAGGGGCTGAATATCCTGCATCACGCCGACGCCGGCAAACACGCGCGTGAAGTCGACGCTGAAACCACGCCGCTGCGCCGTCCCGAGTTGTATCAATACGATCTGAATCTCGCCGAGGTCACCGAGGTCTGGCGTCGCGGCAGCGTGATCGGCTCGTGGCTGCTCGATCTGATCGCGGGGTCGCTGGTCAACGATGCCGAGCTGAAGAACTACGCGGGCCGCGTATCGGATTCGGGCGAAGGGCGCTGGACGGTCGCGGCCGCCATCGACGAAGGCGTGCCTACGCCGGTGCTGAGCGCGGCGCTGTTCGCGCGCTTCAGTTCGCGCGGCGAAGCGGACTTCTCGAACCGGGTGTTGTCGGCCATGCGCAACGACTTCGGCGGCCACGTCGAGAAAGCCGCTACGCCGCCCGACGGGCAGAAGAGTTAATCAACGGAGCAGCAATGTCAGCCACCCCCTCCACGCCGCACGACGTCGTGTTTCTGTTCGACTGCGACAACACCTTGCTGGACAACGATCATGTGCTGGCGGATTTGCGCGCGCACATGATGAAGTCGTTCGGTGCGGAAAACAGCGCACGCTATTGGGAGATTTTCGAGCAGTTGCGTTCGGAACTGGGTTACGCCGACTATCTTGGCGCGTTGCAGCGCTACCGGCTCGAACATCCGCGCGACACGCGCCTGTTGCTGATGGCGTCGTTTCTGATCGAGTATCCGTTCGCGAACCGGCTCTATCCGGGCGCGCTGGATGCGTTGCGGCACGTCGCGCAACGCGGGCCTACGGTGATTCTGTCCGATGGCGACGTGGTGTTCCAGCCGCGCAAGATTGCCCGTTCGGGTCTATGGGACGAGGTCGAAGGGCGCGTGCTGATCTACATCCACAAGGAGCAGATGCTCGATCAGGTGATGGAGTGCTACCCGGCGCGCCACTATGTGATGGTCGACGACAAGCTGCGCATTCTGACCGCGATGAAGAAGGCGTGGGGCGAGAAGCTGACCACGGTGTTTCCGCGCCAGGGGCACTACGCTTTCGATCCGAAGGAAATCTCCAGCAATCCGCCGGCGGATGTAAGCGTCGAACGGATCGGCGAGTTGGCGGAGATCGATCTGGATGCGCTGCTGGGCGGGAAGGGCTGATACGGGCGGTAGCCCTTCCCGGTTGCGAGTTGGGTTGGCTGCCACGCTTCATGCCGTGCCGTACTAAGGCATGGCATGACGCTTGGACCAACGCCACTCCAGCGCTTCAACAGAAAACCGGAACTCAGGCGCCGCCGAGTTCTTTCAACCGCGCCTGCGTGTCTCCCGCGCCCATGCGGCCGGCGGCATCCAGCGCGCTCACGCCGTTCGCGTCGCGCGCGTTGGGGTTGGCACCGTGCGCAATCAGCAACTCCATGATCGCAGTGCGGTTGAACATTGCGGCAACCATCAGCGCGGTGCGGCCGTCGGGCGACGCGCCTTCCACATCCGCGCCATGCGCGAGCAACGTCTCGATCACCGCGTCGAAGCCCTTGAACGCCGCGCCCGCGATCGGCGTCTGGCCGTTGTCGTTGCGCAGGTTCGGATCGGCGCCGCGTTCGAGCAGCACGCGCACCGCATCCGCGTGACCATGGTAGCTCGCCAGCATCACGAGGCTGTCGCCCTTGTCGTTGCGCAGATTCGGCGGTGCGCCTTTTTCGATTACCGCGGCCAGCATCGTGGCGTCGCCGCGTCGTGCGAGATCGAATACCTGCTGCGCGAGTTCGATCAGTTCAGGATCGATCTTCGACGGGTCGGCCGGGGAGGGTTCAGGATGGTGGGTCAATGGAATCTCCTTGCAATGAGCCTGGGCGCCATGCTGGCGCCGCGCGAACGCTCAGAATACACAGTCCGCGTACAGTCCGCGCAGATCCCGTGCCCACCTCGCATGTCCGGCCTCGCGTCAGGTCACCCCGAACAGCTTGACCAGCAACCCGAACACACCGATCAGCACAGAGACGCCCGCGAACAGCAGCACGATCGAAAGAACGAGAATCAGAGGCGCCTTGAAGCGGCTGGGTGTCGACATGATGGCCGTTGAGAATGAAGGATGAGAGGAAGGCGTGCTACACGCGTCCGATGCGCTCCGCCGATGCGCACCGCGCGGCGAGCATAAACCGGTTCGCTTAATCCGTGCTTAAAGTCTAACGCATGAGCACCGGCCGGCCGCTGCACCGCGCGATAGAACGGCGACCAGACGTGTGGTTCATTAGGGCGCATACTCCGTGCATCGCGGCACGAGTGATGCGGGTTTGTTCAAAGTCAGCCACATGCGCCGTCGATTGCCTGCGGTTTCGTTGCCGGCGCTCAGGCGCTGCGTGACAGGCGGGCCAAAAGGAAAATCATGACATCCGCAATCTGGGGCATCGTGGCCGGCACGGCGCTGATGTTCGGCGCTTCGATCTACCTGCGTCAAATCCATCTTCTGCATCGCCCGGACCGCCGCTGGACAGGCAAGAAGCGCTGACCGGCAAATCCTTTCCCAAGCAGTCTCACGCCTATCCTCGATCAGGGAGTCATCATGTCGTCACTACCCACGCAACGACCGCCGCCGTCAACGCTGCGTCAGTCCGATACGCCTGCCGCCACGCGTGACCGGCGCGCGGAACTCAGCCGTGCCGACGAGGCGCGTGCCGAGCAACGACGTCACGACGACGCCCGTAACGATCCGAGCGCCGGTAAATGGCGTTACCGTCCGCCGGGACGGGAGGAGATCGCGCTGGAGGCAGGTCGTTCGCCGACCAAAAAGGCGCGCACGGCCGACTAGTTTTTACCTCACAATCGCGGCCGATGCTCGTGTCGGCCGTCGCTTGAGCGCGGCAAACGCGATCTATATCAAAGCATGAGCGAATTGCGTCGAACCATGACGCGCACTCTGGGTCACAACCCCTGACAATCGTCGACGAAGTCCCGCCACGCGATGCGCGTCGAGTCTTTGCTTTGACGCTTCCGTTATGTCATGCGCATGACAAGCCGGCCGTTTCATCGCTTTTTTTAAAAGCCCGCGCATGTCACGCATCATCGCCGCAGCACCCGCTAACCTGCCTGACAGTCCTTTTCGAGGAGTGACGCCATGGCCGAAGCAACCTCACGTGCGACCCCGCCGACGATTCTGGATCCCGACACGCTGCGCAAGATGGACCGCTACTGGCGGGCCTGCAATTACCTGTCGGCCGGCATGATCTACCTGCGCGACAACCCGCTGTTGCGCGAGCCGCTCAAACCCGAACACATCAAGAACCGCTTGCTAGGCCATTGGGGCTCCGATCCGGGACAAAGCTTCCTGCTGGTGCATCTGAACCGGATGATCCGCAAGCTCGATCTGAATCTGATCTACATTGCCGGCCCCGGTCACGGCGCGCCCGCCACGCTCGCCAATTGCTACCTCGAAGGACACTACTCGGAGATCTATCCGGACCGCAGCGAAGACGAAGCCGGCATGCGCCGCTTCTTCCGGCAGTTCTCGTTTCCCGGCGGCATCGGTTCGCACTGCACGCCCGAAACGCCTGGCTCGATTCATGAAGGCGGCGAGCTTGGCTACAGCCTGTCGCATGGCTATGGCGCGGCGTTCGACAACCCCGACCTGATCGTCACCGTGATGATCGGCGACGGCGAAGCCGAGACCGGCCCGCTCGCCACCTCGTGGCACTCGAACAAATTCCTCAACCCGATCCGCGACGGCGCGGTGCTGCCGGTGCTGCATCTGAATGGCTACAAGATCGCCAATCCGACCATCCTCGCGCGGATTCCGCGTGAAGAGCTCGAAGCACTGCTGACCGGCTACGGCCACAAGCCGTATTTCGTCGAAGGCGACGACCCCGACACGATGCATCAGCAGATGGCCGCGACGCTCGAACAATGCATCGGCGAAATCCGCGCGATCCAGCAGCATGCGCGCGAACGCAACGACGCCACGCGACCGCGCTGGCCGATGATCGTGCTGCGTTCACCGAAGGGCTGGACCGGCCCGAAGGAAGTGGACGGCCATAAAGTGGAAGGCTCGTGGCGCGCGCACCAGGTGCCGGTGCTCGATCCGGTCACGAATAGCAAAAGCCTGAAGCTGGTCGAACACTGGCTGCGCAGCTACGAACCCGAATCGCTATTCGACGAAGCGGGGCGTCTCGTCGAAGAACTGCGCGAGCTCGCGCCCGAAGGCGCGCGCCGTATCAGCGCCAATCCGCACGCGAACGGCGGTTTGCTGTGCAAGACGCTCGACCTGCCGCCGTTCCGCGACTACGCGGTCGCGGTGAAAAAACCGGCGGCCTCGTACACGTCGCCCACCGAAGTGCTCGGCACATTCCTGCGCGACGTGATGCGCAACAACATGACGAACTTCCGCGTGTTCGGCCCCGACGAAACCGCCAGCAACAAGCTGACGGCGATCTACGAGGCCTCCGAAAAGACCTGGCTCGCGCAAACCGAAGCGAGCGACGCCGACGGCGGCGAACTTTCCACCGATGGCCGCGTGATGGAAATGCTGAGCGAACATACGCTCGAAGGCTGGTTCGAAGGTTACGTGCTGACCGGCCGTCACGGCCTGTTCGCGACCTACGAAGCGTTCGTCCACGTGATCGATTCGATGTTCAACCAGCACGCCAAGTGGCTGGAAAAAGCCAAGCGCGACCTCGGCTGGCGGCAGCCGGTGCCGTCGATCAACCTGCTGATCACGTCGCTGGTCTGGCGTCAGGATCACAACGGCTTCACGCATCAGGACCCCGGCTTTCTCGATGTGGTCACGAATAAAAGCCCGGACGTAGTGCGTATTTATCTGCCGCCCGACGCGAACTGCCTGCTGAGCGTGGCCGATCATTGCCTGCGTTCGCGCGATTACGTCAACGTGATCGTCGCCGACAAGCAGCCGCATCTGCAGTATCTCGACATGGACGCGGCCGTCACGCATTGCACCAAAGGCATCGGCATCTGGGACTGGGCGTCGACCGATCAGGGCGTCGAGCCGGACGTGGTGATCGCCTGCGCGGGCGATATCGCGACCATGGAGGCGCTCGCCGCGGTAGAGATCCTGAAGGCGCGTTTCGCCGATCTGAAGATCCGCTTCGTCAACGTGGTCGATCTGTTCCGTCTGATGCCCGAGCATGCGCATCCGCATGGGCTGTCGAGCCGCGATTTCGATTCGCTTTTCACTACCAGCAAGCCGGTGATTTTCAACTTCCATTCGTATGCTTCGCTGGTGCACAAGCTGACCTATAACCGCACCAATCACGACAATCTGCACGTGCACGGCTATCACGAGAAGGGCAACATCAATACGCCGCTCGAACTGGCGATCATCAACCAGGTGGACCGTTTCTCGCTTGCCATCGACGTGATCGATCGCGTGCCGGCGTTGCGCGGCGTCGGCGACCATGCGAAGGAATGGCTGCGCGGCCAGATCATCGAGCATCTTGCTTATGCGCATGCCGAAGGCATCGACAAGGAAGAGATCCGCAACTGGACCTGGAAAGGCTGAGCGAGGCAGGCGATGGAACCTCAAGAGCGCGCCCCGGCGCCGACGATTCTGGTGCTGAACAGCGGTTCGTCGTCGCTGAAGTTCGGGCTGTTCACCTACGCGAGCGGCGACGAAGCGTTGCTGCTCGCCGGCAGTGCGGAAGGCATCGGGCGCGGCGACGGCGGCCTGCTGATCAAGGCGCCGGACGGCCGCGTGCTGGTGCAGCAGGAGCGGGTGCTGGAGTCGCAGACCGACGCGTTGCGCAAGCTCGCCGAGGTGCTCGCGCAGCAGGGTCATGGGCGGCCCGCGGCGGTCGGGCATCGGGTGGTGCATGGCGGGCCGCATTTGCGCAAGCATCAGCGGCTCACGCCCGAGGTGCGTCAGCGTCTGCAGGACGCCGTGCATTTCGCGCCGCTGCATATTCCGCCGGCGCTCGCACTGATCGACGAGGCCGCGCGGATTTTCGGCGACGCGCCGCATTTCGCCTGCTTCGATACCGCGTTTCATGCAACGCTGCCGCCGCGCGCGGCGCAACTCGCGTTGCCACGGCGGTATGTAAAGGCGGGGGTGATCCGCTACGGTTTTCACGGGCTGTCGTATGAGTCGCTGGTCACGCAGCTCGGCAACGCGCTGCCTCCTCGCGCGGTGTTCGCACATCTCGGCAACGGGTCGAGCCTGTGCGCGCTACGCGAGGGTAAGTCGGTCGATACGTCGATGGGGTTGACGCCGACCGGCGGTGTGCCGATGGGCACGCGCAGCGGCGATCTCGATCCCGGCGTGTTGTTGTATCTGATGCGGGTCGAGAAGTTGGACGCCGCCGCGTTGGAGACGCTATTGAATCGGCACAGCGGCCTCGCCGGTTATACGGATGGCGAAAGCGATATGCAGGCGCTGGAAAAACTGGCCGCGTCGGGCGATGCCAATGCGGCGCTGGCGCTCGATGCGTTCGCTACGGCGGTGCGCAAAACCATTGGCGCGTATGCGGCGTTGCTGGGCGGGATCGATCTGCTGGTGTTCACGGGTGGGATCGGTGAACACAGCGCGGGGATTCGCAAGCGCGTGTGCGACGGGCTTGCTTTCATGGGACTCGTGGAGGGCGATCCGGCGGGCAAGGTGAGGGCGATTCATACCGAGGAAGAGAAGCAGATCGCGCGGCATTGCCGGACGCTGTTGCGCGCTGAGGCGCATTGAACTGATCTGGCCGCTTTCTTTTCCGCTGACCTAGCCTCTTATTTCGGCTTGATGGTCGTGCGATCCAATACGCCGGTGACGCCGAACAGACGCGTGACGTCTTCGAGGGCGGCGATTCGTTGCTGATCGCGTTGCAGTTCGCCGCGCAGCGTGATGCGACCGGCGGCGACTTTCACCTTGACGGCGTGCTCGGGAACCGCGGTATCCCACGCGAGGCGACGGGTTGCTTCGGCGGCGATCTGAGCGTCGGTCAGGCGCGGGCTGGTCGTGCTGTGTTTCGTGGAACGGTGGTGTGGCATGAGTTCTCCACGGAGATTGCGGGGATGGGAGAACACTAGCAGATGTGACGGATTTTGCATTCGGCCTTTGCCGCCGTGATCGCCATCCACAAAGGCGTTCGCCCCTGCTGTAGGGGGACGTCCCACAGCAGGGGCGCGTTGCAAACGGAGGCTACACAATCGCCGCAGCCACCGCCTGTGCCGTTGCCGCCGACAACGTCCACCCGAGGTGCCCGTGCCCGGTGTTGTAGAACACGCCTTGCCGTTTGCCGCGTCCCACCTTGGGCAGCATGCTCGGCAGCATCGGCCGCAAACCCGCCCACGGAATCACACGCGACGTCGACACTTCGGGGAAGTAGCGCCGTGTCCAGTCCACCAGCGGCGCAATCCGGTCCGAGCGGATATCGCGGTTGAAGCCGTTGATCTCCGCCGTGCCCGCCACGCGGAATCGATCCACACCGAGCCGGCTGGTGACGATCTTCGCGCTGTCGTCGAGCAGGCTCACCCATGGCGCGCGCCGCCGACTGGTTTCGTCGTCGAGACAGACCGTGATCGAATAGCCTTTCACCGGATAGATGTTCACGTGATCGCCGAGCATCGCCGCGAAATCGCGACTCTTCACCCCGGCGCAGACGACGATCCGCTCGAACGCAAAGCGCTGCGACTCGCCTTCCAGATTGACCGTCAGCGAAAACTTGCCCTCCACGGGCTGCTCGATCGCCGTGATCTCGGCGTCGTAGTGAAACTCGACGCCGTGCCGCACGCAGGCATCCGCGAGACCGCGCGTGAACTTGTGGATGTCGCCGGTCGAATCGGACGGCGTGAAAAAACCGCCGAAGAAATCGCCTTGCAGCGTGGGCTCGATCCGCTGCAACTCGGTCGCCGACACCGGATTGCGGTCGAGGCCGCCTTCGCGCAGCAACGCATTCACCTTGTTCGCCGCGGCGAATTCCTTCTGCGTTTTGTAGATATGCAGAATGCCGCGCCGTTCGAGATCGAACTCGATGCCCTCGCTACGCGCCGTCGAGAACAGATGTTCGCGCGCGGCAATCGCGAGCCGCACGGTCTCGACGGTGTTGCTCCGGTAGTGCGGAATCTGCCGCAGGAATTCGCCCATCCACGAGTATTTGTGCCACGTGGGCAGTGGATTGAGCAGCAGCGGGGCGTCGCGCGTGAGCATCCAGCGCAGCCCCTTCAGCACGGTAGCGGTGCTGTTCCAGACTTCGGCGTTGCTGGCCGATAGCTGGCCGCCGTTGGCGAACGACGTCTCCATTGCCGCATAGCGATGGCGTTCGAAAACCGTGACGTGGTGGCCGCGTTGAGCGAGGGCGTAAGCGGTCGTGACGCCGGTAATGCCGGCGCCGATAATGGCGATTCGTGACATGACATAGTCCAGATGAGTTGAGCATCACCGGTGTCGATTTCGTGTCGAAACCGGCGTCGATGCCCCATCTGTCCCTGTACCTGAGAGTTTCTTCCCGCGCCATGCCGGCTCAATGCGAGCCGGAGTGGGGAATCCCCTTCGGTGGACGCGCGCAAGTGTCGGCGGCGTCGCTCTCCAGATGTTCCCGCTGCGCGGTCCTTTTGCCTGAGAGTTTCCGGGGCGGTTGCTCCGTCGGCGTCGTCACTAACCGCATGACGATCTCTCCCGCGCTGCATTGCAGAACGGCACGACGATACCGGGCAAAAATTATTGCCGCAAGTGTTTCGTGCGCTGCGTTGCAGCGCGTGTGTGCGGTCCGAGCGTGGGTATGCGTGCGCGCTGTCCTGTGCGTGTGCTGCGATTGTGTACCGGGTCGGCGTGGCGGCGATCGGCTATAGTCGGCGGCACAATTCCCATTCATCAACGAGGAGAACGCCGTGCCCGCTTTCACAACGCTGCTCGCTTTCGGTCTGGTTTCACTCGGCATGGTGCTCACGCCGGGACCGAACATGATCTATCTGATCTCGCGATCGCTCTGTCAGGGCAAGCGCGCCGGTCTCGTGTCGCTCGGCGGCGTGGCGCTCGGTTTCGTGTTCTATATGTTCTGCGCGGCGTTCGGCATTACCGCGTTATTGCTCACGGTGCCGTTTGCGTACGACGCATTGCGCTTCGGCGGCGCACTGTATCTGTTGTATCTCGCGTGGCAGGCAGTCAAACCCGGCGGCCGTTCGCCGTTCCAGCTGCGCGATCTGCCGCACGATAGCCCCCGTAAGCTGTTCACCATGGGCTTCGTCACCAACATCGCGAATCCGAAGATCGCGGTGATGTATCTGTCGCTGCTGCCGCAATTCATTTCGCCGGGACATGGCAGTGTGCTGTTGCAGTCGCTGGCTCTCGGCTGCGTGCAGATCGTGGTCAGCGTGACGGTGAATGCGATTATCGCGAGCATGGCGGGGTCGATCGCCGGGTTCCTCGCGGGTCGTCCCGTGTGGCTGAGGGTGCAGCGCTGGTTGATGGGCACGGTGCTCGCCGGACTCGCGGTGCGGATCGCGCTCGATTCGCGTCGGTAAGCGGTTCGATAGCATTCCCGGGCCAATGCTCCGCCTTCGGCGTGTCGTTGTGTCGGCGTGTCGTTGCGTTACTCCGCTATGACCGCCTGACTGTCGTCATGTCTATGCTGACTCCTTAGTCTGCTACCCCGGCGGACGACATTGGAAAAGGCGGATGAACGACATGAGCATGCCCATTCGGAGCGATTCCCCCCTTCAATCTGCATTTCAAAGGAAGTCTGTCGGCACCGGTGCTAGCGCCGGCGGGCAGCAGTCCATGGCCCCGGCCTCTCGCCCCGATCCTACGAAGACGAACGCGCCGACGGGACAGGGGCCGAGTCTCTTGCCGGGAGACGGTCACGCGGGCGCAGCGCACGTTCGTACGCAACGGGCGTTGACTGAACCGCGATGGCAGTCCAGCAAGGAGACCTGGAGCGAATTCCAGTGCAGGCATTTCAACTGGAATAACCGCCAGAGCGGCACGTGCGAGGCGGGTTCGGTACCAGCGAACGAAGGGAAGCAGCCGAAGCAATCGACCCTCGATATTTTATTGGCGATATCTTTCGCGGTGTTAGCCGGCGGCCCGACCGAGATGCTCCAGAAGCCATCCGGGGTTCCAGTCCGTCCTCCCTCTCCAATGGACGTGTCGCCCGCACCGTCGCGTCCAGCATCGCCGAAGGACACATCACCCACGCCCGCAGCGGGTCGCCCGGATGGGACCACGGCAGACCGGCCGGCCGATTCGGCGCAAGGCAGCGCGCCGTCCGCCAGTCATGCCGGAATACGCGGTCCCAATCCCTATCTCAGCCCGAACGCCGTGCCGCGCGGCATGCATATCAATGAAGTCGGCATGCTGGAGAAGTCGTCGTTTTCAACCGTGTATCGGGTTGAGCGTCCCGGTCTTCGAGAAGAGATCGCCGCGCATGGCTTTAGTCCGTCCAATCACTTCGGCGGAATTCAGAAGATGATCCAGGGCGACGCGATTATCGTTTCTGAAACGCCGGAAGGTGCCCGCATCTTCGGCAACGGTGAATACGGGGAGGGTCACTACGACTTATACGCAATCGATGCGAAAGGGTACAAGGGCGCGTCACTGAAAGACAACGTGGACTACAACACCGAGTTTGTCGCGCATGAAACGGGCCGCACAGCGGAGGCCTTGAAGAAGTTGCCGCCACGCGAAGTCGCGGAAGGTGCGCTGGAGTTCATCGAGGCGCATATCGACGCGGCAGCGGGTCAGGCCAGCAAGGTTCACCTTCTCGAACGAGGCGTGCCGCGCGACAGAAAATCCAGCGATTCCGAATGAGCGTGCGGCGCCTGGCGATGGCCGCATGTAACGGTCGGCAGTATGACGCCGACCTGCTCGGGGAGCACGCGGCATGGGTTATTCATCGCGCCGATCCGTCCATTCGCGATTCATCTTCAAGGTGTCGCGGGCGCAGTGACTTATACATGATCGTCGTGGCGTCGAAGCGTTCCTCGTCCGGTCCGCGCGCGTAGCCCGGGATCATGCCGACCGCCTGATAGCCGAGTGCGATGTACAGCGGCTCGGCGTGATCGCCGGTACGCGTGTCGAGCGTGAGCAGGCTGCGCTGCAAACGCAGCGCGTGCCGCTCCAACTCCATCATCAACGCACGGGCGATCCCCCGACGACGCCACGCCGGATGAATCAGCAGCTTGCGCACTTCGGCGCGATGTCGCTGGTTCGGCATCGTGTCGTAATCCAGTTGCACGGTGCCGGCGATTGCGTCGCCTTCACGCGCGACAAGCAGAACCAGCCGGCCATTACGCAGCGTCGGCAGCACCTTGCCGCGCCAGAACGCTTCGCTCTCGTCGACGCCGTGGGGCAGCACGAAACCGACACTGGCGCCGTCATGCACGCAAGCATGCAGCAGCGTACCGAGTTCCGGCAGATGGCGTTCGAGATCGTCGGCGGAAAAAGGGGTGATGGTCATGGCGCTCATGTCGGCTCACACGATGAAAAGAAAGTAATGGGCGCCGCTGTGTGCGGGCGTCACGAAAGCGCTCGGGCCGAACAGCCGGTAGCGCAGGCAATCGCCAGGCTGCAGATCGTGGCTCTGACCGTCGACGGTGATTCGCAGTTGGCCGTCCAGCAGAATCAGATGATGTTCGAGGCCCGGCCTCGGCGACGCGTCGTAGGTAATGTGCGCGCTGGGTTCGAGTTCGCACTCCAGCGCTTCGCCGGCCAACGCCTGGGCGGGTGGCGACACGGAGCGACGCCGGAAGCCGGCCGCGGCGTCGGTCCACAAGGGCTGCTCGGCGCGCGGCACCCGCGGCGCGAAGTCCTCTTCGACCATATGCATGAGGCGCGACATCGGCAGGCCATAGGCCACGCACAGCTTGCCGAGCACGCTCGCGGTCGGGCTCACGGCGGCGTTTTCGAGGCGTGACAGCGTGGCGCGACTGACGCCGCTGAGCCGCGCGAGATCGTCGAGCGACCAGTTGCGTTCGGCGCGTAGCGCTCGCAGACGCTGCGCGATGCGGCGGTCGATGGCGTTGTCGTCGGGGTGTATATTTTCCATATTCGGGAAATTATCTCGAATATGGAAATTCGTCAATCGGAACAAAAAGGGGGAGTGAAGTTCGGCCTTGCGTTCACCGCCCGCAGCGTGAACGTGAACGTAGGCGCGCGGCGACCGGCATTCATGCACCGCGCACCGTCTGGCCCGTTTATCATAGGGGCCGCCATCCAGAAAGCGCCGCCAGGCTGTGCAACGGCAACGCACCACATCTACGAGACCCGGCGACTCCAGCCGCAACATCATCCATGAACACCACTCCCGACGCTGTTTCCCGTCCCTCCCTCCGCGCGTTGACCCTGCTCGAAGGGCGCGTGCTCAGCGTGCTCGTCGAAAAGCAGCACACCGTGCCGGACAGTTATCCGCTGTCGTTGAACGCGCTGACCTTGGGCTGCAATCAGAAAACCGGCCGCGCGCCGGTGATGAACGCTACCGAAGCCGAAGTGCTGACCGCCGTCGACGGTCTGAAACGACTGAGTCTGGTGATGGAAGGCAGCAGCAGCCGCGTGCCGCGTTTCGAGCAGAACATGAACCGGGTACTGGGCTTGCCGAGCCAGTCGGGCGCGTTGCTGACCACCTTGCTGCTACGCGGCCCGCAGACCGCAGCCGAATTGCGCCTGAACAGCGCACGCCTGCATGGTTTCGCGGACATCTCATCGGTCGAGGCGTTTCTCGACGAACTCGCGGCCAACGATCCGCCGCGCGTCGTCAAACTGGCGCGCACGCCGGGCGAGCGTGAGAACCGCTGGACGCATCTGCTGTGCGGCGAAGTCAGCGCGAGCGATCTGGCCCAGCCGGGCGATGACGACGACTCCGTGCCGTTATCCGCGTTCGAGGCGGTGAAGGCTGAGCAGAAGCGTCTCGCGGAAGAAGTGAGCCGGCTCAAGACGGTAGTGCGGCGCATGGCCGCGGAGTTGGGGATCGCGGTCGACGATCTGGGCGACGACGCCTGAGCGGCGTTTCACCTATTGCGCGCTTGAGTCGGGGCCGACATCGATGCAAGCCGGCCCGGCAAGCGCGCATTCAACAACCATCAGAACTTGTAATTCACCGACGCCAGCGTATTCAACTCGAAGCGCTTTTCGGTAATCGGGCTATTCGCCGCATTGTGTTCGAGGCGCCCGAAGGTCGCCGCGACCGAGCCGTTCCAGTGCCGCGAAAAATCGTAAGTCACCATCGCGTTCATATGGATGTCGCGTACGCCGGCGCTGGTGTTGTACGTCGGCAAACCCGACGCCGCGCTCTGCTGCGGCGAGACGCCGAAAAAGGTCCGCGTGTACGTGCCGTTGGCCCACGTGAAACCCGGCCCGACCGAGAACAGCCAGCCGCCCACCGGCGCGGACGCCACCAGATCGGTGCTGATCGTCGTGCCCTGATGATGCCCGGCGATATCCTGATACAGCGCCACCGATCCGGTGAACGCCCACCACGTGTAGTCGCCGAACAGCTTCAGCTTGGGACCGCCGTCCACGTCGCCGAGACCGTGCAGGTGCGGATCGTCCGACTCCTTGCGCGACTGGAAGTCGAAACTCAGCGCCGCGCCCAGGTGATAGGCCGGCCCGCGCAGCACGTTGACGCCGAGCACGTCCGGGCCTTGCGAGAAAAAGCGGTCGTCGTAGGAAATGTCCAGCGCCGGAAACGGGATGTAGCTCAGTTGCCGCGAGCCCGGATACTTCGGCGTGACCACCAGGCCGGGGCCAACGCCGATCTTCCATTTGCTGTCGGACGACGTAGGGGTCGTGGTGCTGGCGTCAGTGTTTGTAGCGGGCGTCGTGTCGTCGGCATGCGCGGCTTGCGCTGTCGTCAAACCCAGCAACGCGCCGCTTAGCGCCAATGCCAGCGTCAGCGACGACGCACGCGCCGGCTGGCGGTGCTCAACAACGCGGTGTCCAACAAGGCCATGCCCAGCAGGCTTCACGCGCGCGCTCATGCCCGCTCCTTGCCGAGTGCCGCAAGTTGCCGCAGGCGCCGCGCGAGCGCCTTCGAGACGACGGGCTGGCGGCCGTCGTCTCCGCCGCTACGAACGGCTTCGCTTTCGCGCAGAAACAGCGCGGTTTCGCGCGCGACGATTTCGCGCTCGTTGTCCGACGTAATCATGTGATACGAGTCATCCAGCCAGATTGTGCGTAAAAAGGCCGCGCCGATATGGCTGGCCACGAATTGGGCATTACGTGGGCTCGATGTCTCGTCGTCGATCGCATGCACGATCAGGCAATCCGTCTTGATGTCGCGCACCAGCGTGCGAACTTCGGACGCCAGACGGCTCGCCTCGTGCAGCGCCGGCAATGAGATCGTGGACGGCCCGACTTCGCTGAAGTCGCTACGCTGCATCGCGCGCGCGATCTTGGCGCGCAGCGCCTCGTTGCGCAGGCCGAACGGCGCTGCCTCGCGATAGCGCCAGCGCTTGCGCATCGGCGTGTAGTAAGCCCAATTAAGCAGGAAACGATACCAGGGAATCGCCCAGCCGTCGTAAGAAAGCGTCAAGGACAACAACACGAGCGATTGCGCCCGCGGACGCCGATGCGCGAGCGCGAGAGCCAGCGCCGAGCCGATCGACAGCCCGCAGATCGACACATGCGTGAAGCGTGCGGCGAGCGCGTCGTACTCGCGCACGGCCGCGTCGATCCACGTTTCCATCGCGGCTTCTTCGGAGCCGGCGCTATAGCCGGGCAGCAGCGGCGCGCAGGCGGTAAAGCCTTCCGCATTCAGATAGCGCGCGAGAAAACGCAATTCGAGCGGCGAACTCGACAGGCCGTGCAGCATCAGCACCGCGTGGTCGTCGCCGGGAAAGAACAGGCTGGTCGGCTGGGTCGGTTGATTCATGGCTCAGGCTCCGATCCGCAACACGAGGAAGTCGCCGGCGTGCGTGGTGAAGCGTTCGCACACGCATTCGGTGAGCTTCGCCGCGCCGTCGCCGGTTTTCAGGCGCACGCGGTGCGTGCCGGGGCGCAGTGCTTTGCCCAGGCGCTGAATGTCGTCGGGATCGACGTCGGCAAAGCGCGGGCCCGGCGCGATTTCATTGGGCAGGCGCGGCAGCACGCTGTGCTGTTTGAGGTCGTCGGCCGGCTGCAGCGCATCGCGTTCGAGCGCCTGAATAAAAATGAAGGTGCGGTGGTGATGCGACAGATGGCGCAACAACCGGTGCGTTTCGTCGACGGCGCGGCGCGCGAGCATCCGTTCGTTATCGTGACGCAGCAGCATTTCATAGCGCGACTGCGCGACCGACGCGATCAACTCGGCGCGGAACTGCGAGCGCCGCAAGCGTTCGATCAGAATGATGACGAGCAGCGTGACCAGCGGATAGGAGATCAGCAGCACCACGTCGGCGTGATTGAACACGGTGATGGCCGCGTAAGGCGGCACGAACAGATAGTCGGCAATGCCGAGGCCGAGCAGCATCACTGTCAGGGCAGGCGCCAGGCCGAAAAAATACTCGACCAGCGACGCCGCGATGCAGAACGCGGTGCCCGGCAAGAAAGGGCCGATTAATGGGTGAAGCAACATGCGCACGTCGCAGGCAACCGCCAATGCAGCGGCCGCGACTAGCCAGGCGCGTGTACCCCGTGGTGCCCAGCGACGGGCGTTTTGGACATCCATGATATTTTTTTGGGGAGCGATTTCGCGCCCGATTGAGTGTGGCATGCGCATTCAAAGCGCAGGCCGGACGATACCATAATCAGGCCACCTCAAAGGCCGCCAAAATGTAAGGCTTCTGGTATCGGACAGTAAGGCGGCGGCGTGAATCCGGGCGCCATCGCACGGGGATCGAGCGGGTATGCCGAGCGTCACGGATTATGGGCGGCGTCCGCTTAAGCGAGGCTTAAGCCGTGGCGGGATCGAGGTGGCGCGACGACCGGACGGGGCCGGTGTGCGCGGGCTCTTCAGGGCTTCGCGTGGCTCAGGCGTCGCGGCTGCGCAGCGGGTCGGTGGAGAGCTTGCGCTGCGTGCGATAAAACACGCGTGGCGGCACATTGGGCGAATCTTCGGCGAGCCGGTCGAGCTCTTCGCGCGTGGCGGCAAGGTAGTGGCCGTCGCGCGCATCGGCGTCGCCGGCGAAGATCGCTTCGAGCCGGCGGCGCACCGCGCCATAGCGCGCACCGGCGGCGCGGTGTTTTTCCGCGCGCTCCGCATAGCGCAGAAAAGTTTGCAACGCCGCCGACACCGCCGCCGCGACGCTCACCAACCCTACGAAGATCCGCAACGCCGGCGCGACCGCCGCCGCCGTCAGCGACGCGAATACCGCCGTGCCGACGAACGCGGTCAACGCGGTGACCAGCCAGCCGAGCTGGCGGTCGCGCGCCGATAACAGGTCGGCCATGTCGTAATGGCTCATCTGCGATTCGCGCGCGCGGCGGATCCACTTCAGCAGCAGTTCGGCTTCGTCGACGGGAGGCTCGTAGGCGGGCAGGTTCTTCATGGCGCTCGTCAGGGCTGTTCGGTTGCGCAAGCTTAGCGCATGCGTGTGCCGACCGGGCGCCCTGGGGCGGCGTAGATTCGACCGAGTTGAAGACGCCGGCTAATTACGCGGCGACAGAAACAGAGGCCGAAGCCGCAACCGCAACCGCAACCGAAGCGCTTTGCGGCTCAAGCCCGAAGCGCTCGTTATGCGCGTTGCCGTTCAGATAGAAGTCGCCGATCGCGGCCTCGCGGACAATCGCCGGGTTATGCGAGGCAAGCACGCGCGCATTGCGCCAGTAGCGGTCGAAGCGAAGCGACTCGCTGGTCGCGGACGCGCCGCCCACTTCGAACAGCAGCGTCGCCGCTTGCAGTGTCTGTTCGATCACGATCTGCTGCGCCTGAAACGTTTGAATGTCGAGATGCACGTAGGCCTGTTCATTGCTGCGGCCTTGCGCGTGGGCCGTCGAGACTTCGTCGATCGCGCGCGCCAGCGACGTGCTCAGGCTCTGCGTCGAATAGGCGAGGCTGGCGAGCCGTCCGATCACCCGCTGCACCAGCGGGTTGTCACGCGGACTCGATTCGCCGGGAACGCCGAAGGTGCGGGTTTTAGCCCGCGTGAAGACGACCGCGTCGCGCAACGCCGCGCGGCTGATGCCCGCCAGATTCGCGATATGCAGCGCCTGGTAATACGTGGTGAGCAGGCTGTTGCTGCGCGGCTCGGACGCGCGATAGCGGCGGTACAGATTGTCGATCGCAACCGGCACATGGTTGAAGCGCGCGGTGCCGCTGCCGGTCAGGCGCTGGCCGAAGCCGTCCCAGTCGTCGATACGTTCGAGCCCCGGCGCGTTGGCTTTGACGATGACGCGCACATGGCTCTCGCCGTCGTGCGCGGTGACGTCGACCCAGTCCGCGTAGAGCGTGCCGGTGGTGTAGTACTTCTCGCCGTCGAGATGCCATGCGCCGTTAGTCTGCGTGAGACGCACGCTGTTGTCCGTCGCGGCGCCGCGCTCGGAGGTCGCGCCGCCAATGATCTGGCCTTGCGCGATGCGCGTGAACCAGCGGTCGCGCAACGGCTCGTCGTCGCTTTCCAGCAGCGACTCGATAAAACCGCCGTGTACGCGCAGGATTTGCGGCAGATTCGAATCCGCTTCGCCGAGTCGCGTGACCAACGTGAGAAACGCCGTGAACGACACGCCTTCGCCGCCGTACGCTGTCGGCACGCGCAGTCTGGTGTAGCCCGCCTCGCGCAACCAGTCGACCGGCGCATAGGCCAGTTCGCGTTGCTGTTCGCGCTGCACCGCGCCTTCGGCGATCCGCGCGAAGACTGGCGCGAAGCGGCGCGTCAGTTCGTCTTCGCCGGCTAGTTGTGCGGCGTCGGCGATGGAGTGTGTCCGGCTTGATTGCGATTCATTTGCTGCCATAGGTTCTCCGAAAACAGGTGCGCGTGGTGCGCAATCGGAGAACGGTACGGGAGCAGGGCGTGCGCTAGCAACGAAGAAATTGGCCGATTCTTAGCACGAGAAGTGAAATGCGCGCTGGGTTCGACTCGACCGGCTGTCGCCACCCGCGCTATTTCAACGCCGCCACTGCGCGCCTGCGCGATAGCCACCGCACCGCGAATAGCGACACGCCCATCACCGTCAGCGACAACACGGTCGTCATCGTGCCCAGTGCGTAAATGACCGGCGTCGTGACCGACGTGGTGAGTCCCTGCAGTTCGAGCGGCAGCGTGTTCTGGTCGCCGATAGCCTGCGAGGTACGGGCAATTTCGTCCCACGAGAGCGTGAAGCCGAACATGGCGACGCCCACCACCGAAGGTCCGATGATCGGCAGCACGACGTGGCGGAAACTCTGCCACGGCGTCGCGCCGAGATCGCGCGACGCTTCTTCGTAAGCCGGATTGAAGCGGTTGAACACCGCGAACATGACCAGCAGACCGAACGGCAGCGTCCACGTCAAATGCGCGCCGAGCGCCGACGTGAACAGGCCCATCGAGGTCGTATAGCTATCGGCGAAAGACTGATAGCCCCACGCGCTGGCCAGATACTTCACGCCGTTGTCGAGCAGGCGGAAGGTCAGGCCGATGCCGAGTGAAACGATGATCGACGGCATGATCAAACTGGCAACCGACACATAAAACACCGCGGTATCGCCGCGAAACTTGCGCCGGAACGCGAGGCCGGCCGCGACGGAAAACAGCACCGTCAGCACCGTCACCGCCAATGCGAGCCGCACCGAACGCCCGAACGCGGCCCAGATATCGATGTCGCCCACGCCGTCGCGCAACACCGCGAACCAGTGCAGCGACACGCCGCGCATCGGGAACGTGAGACCGCCCTCGGGGCCCTGAAACGACAGAATGAAAATCGTGATCACCGGTCCATACAGGAACAGCACGAACAGGCCGAACAGCAGCGCGAGCCAGTAGAAACTGGCCGGCCGCCGTTCCCGGTGTTTGACGCGAATGGCCTGCATCTTCACAGCTCCTTGCGAATATCGACGACCCGCGTCAACGCCCACACGATCATCAGCACCACGGCCAGCAGAATGATCGCGTTGGCGGCGGCCGCGGGAAACTGCAGATAGCCGGTTTGCACCTGAATGATCTTGCCGACCGACGCGATCTGCTGGCCGCCCATCACGCCGACCGTCAGAAAGTCGCCCATCACGATCGTGATCACGAAGATCGAGCCGATCACAATACCGGTTTTCGACAGCGGCACGACCACGTCGCGCACCACTTGCCAGCCGCTCGCGCCGGCATCGCGTGCCGCTTCGAGCAGTGAGCGGTCGATCCGCATCATCGCGTTGAAGATCGGCACGATCATGAAGAACGTGTACAGATGCACGAACGCCAGCACCACCGAAAAGTTCGAATACAGCAGCCATTCGAGCGGCTGATCGATCAGATGCGCGCCGATCAGCGCCTGATTGACGAGGCCGTTGCGGCCGAGCAGCGGCATCCACGAGATCATGCGGATCACGTTCGAGGTCCAGAACGGAATCGTGCAGACGAGGAACAGCACTGTCTGCATGCTCGTGGTGCGGACATGGAACGCGAGAAAGTAGGCGATGGCAAAACCCAGCAGCAGGGTCACCGCCCACACGATCGCGCAGAATTTGAGCGTCGACCAGTAGGTCTTGAGCGTTACGCAGACGTCGGTCATCGACGAACAGCCGTTGAAGATCGCCGCGTAGTTCTTCAGCGTGAACGCGGGGATGATCTGGTATTCGTTGAAGTCCCAGAAACTGACGATCAGCGTGATCACCAGCGGCACGATGAAAAACAGCAGGAACGTCAGCGTCAGCGGCGTCGCCTGCAGCCAGGCCGGCGCGCGCCGGTGCTTGACGGGCTCGTCCTGCGCGCGCGACGAAAGGTCGATGGTGGCCATGGCTTGCTCGGTTAGTCCCTTGATTGAACGCGTGTTTGATCGCTCGGCTGGACACTCAGGCCGCGATGAACTCGTTCCACTTCTGCACCATGTAGATGTTCTCGTCCATCACCGCGTTCCAGCAGGCAATCGCGCCCATGCGCTGCGTGTACGAGCCGCCGTCGCGCACGGTGCCGGCTTTTTCGAGCAACTGGCCGTCCGGCGCCTTGATGTCCTGCGCCGCCGCTTTGCCTTCGATCCAGTAGTCCCACTCGTACGGCTGCATGTGGGTCTTCGCTGTTTCGAGCACGCCGGAGTAGTAGCCCTGACGCATCAGATACGCGCCGGCCCAGCCGTCCTGGAACCAGTTGACGAACTCATACGCGGCGTCGAGTTTCTTGCCTTGCAGCGAGCGCGGGAAACCGAAACCCGAGGCCCACGAACGGTAGCCTTCCTTCAGCGGCTGGAATTTGCAGGCAATGCCCATGGTGCGAACCTTCGTCACGGCGGGCGACCACATCGACTGAATCACCACTTCGCCCGACGCCATCAGGTTCACGCTTTCGTTGAAGTCCTTCCAGAACGCGCGGAACTGGCCGGCGCGTTTCGCTTCGATCAGGATCTTGATGGTCTGATCGATCTCGGCCTTGGTCATGTTGCCTTTGTCGCCGTACTTGATATGACCCATCGCCTCGATCGCCATTGCCGAATCCATGATGCCGATTGCGGGAATGTTCAACAGCGCCGCCTTACCCTTGAATTGCGGGTTGAGCAATTCCGCCCAACTGTCGATCGGCCGCTTGATCAGGTCGGGACGAATGCCCAGCGTATCCGCGTTGTAGGTGGTGGGGATCAGCGTCATCCATTGCGTTGGCGTGGCGGAGAACTCGGTCGACCGCGGACCGGTCAGGAACATCACCTTCTTCGGCGCGGTGCCCTGGTCGCCGATCTTCTTGCCGTTGATTTCGCCGCGTGTGAGCACCGGCGTGATCTTGTCGGCGAGCTTGATGCGCTTCGTGTCCATGCCCGCCAGCGTGCCGGCCGGAATCAGTTTCTTCAGCGAGAAGTATTCGGTGTCGACAATATCGAACGAGTTGGGCTGCGTGATGATGCGCTTGGCGACGTCGTCGGTGGTGACCGGAATGTATTGAATCTCGATGCCGGTGTCTTCCTTGAACTTCTTCGCAATGTCGGAACTCTGGTTGACCGCCGTGCCGAGATAACGCAGCGTGATCTTTTCCTGTGCGTGCACGTACGGAAAACCGGCAATGCCGGCCGCCGCCACCGCGCCCTTGATGAACGTGCGGCGCGACAGGCCTTTTTCCTTGCCTTCTACGGCGGCCGCTGCCGGGCTCTCGTTCGCTTCAGTCATTGCTTTCTCCTCAGTTGACGCGGGATTGACGTTCGATTTGACGTTCTATTCACTACAAGCATGCCGCCGCTCAGGCGGCGAGCGGATGCGCATCCTGCTCGTTCCACCAGACCACGACGCGCGCGTCGGGACCGAGCCGCGCCGGGTCATAGTCGCTATCGCTGACGAGCGAAATCAGTTCGGGGGAGCCGTCGAGCGGATCGAGCGTCATGCGCAGATGCGTGCCCTGGTATTCGGCTTCGCGCACCGTGCAGGGCACGCCGCCGATCCGCGTCAGGCCGCTGTCGCCGCTGGCGTTCTGCACGGGCGTCACGCCATGCGGCACGATCCGCAGATGATCGGCGCGCACGGTAAACAAGTGGCCATTACTCTTGAAGACGTTATGACCGCCCAGGAAGCGCGCGACGAATTCAGTGCGCGGACGGTTGAACACCTCATGCGGCGTGCCGCTCTGCTCGATCCGCCCGTGGCTCATCACGACCACGAGATCGGCCAGCGCCATGGCTTCTTCCTGCGAATGCGTGACGTGTACGAACGTGATGGCCAGATCCTTCTGCCAGCGCTTGAGTTCCGCGCGCATCTGCACGCGCAGGAATGGGTCGAGCGCGGACAGCGGTTCGTCGAGCAGCAGGCAACCGGGCTGATTCAGCAGCGCGCGCGCCAGCGCCACACGCTGCTGCTGACCGCCCGACAACTGGGCCGGTTTACGCTCGGCATACGCGGACATCGCGACGAGTTCGAGCAGTTCGCCGGCGCGCTTGCGGCGCTCGTCTTTCGCGATACCGCGCATTTTCAGGCTGAACGCGACGTTGTCGAGCGCGCTCAGATGCGGAAACAGCGCGTAGTTCTGGAACACCATCGCCGTGCCGCGCGCCGCGGGCTCGGCGCGCGTGACGTTGCGGCCCGCGATCAGAATGTCACCTTCGGTGACCGATTCATGCCCGGCGATCATGCGTAAGGTGGAGGTCTTGCCGCATCCCGAGGGCCCAAGCAGGCAGCAATACTGGCCGCCGGCAATGCGCAGGTCGATGGCGTCGACGGCCAGCGCGTCGCCGTACTGCTTCGACACATGGACCAGTTCGATATCGGCGGCGTGGGTGTCGAGCACCTTTGAAACAGGCTGAATCATGAAGGGCAAGTCCTCGTGAACGGCGAAGCGCGGCACGCATGCGAGAAACCGCACGGCCTATGCGAAGCGACGTAAATGCAAAACATGTGCCATCCATTGCGTCGCGACGCGCGTCGATCGCCGACACGCCGGTCCGCTTAACGTCGGCGAGTTGGCGCATATATTGCAAACGATCCGCAGCGTCGATCGTTAGCGATCCGAGCCATCCGGTTTGCGCGATCACGGTGCGTCTTCGGTCCGTCGCGGGGCATGAACCGGCCAAACCGGTTCATCCGCAACGGCGCCGGCCGCGTTTCGTCACCCACGCTTTCTTTCCATGAACGACACACGCAATTTGTCCGTAGCAGAGAACCGCGCGCGTCAACGGCTCGCCACGCACGGCCGTTTTTCGTACCGGCCGATCACCGATCGCGACGCGTTCCGCTGGCCGGGCGGCAGCGGGCTGGCGGTTTATCTGGGCTTCAATATCGAGCACTTTGCCTTTGGCGAAGGTCTCGGCGCGGCGCTTGGTCCGTTGTCGCCGCAACCGGATGTGCTGAACCATAGCTGGCGCGAATACGGCAACCGGGTGGGCGCATGGCGCTGCATCGAACTGTTCGATCAACTGGCCATGCCGGCCGGCACGCTGATCAATACCGCGCTCTACGATCACTGCCCGGAATTGATCGCGGCGTGCGTGGCGCGCGGCGACGAACTGATCGGCCACGGCCACACCAACGCGCACCGGCAGAGCGAACTCGACGAAGCCGGCGAGCGCGAGCTGCTATTGCATTGCCGCGAACGGATCGCCGACGAATCCGGCACGCCGCCGCACGGCTGGCTCTCGCCGTGGATTTCGGAGTCGGCTCTAACGCCGGATTTGCTCGCCGAAACCGGCTACCGCTATACGCTGAACTGGTGCCACGACGACCGTCCGGTGCGGATGGCCACGCGCGGCGCGCCGCTGTGGTCGATCCCGTATCCGCAGGAACTCAACGATCTGCCGATGATGGTGGGCCGCCTGATGGACGGCCGCGCGTTCGCCGACATGATCGTCGACCAGTTCGACGAAATGCTCGACCAGGCCAACCGTGGCGCGCAGCCGCAGGCGCTGGTAATGGGCATCGCGCTGCATCCTTATCTGGTCGGGCAGCCGTATCGCTTGCGGCATTTGCGGCGCGCGCTCGAACATATCGCCGCGGCACGCGCGCGCGGCGACGTGTGGATCACCACGCCGGGCGCGATCGCGGATCACATGGACCAACTGGAACGGGACGGCGTGTTGCAGCCGGCCGAGGCATGAGCGCGAACGCCGGCGCGGCCACCGCTAAAAGAACGCCGAAGGGAGCGCAGAAGGAAGACGCCGACGTCGACGCGCGCCTCTATCAATCGATCTTCGACGGCGTGCTGAATCATCGCCTGACGCCCGGCACGAAATTGCCGGAGCCCGAGCTATGCCAGTTGTTCGGCGTCGGCCGCGCGGTCGTGCGCCGCGTACTGGAAAAGCTCGCCTACGATGGCATCGTGGTGTTGCGCCCGAACAAAGGCGCGGTGATCGCCGAGCCGACGCCGGAGGAAACCCGCGAGATTTTCGAAGCGCGGCGCTCGGTCGAACGAATGCTGGTGGAACTGGCCGTGCAGCGCGCGAGCGCGCACGACATCGAGACCTTGCGTCAACAACTCGCGAGCGAGCATGCGGCGATGCATCGTTTCGATCAACCGTCATGGGCGACGCTTGCGAGCGGTTTCCATATGCGCATCGCGGCGCTGGCGGGCAATTCGATCCTGCAGAACTACCTGAAGGAACTGGTCTCGCGCTGTTCGCTGATTGTCGGCGTCTACGAGACGCCGGGCAACGCGCCGTGCGAGCACGCGGAACACGCGGCGATCGTCGATTGTCTGGAAGCGCGCGATGCCGCGGGTGCAATGGCGCTGATGGAAGCGCATTTGCGGCATATCGAGGAGCGCATCGAAATCACGCGCATGCGTGGCGAAAAAAGTCTGGGCCAATTGCTCGGCCTCGTCGGGCACGCTGTTCCGATTCAGGGGCGCTGACATGGAAATCGACTTCGACGCGATCACCGAATACCAGCGCTACAAACTGATGGCGAGCCTGATCGTGCCGCGTCCCATCGCGCTCGTCACCACGCTCGGCGCCGACGGCACGATCAACGCCGCGCCGTTTTCGATGTTCAACATGCTCGGCGAGGAACCGCCGATCGTGATGATCAGCATCAACCGCGTCGCGGACGGCACGCTGAAGGACACGGCGGTCAATATCGTGCGCACGGGCGAGTTCGTCGTGCATCTCGCCGACGAAGCCATCGCACTGAAGATGCATCGCTGCGGGGAACGGCTGCCGCCCAACGTGAGCGAGCTGGCC